>JBARBI010000060.1:0-3324 GCA_049792875.1 Candidatus Sulfotelmatobacter sp.
GTGACAGTCACGGTTATAGCTGCATCCTCGTCAGTTTCCACGGTCAGGGTGTCTCCCGAGCGTAGGGTGATCACTCCTTTGCCTTTTACTTTATCGGCGGCAAGGGCCGATCCCAAGCTCAAGAGGCACACTGCTAAGAGACTCAGTGAAACACCAATTCTTCTACCGGTCATAAATCTCCTCCATTCTCATGCGCTGATCGCGCGTCGACTCCTAATGTCAACCTGGAAGTACCCTTCGAGAATGAGGCCTGCGCTGGAATGCAACAACTAGGGATATCCCTAGCTCAATCGGGTTGAGCTTAGGGATATCCCTAGTTGTAGGGACATCGAGCCAGACCTAGGATTGTCTCGGACCTTAGGCATGGAGGCCCACTTGTTCCGCGATCTGGGACTTCCATTTTAGTTCTTCAAAACTCCGTCAAAGGGAGTACTGATTCCATAACAGGGTCGGCTCCCACGCCCAAGTCGACTCCGGTAGGACTGAAAGCAACCAAAGGAACTCGGGAGATGAGTGGCGCCGCTGGGCAATTAGCAAGCGATGAACGCGAAGAGGAGAACGCACATGCGAAACAGGAACAGGTCTTTCCGTAATTCCCTTATAGTCTCCCTCTTCCTCTTGTTGTCGGGCATCGGAACAATTGTCCACGCTCAGGATCAGTCGCCCATGATAATCCAGGCGACCGCCATGGGGACGAGCACGCAATTGGGCAAGATGGTCAACGTCAACATCCACATTGACGAGTTTTCTACACAGGACGATCGCAAAGGCCTGATCGACGCCTTCAAGCGCTCCGGCCAGGATGGAATTGTGGCTGCGCTTGATCGTATGAAAGGCAAGGGCCGTTTCAGCACACCGTATGGCGTAGGCAACGAAGTCAAATACATCTTCGAATTGCCGCCGGACAAAGGACGCCGCCACATCCGGCTCATCACCGATCGCAGAATTGCCTTCGGCGAGGCTTACGCCAACACGCGCTCTAAGGAGTACAGCGTCGGGGCCGTCGATTTATTCCTTACGCCTGACGGGAAGGGCTCCGAGGGGACGGCGTTGCCGGCCTGCAAACTGAAGGTCAGCAAGAAGACGCAACAGGTCGAGGTCGAGACCTATCAGAACCGCTGGAAACTGACGAATCTCATCATCTCGAAGAAGTAGTTAGCGAAGCTGGAGATACTGATACTGATTCCCTGGGTCGATGGCGGTTGAGCCTGCGACTATTGTCGGGGCGCACACCAGGACGAAGCCTGCAAGAATTAAGATTGCGTTTTTGATTTTCATTGCTCTTCTCTCTTCATCGCCCGACTGGCGCGATTTTCCTTTTTTTGTTCTATTTCGCCGGAACGTATGGGTCCGGCGGGCCGAGTTTGATCGGCAGCCGGACGCCTTTGCCCAAAGCGGCACGAACGGAAAACGCACGCCCCAGCGCCACCGTTGGATGGGACTTGCAATGCAGGGAAACCCGATGTAGTACATGTCAACCACCTGCGATATACCACGTGGTCCTTGGATCTAGGCCGAGTCGCTAGCCCCGTCCGGGCCCGTGACGGGAACTGGAACAGCGTCGCGAATGGATGCTACTTCTACGTGCAAAATATGCGATTATATCGTATATTTTGCATATGTGGATTCCGCGTGCGGTTGAACCTCGCCTCCAACGCTCCGCGAAGACGCGGCCCGTAGTCGTGTTGACCGGAGCGAGGCAGACCGGCAAAACGTCTACATTCCTGCGCCTGTTCCCCAAGCATGCATTTGTCTGTCTCGACCTCCCCGCCGAAGCGGAGCAGGCCGAGAAGGAACCCGCCACTTTTCTTCAGCGTCATCCGCCTCCGGTCCTTATTGATGAGGTCCAATATGCGCCCGGCTTGTTTCGGCACCTCAAGGTGGCCGTCGATGCCCAGCGCACGCGTAATGGGCAATTTCTGCTTACTGGTTCGCAGAAGTTCACCCTGATGAAGAATGCTTCCGAATCGTTGGCAGGCAGGGCCGACATCGTGGAACTTGAAACCCTCTCATTTGCCGAGATTCAAGCAGCCTTGCCGGAAACCGGCTTCGAAACAGCTGTCGTGCGCGGCGGTTTCCCAGAACTGTACGCCAACCCTGACATTGATCCTGGGACTTTTTACAATTCCTATCTCGCTACGTATCTCGAACGCGATGTGCGCTCCCTAACCAACGTCGGGAGCCTGCGAGAGTTCGAGAGATTTCTGCGAGCCTGTGCACTCCGTTCTGCCAACTTGTTGAACAAGGCGGATCTGGCGCGCGATGTCGGAATCGCGCCTTCAACGGCGAACCATTGGCTGTCCATGCTAGAAGCGTCCGGTCAGATCGTACTGCTTGAGCCGTGGTTCTCGAATCGAACCAAGTCCATCGTCAAGAGTCCAAAACTCTATCTCGCCGACACTGGCCTGCTCTGTGCTCTGCTGAATATTCGCTCCGAGGAAGCCCTTCGGCAATCACCAGCGGTAGGAGCAGTCTGGGAGACGTTCGTTTTCGCCCAACTTCGTGATCGAGAGCGCCGCGGGGGGCGCACGGGCAGCCTGTTCTTCTGGCGGGATCGAACCCGCGAAGTGGACTTCGTGGTCGATACGGGCGGACGTCTGGAACTGTTTGAAGCGAAGTGGACGGAACTGCCAGATGTCGGCGATACAGTGAATCTCGAATTCGTGCGCAGCGTCGTGGGCAAATCGCGGATCGCCGCTGGGGCAGTTGTGTGCCGCGCATCGAACGGCTTTCCACTTGCGAATGGATTTCGCGCGCTACCTGTGACTGAACTCAGATGAATTGCCCTGATGGTGTTGCCGGAAAATCTGACATTCCCCGTGCGCCCCGTATCTCCAAGATTTACATAACGTTCATAATAATGTACATTACAGCTTGTAGAGACCATTATTATGGACATTAAGTATGAGGACCAGTCGATCATCCGTCGTAATGCCGCTCCCGGTAAGGCATGCCCTGCGCAAGCTCGGCCGCGACATCCGTGACGCCCGGCGGCGGCGGCGCATCCCCGCGGCCATCGCGGCGCAGCGCGCCTCGATCAGCCGCACGACCCTCGTCAAGCTTGAAAAGGGCGATCCCGGCGTCGCCATCGGGATATACGCCACGGTCCTTTTTGTGCTGGGCCTGGCGGAGCGGCTGGGCGATCTCGCCGCGCCGAAGAACGATCCCGTGGGCCTGCAGCTCGAAGAAGAAAACCTGCCGCAGCGCATTCGCATGGCGCGTAGCCCGAAACGCACGAAAGACAAGTGATGGACAGAGAGGCTCTCGTATACGTGGATCTCGACGGCTTCCCGCACCTGATGGGTCGTCTGTGGGCCCGTACGC
>JBARBI010000061.1:0-25222 GCA_049792875.1 Candidatus Sulfotelmatobacter sp.
ACGCTCTTGACTAGTGACTAAAGTGCTATCCCTTCCTGTTCTTTTCATTCGCGGGTACATCAACGAAGATTATTAAGAACATTAGTCAATTCTTACATCTCCCCCAGATCGAGAACCCGTGTGAAAAAACTATCTTTGGTCATTGTTTTTCTGGCCGTTACCTCGGTTGCGTTCGCGCAGACACCAACCTCTGCTCCCGTGAACACGGGTGCTCCTACGACCGTTCTGACGGTGTCGCGGACCACCAAGGCGGTGCACTATCGGCTGCAGGGCGGGACGACCAAAGTGGATTTTCAAGGCACCGACTTGCTGCGGGGGGCTTCGGGCGAAGCCAAAGTTGAAGGCAAGAAGACCAACTTCGAGATCGATGCGAGATTTCAAGGGCTGGAAGACGCGACCAAGTTTGGGCTGGAATTTCTGACTTATGTCGCCTGGGCGGTGTCGCCGCAGGGGCGGCCAGTCAATCTAGGCGAGCTTTCTCTCGACCACAACGGCAACGCGCACGTGAAAGCGTTCACCGACTTGCAGACGTTTGGAATGATCGTGACCGCGGAGCCTTATTTTGCAGTGACGCAACCGGGGAACATGGTGGTGATGGAGAGCGCTCCTCTGAATGGCGCGGGCGGCGAGAACATCGACGCGCGCTACGAACTGGTGACGCGCGGGACGTACTCCTCGACCAATACACATATTCAGGACGCAATTTTCGGAATCGACAGCAAGACCCCGCTGGAGTTGTTTGAGGCGCGCAACGCAGTGCGCATCGCGCATATCGCGGCGGCGGACAAGTACGCTGCGTCCATTTTGTCGAAGGCCGGACAGCAACTGCTGCACGCGGAAGAAATCTACCGGCAGAAGCAGAACAAGGCGGCGGTGGAAGCTGCTGCCAAAGAAGCTACCGAGACCGCGGAAGAAGCGCGCTTGATGGCGGTGAAGCAGAAGGCAGAAGACGAAGCTCAAGCGGCCGCCGCGGCACGCGAAGCCAAGGCCCGCGCGGATGCGGAAGCCGAGGCCAGGCGTCGCGCCGACGCGGAAGCTGCGCGTGCTCAAGCGGAACAGGCTCGCGCCCAAGCCGAGCAGGCCAAGGCGGAAGCGGAACGCATGAAGCAGGAGGCGGTGGCTGCAGCGCAGGAAGCGGCGCGCCAGCGAGAAGCGGCAGAACAGGCAAAGGCGGAAGCCGTGGCACAGCAGCAGGTTCTGGCCGCCGAGACGGACAAGGCGCGCGCGGCCGCAGCGCAATCGGAAAATCTCCGGCAGCAGGCGGAAAGAGAGAAGCAGGAACTGCGGGCGCGGTTGCTGCAACAGCTCAATTCGATTCTGGCTACGCGCGACTCGGCCCGTGGACTGATCGCGAACATGTCGGACGTTCTGTTCCGCAGCGGAAGCTTCGAGCTACTGCCTGGAGCTCGCGAACGCCTGGCCAAAGTTTCCGGGATCGTGCTGGCTTACCCCAGCCTGCATGTGGCGGTTGAAGGGCATACGGACAGCGTTGGCAGCGACGAATACAATCAGGATCTGTCGGAGCATCGCGCGCTCAGCGTTCGCGATTACTTTGTGCAGCAGGGGATCCCGGCCAGCGCGATCGAGGCGCGTGGTTTCGGCAAGAGTGAGCCGATTGCGTCGAATGACACGGCTGAAGGGCGTCAGCAGAACCGGCGCGTGGAACTGGTGCTCTCCGGCGATGCCATCGGGAGCACGATCGACGACGTCCCGCCGTCGCAAACTGCAACCGCGCAGAACAAGTAACGCATCAGCTTCCTGAGGTGTGCGTCGGGATTGCCGGCGAACTTGCCCTTGCGCATCCCTTGTCTGCCCGCGAGATCCTTCCCTTAGCCTGAACAGCGGCTGCGGTCAGGATGACGCCAGGTCAAACCCCGAGTCTCCATCTTCCCATCATGAGTCCGCGCTACACTGGGGCGAGTCCTGCGCGGAGGAATGGGATGACGAAAGATCACGAGGAGTCCTTACGCCAACATCTTCTCTACATTCTCGAGGGTGGGGGAGCCCACGCTAAGTTCGACGATGTGATCAAGGGATTGAAGCCGAGCCTGCGAGGCGCTAACCCCGCGAAATTTCCGCACACGGCGTGGATGCTCCTCGAGCACATGCGCCTGGCGCAGTGGGACATTCTTGAGTTCAGCCGTAATCCCAAGTACATTGCGCCCCAATGGCCTGTCGGATATTGGCCGAAGACGGAAGCTCCGCCCCATGCGGCGGCGTGGAATAAAAGCGTCCAACAGTTTCGGCGGGACCTGAAGGCGATGCAGACCTTGGTGGCGAATCGCAAGACCGATTTATTCGCACGGATTCCGTGGGGCGATGGGCAGACGGTTTTGCGGGAAGCGTTGCTGGTGGCGGATCACAACGCGTACCACCTGGGGCAGTTGGTTGACGTACGGCGGATGTTAGGGACTTGGCAGGGCTGAGCCGCGCATGAGAATCCGTGCCGTCCCCCCGGAGTCTATGTCGTAGCTCTTTCACCCCTCCGGGGCTCGCTCATTTCCCATTTGACCACCCACGGCTTGCGCCGTGAGCTGCATTGTTTCGCCGCCTCGCGGCTAGAGTCTGGCCGACTGACGTTAGATCGCAACTCGCAATCTTCCGTCTGGTGGTTGCGGAGCATCCGCATCTCCCCGGTGAGAGCGGAGCTCGGGCGTTTTCGGAACACGACTTTGACTCCTTCGCGCCAGCGCTCGTCAATCCCCACGAACTCCCACTCGATCTCGGGGGAGATGTAGCGCAGCAAGATGTCGGTGGCGGGATGAACGTGTAGGGCGGGCGCGACCAGGTACAGGAGCGGCTTGTCGGGGATAACTGGCGTTCGGGGAAATATCCGAAGCGAGGAAACTCATCGCGACTGCGATGCCAAGAAACCCTCGACCAGTAGTCGAGACCCTGGAGCGGCAGATGGATGTCTTCGTCGGCTTTCAGTTCGACGCCGGCCAGGCGGCCGTCATGCGTGGTGGTCAACACGTCGACCATGGCCCGGTCGGAGGCGGAGAATGCGGGAACCTGCGAATAGAGCAAGCGAGAATCCAGGCGCTGGTCGATGACGCTGACATCGGCCACCACGAGCGATTCCAGCCAGCGTTCGGGACGCAGGCGGAACAGGGGATGCTGGCGGGAACCGTGGGATGGCGGGTATCGCGGACGGCGGTGAGGATTGCAGGAAAAACGGCCAGTTACGGTCATCAAGAACGCGCTCTTCGGCTAGTCCAAGGACTTCACCTCTTTGTCCCACGGGCGTGTTCCGCACTCGTTCGCGAGCGCATCGCCCACCTGAACCGGACTGCCGGAGGAAGTCCTGGACAGTGCGGGTAAGGGTGTCTGGGGTCACGAGGGAAATTGTCCACATTGGGAGGGGCGAAGTCTGTGACGGGTGAACATCGTATGTGGCGAAGGATGTGGAAGAAACGGCGGTCGAGCTTCGCTCGACGGACAGCCGAGGGCGGCTGTCCCCACATGGCTGGGCGTGTGGGATAATGGAATAACCGCATCAAAAGGCCAATTTCTAGACAAGTCTAGGGGGAGTGGACGCTTTCGAGTCCTGCCGGAACTCGGTGGCATCTAAAACACGTGGATAAACAACGATTTTTCTTCGACCAATACGGCTTGACCGAGCATGACCTGGAACGCTATCTGTCGGCCGCGCTTTCGGCGGGCGGCGATTATGCCGACCTCTATTTCGAATATCTCTCGTCCACGTCGCTGATGGTGGATGAGTCGATGGTGAAGTCGGCGTCGCAGGGTATCTCGGCGGGATGTGGCGTGCGCGTGGTTTCCGGCGAGCGGACGGGCTACGCGTACACCGATGACCTTTCTTCCGAGCGCATTCTGCACGCGGCGCGGACGGCGGCATTGATTGCGAGCGCTCCGGCGAAAGCGACGGTTGCAGGATTTCAGAAAGCGGCAGCGCGCAGTCTGTATCCGGTGACGCTGCCTTCGGTGGATGCGGAGATCAGCGCCAAGGTCGAACTGGTGATGCGTGCCGACAAATCGGCGCGCGCTTATGATCCGCGCATTCAGGAAGTGCGGGCGAGTTACGCGGACGAATTGCGGAACATTCTGGTGGTCGGGTCGGACGGAACGTTTGCGGAGGATTCCCAGCCGCTGGCGCGCATGAGCGTGTCGTGCATTGCGAAGACGGAGGGGAATTCGGCGCGTGGAAGCTCCGGCGGTGGCGGACGCGTCGCACTCGATTTCTTCTTTGGCGAGAAGACTCCCGAATATTTTGCGAAGGAATCGGCGCGGCAGGCGATTTTGCAACTCGATGCGCGCGAGGCTCCGGCTGGCGAAATGGAAGTCGTGCTCGGTCCGGGATGGCCGGGAGTCCTGCTGCATGAAGCGGTGGGACACGGGCTGGAAGCGGACTTCAACCGCAAGAAGACGTCTGCCTTCGCGGGGCTGGTGGGAAAACGCGTGGCCAGCGAAAAGTGCACGGTGGTCGACAATGGCACGATGCCGTGGCGGCGCGGGTCGCTCAACGTGGATGATGAAGGCGAGCCCACGCAGGAAACCGTGCTTATCGAAAACGGAATTCTCAAGGGATACCTCAGCGACAAGCTTTCCTCGCGTCTGATGGGCATCTCTGACACGGGCAATGGACGGCGAGAGAGCTACGAGCACATCCCGATGCCGCGCATGACCAACACGTACATGCTGGCGGGGCAGGACAATCCGGAAGACATTATTCGCTCGGTGAAGCATGGCATCTATGCGGTGAACTTCGGCGGTGGCCAAGTCGACATCACCAATGGAAAATTCGTGTTCTCGGCCTCCGAGGCGTACATGATCGAGGACGGGCAGATCACGGCGCCGATTAAGGGTGCGACGCTGATCGGTAACGGCCCCGACGTGCTGACGCGAGTTTCGATGGTAGGCAACGATCTGAAACTCGACGAGGGTGTGGGCACGTGCGGCAAGGACGGGCAGGCCGTGCCGGTGGGCGTGGGGATTCCCACGCTGAAGATCGATCGGCTCACGGTCGGCGGAACTGCCAGGAAAGATCCGGGCGGGTTCATGCAGTAAGGTTTCCCGTTGGGTAGTATGAGCCTTCTGGGTATCGTTTGTTATCCCGGGGGGAGCGTGAGTTTCGCGCAGCGAAGCTAACGCGCAGTCGGGGGAACTTGCGTTCGTGGCCGGAAAGCACAAGGTTCCTGGACTGCGGTCGGCTTCGCCTGCCTTCACTCGGGATGACAATTTATAAGGTCTCAATCAAAATAAAATGCCGCAAACTGAATTCGAAACTCGAAACTCGAAACTCGAAACTGATCTCCGCGAAATTGCCCAGGACATCGTCCGCCGCGCAACGGCGGGAGGGGCAAGCTCCGCCGAATGCGTGGTCCGGGAAGGCGACGAATTCTCTACGCTCGTTCGCCTGGGGCAGGTCGAGACTCTGAAAGAATCCGGCTCGAAATCCATCGGTGTCCGCGTCTTTTTCGGCCAGCGCGCGGCCAGCACCTACTCGAGCGATTTTTCCAGCGCCGGGCTCGATCGTATGGTGAGGTCCGCGTTGGAGCTGGCGAAGATCACGTCGGAAGATCCGTTTGGCGGAATCCCGGAAGCCTCGCAACTCGGTTCGCTCGCCGGCGATCTTGATCTCTATCACGAAGATGTGTATTCACTTCCTGGCCCGGATCGCATCGACTACGCTCGGCGTGCGGAAAAGGCTGCGCTCGATTTCGACCCGCGCATCAAGAATTCTGAAGGTGGATCGTTTGACGCTGCTACCGGCCGCAAGGTGCTGGCGAATTCGCATGGCTTTGTGGGGGAATACCGGCGGTCGTATTGCTCGGTGGCCGCAGTGCCGATCGCACAGAATGAAAACGGCGCCATGCAGCGGGACTTCTGGTACTCGGTGGCCCGCACGCTGACGAAGCTGGATGCACCCGAGAAGGTGGGGAAGGTTGCGGCCGAAAGAACGTTGCGCCTCTTGGGCGCGCGCAAGGCTAAGACCGCGCGAGTGCCGATCGTTTTTGATCCCATGGTGTCCACGTCGATTCTGGAACACATATTCGAAGGGGTGAACGGCGACTCGGTGTACCGGGGGGCATCGTTTCTGGCGGGCAAACTGGGACAGAAAATTGCCGGGGACAACGTCAACATCATCGACGATGGCACGATTGCCGGCGGGTTCGGTACGAGTCCGTTCGACGGCGAAGGCGTTCCGACCAGGCGAACCGTGGTGGTCGAGAATGGGGTGCTGAAGTCGTATTTGCTCAACACCTACACGGCGAAGAAACTCGGTTTGCAGACCACGGGCAACGCTTCCCGCGGGCTGGCGGGGACACCGGGCATCGGGCCGGGGAATTATTTTCTGCAGGCGGGGCTGAAGACGCCCAAGGAATTGATATCGGGAATTAAAGAAGGGCTTTATGTCACGGAATTTCTGGGGCAGGGTGCGAACCTGGTGACGGGGGACTATTCGCGCGGCGCTTCGGGGATGTGGATCTCGGGCGGAGAGTTCACCTATCCGGTGGAAGAGATCACGGTGGCAGGCAATCTGAAGGAATTGTTCTTCAACATTTCCGAAATTGCGAACGACCTGGAGTTCCGAGGGTCGGTCGCGGCGCCGACGATTCGCGTGGACGGGCTCACGGTGGGCGGCGAGTAGTCAACTCGGTCAGCTCTATGTGTAGTCCCGCTGGTGTCTTGTCCCAGAAATAGGCGGCATATTGAAACGGCCTGATCAAAAATGAAAGCCGCTGAAAACACAGGGTCCCTCCACTCCGCTTCGCTCCGGTCGGGATGACAGAGTTATTTCGCGAAGTTGTGGGACGGCACACTCGAAGAAGCAGCTTCGCGAAATGTCTTAGGGCAACTGCAGTTCGAGCGAGTAGAGCTCCCGGTTGCCCACATCGCGCATGATCAGCGGCGAACCATCCGGCGCCATTCCATTCCAGGGCGCGTTGGAGTCCATGATGACCCGCGAGATCCCCTTCAAGGCCACCACCCGTTCTTTCTTCCGGGTCGCCACCGATACGCGGTCGATCTCAGGGCCGTCGGCTCCTATATCCTCGAAATATGCGTACTTGCTGTCCGGCGACCAGTTGGGATACTGCAAAGCGGTTCCCGTTGCTAGTTCGGACCACTTCCCCGCACTCAATTCCAGCAGCATCACCTTTCTGGTGTCCGCAGAGAAGGTCGAGATATAGCGTCGATCGGGGGACCAGCGCGGTCCCACCATCCCCTCGCTGCCGGGCAGAGTGGTAAGTTTCTTGGTTTGCAGATCAAATTGGACCACCGAGAATTCCTGCGGAGTCGTACCGACAACGCCTTGCGGGTAGAGGGCAAAAATTAACGATTTGCCATCCGGCGACCACTGCGGATCATCGGGCCAACGCTGATCACCAACCCGGACTTCCTGGCTCCTGCCTCCATCCGCGGAGACGATGGCGACCTCTTGGGTTTTTCCCGGAGGATACTTTAGATAAGTGATCTGGGTGCCATCCGGCGACCAGCGCGGCATGGAGACGTTGTCGGGAGCATAGGTCAACTGCAGTTTTTCGCTGCCGTCGCTCCGGCTGCGCCACAAGAAATAGTCGGGATAAGAGACATAGGTGACCCACTTGCCGTCCCGTGAAAAGTCAGTTTCGCCGGCCGAGATGCCATTTAGAAAAGGAACAAACTGCTGTGATTTTGCATCGAGATGTTGCAGTTGGGCCCGCTGCTGTTCTCCAATCACGAACAGACGATCGCCGGTGAGCGCGGAGGCCGGACCGAAGTAGGCAAGCGGACCGGTGGTGATGGGCATCGGATCAGGGCTGCCGGGACGAAAAATCCCGGCTCTCTCGCGCAGCGCCCAAATGTCGGGGCGGGCATTATGGACAGCCACAAAGAAAAAGTAGCGGCCGTCGGAACTCCATCTGCCGGCACCCTCGCCTGGGTCTTGATGAAAGCTGTCTGGAAGCAGCGGACGCAAGCCGTTGCCATCAACACCAACTTCCCAAAGCCTGAACGAGCCACTGTTCGCATCGCGCGCGGTGAGGCGCAAGTGTTTCGCATCCGGCGAAAACTGCACATCCAAGCAGTCACCGCCGAGGGTCATCACCTTATGGGGGTGCGCTCCGTCCCACGTGGCAAGATACAGGTCGGGGCCCAGCGCGTAAGCCAACTGTCGGCCGTCGCGCGACCAAGCCGCAACATCGACCGAAAGATCGCCCACGTGCCGTGGTGATCCGGCCGGAATGGGAACAATCCACAGAGGTGAGGCTCGAGGCGAAAGAAAAGCGGCTTCCCCGCTGAAAGAATCGATGAGGAGTTCGGAACGGATCGGGGACACATCCAGCAGGAAGCTATTCGCGAAGGGTGTTGGAATACGGCTGATCTCGCCGCCGCTGGCTGAAACCTGGCTCAGGAGCGCCCGTTCGTTCACGGTCTCGACAAAATAAACCCGGGGGCCGTCGGTCACCACTAAGTCCTTCGGCATATTGTCGCTGGTGAGTTGGGTGGCCGAGAGAACGCGCGGCGGCGGCAATGGCGTACGCAGAGAGAAAAACACAATTGCTGCTAGGGCCACAACCGGGAGCAGAACCGCCGCGGTCCGGTAGGCGCGCCGCGGTTTTCGTGCGGGCAAAGACTCGGCCACGGCTGCTGTGGATCGGCCTGAATCCGTCTCGCGCCGCAAGCGCTTGAAGTCGGAACGCATCTCGGCTGCGCTCTGGTAGCGCAGGTCGAGATCCTTCTCCAGCGCCTTGTTGACGATGCGCTCCAATTCTGGCGGCAGGTCCGGATTCATCCGCATGGGCGGGGGGGCCGACTTGTTCAGGATCGAATTGAAGACCGCTGCCGTGGTGTCCCCGCGGAAAGGCAGCGCGCCCGTGGCCATTTCGTACAGTACGGCTCCGAAGGAGAAGAGATCGGTGCGGGCGTCAAGTTCCTTGCCCAGCGCCTGCTCCGGCGACATGTAGGCAACGGTCCCCACGGCGCTGCCCGGACTGGTCAGTTGTTCCGAGCTGATCGTCCGTGTGGGCATGGCGCCGGCAGCTGAACTTGTGTTCGGGGTCAACTTCGCCAGTCCGAAATCGAGAACCTTCGAGTGTCCGCGCCGGGTAATGAAAATGTTGGCGGGCTTGATGTCGCGGTGCACGATACCGCCGTTGTGGGCCGCGTCCAGCGCATCGGCAATTTCGATGGCCATCTCGAGCAGTGGATCGATTTCCATCGGCCGTCCGGCAATGCGGTGCTTGAGCGTCACCCCGTCCAGGAACTCCATCGCGATGAAGGATTGATCCTCGTGCTTCCCGATTTCGTAAATCGTGCAGATGTTGGGATGGTTTAGAGCAGATGCCGTTCGGGCCTCGCGCCGAAATCTTTCCAGCGCGTGAGGATCATTGGCTACGTCGGCGGGCAGGAATTTCAGCGCGACAAAGCGGCCCAATTCGGTGTCTTCCGCTTTGTAGACGACACCCATGCCGCCACCGCCAAGCTTCTCGATGACGCGATAGTGCGAGATGGTTCGCCCGATCACTGGCGCGAATCTTACGTCGGTGAAACAGGCAAGTCAATGAACGCCATGGAGTTGGCGGCGGCTGAAGAGGGTGGCTGCGCCAAATTGAGTTCTCCTGCATCGATCCCGAGTACACTCCGAAGCACTGAACCTTGAATCGGGCGGGACTGCAGAGTTTAAAACCAGGACTTTGCCGGTCAGTTCGAAGATCGGAGCCTTGTTAGGCCTAATCGAGTAAGTATTTTGCCGGATCCGAAGAAAAGATTGCGGGGTATGTCCCAATGCCCTTACGATCTCAGGCGGCGGCTCGAAGGGATGTTTCGAGAGCGTTCCGTCACAATCCTTCTGCCAGGAGTTTCGGCACAACTTCGGGAGGTCGCAAGGTGAAATTCGCCAAGATTGTTTTCTGGATTGCTGCCATCTGGGGTGTTCTCATCCTGACGCCTCTTTACTTCATGTTGGATGTGATCGGGCGCAATGATCCTCCGGTTATCACCCATCCCGGCTTCTATTATGGATTCGTCAGCGTCGGACTGGCGTGGCAGTTTGCGTTCATGGTGATCGCTCGGGATCCGGTGCGCTTCCGGCTGATGATGATCCCTTCCGTGATCGAGAAATTCGGGTATGGCGCTTCCCTGCTGGCGCTTTATTTGCAGCAGCGGATTCACCCGTCGGACCTGGTGTTTAGCGGAGTGGATACCCTGTTTGGGGTGCTGTTTCTGCTTGCCTTCTTTCGGACTTCGGCTTAGACGTTGTTCTTCGGTGGATTCAGGTTCGATGCAGCCGGCAAAAAGGTCTTAAACCGCGAGTGCGGGAAGTTCGCGGAGAGCGCGTGTTCGACTCCATCACAAGGGAGACTCCATGAATCGGCGATCCTTCTTGAAGTGGGCCAACCTGGCTGGACTGGCGGCGGGACTTCCTTCTGCATCCGCGTTCGCGGACACTGCGGATCGCACGGAAGCCGCCCAGCATGAGGATCATTCGGGAACCACAAAGATCGCGTCGCCCGAGACCCTTCTTCTTAAAGACTACCGGCCGCAGTCCATCTACAAGATTCCTGTTACCGAGATTGCAAAGGCCAAATTTCCGGTCATCGACATGCACACTCATCCTTACGCCAAGACGGAGCAGGAGATTGAGGCGTGGGTCCGGAACATGGACGAGGTGGGAATTGAGAAGGCGATGATCCTGACGATGACGACGGGCGCGGCGTTTGACGAAATTCAGCGAAAGTATGCGAAGTATCCGGAACGGTTTGAGACCTGGTGTGGGTTCGATTTCACGGGCTACGACAAGCCAGAGTTCGGGCCTGCTGCCGGCAAGGAACTGGAACGCTGCCGGCAAGCGGGTGCTCGGGGAGTGGGGGAGATCCACGACAAGGGCCAGGGACTACGGTCAGGAAAGTCGAAGGCTCCGGGGATGCATCCGGATGATCCGCGCATGGATGCGCTGTGGGAAAAGTGTGGCGAGCTGGGCATGCCTGTCAGCCTGCATGTAGCCGATCCGATCTGGATGTATCAGAAGATGGACCGCTACAACGACGGGCTCATGAACGCATACGAGTGGCGACTCGATAATCAGCCGAACATTGTCGGGCTGTCGGGGATGGTCGACATTCTGGAGCGCACGGCAGCGCGGCACCGGAACACGACGTTCATCGCGTGTCACTTTGCCAACCTTGATTACGATCTGGCGCGGCTGGGAGAGGTGCTGGAGCGCAATCCGAATCTGTATGCGGACATTTCAGCGCGATATGCGGAGACGGCGCCGATCCCGCGCTTTGGGGCGCAATTCTATGCGAAGCACGCGGACCGGCTGGTTTACGGCACGGATATGGGAGTCGACAAGGCGATGTACCGGGTTACCTTTAGAATCCTGGAATCGCTCGACGAACACTTTTATGAGATCGAGCAGTTTTCTTATCACTGGAGCCTGAATGGGTTCGGGTTGAGTGATGCGATTCTGCAGCAGGTGTATCACGACAATGCCGCGCGGCTGCTGCGGGCGCGGGCTTAAAACCTGGAGGTCCTCATTTCATCGCGCTGTCATCGTGAGGCCCGCGTTTTTGCGGGCCGAAGGACCTATGTAATCTTCAGCAGCGCTCGTGGCACCGGCGAAGTACATAGATCCTTCGCGCAAAAGGCGCGCTCAGGATGACAAGGGTTGGGCGGGTAAATCGACAATCAAAAACCAACAGCCTACAATTCCTTTCATGAGCAGCTTGGGACAGCCAACTCCGGTCGCCGAGGAACGCGACTCCAGCCGTTTGATTATTGGCGTTGCCGTCGCGGTGGTGATCGGGGGTGCGCTGGCCGCGGCGTTCCTGCTGCGGGAGCCGCCGAAGGCCGCCAAGGTGGCTTCACCCTACCTCGCCAGCCTGAAGCTTTCCGACTTCAAGATGAGCGCGGCGGAGAATTTTATTGGCCACACGGTCAGCTATGTCGACGGCACGATCACGAATACGGGCGACAAGACGGTGACGCATGTCGTGGTGGAAGTCGTGTTTCAAGACTCGATCGGACAACTCGCGCAGCGCGAGGAAGTGCCGCTGCAGGTGGTCAGGACCAATGGAGCTTACCTTGAACCGGTCGAGGTCAGCGTTTCTCCGCTGGCCCCGGGGCAGACGCAACCGTTTCGGCTGACGTTCGACAGCATCTCGGCGCAGTGGAATCGAAATTATCCGGAGATTCGGGTGACGGATGTGACGGTGAAGTAGGCTGTCACTTCAAAGGCCCACAGGGGCTAAAGCCCGGCGGATTCCACCCGCCTTACGCGGCCCTCAAAGGGCCGCTCTTTCACGGTGAAGCACGCCCTTGTGATGGTTCGGCAGCCTTCCAGTCTTCCCCAACTCTTAGCGTGTGTCGACACGGTTCATCAGCCGAATGTGTGGCGTAACCACATCGCTGAGTTCAACCGGACCGTTCCAGTAGAATGAAATCATGTCTGAGAGCAAGCCGTTTCGGCTGACGGAGTCGGTGAAAGCCGCGGGTTGAGCGTCCAAGCTGAGTCCGGCGGCGCTGGACACGGTGCTTGGGAAATTAGCCCGGCAACAGGACCCGAATGTTCTGGTCGGCTTCGATCATGCCGACGACGCCGGAGTGTATCTGATCGCGCCCGACCAGGCGCTGGTGCAGACGGTGGACTTCTTTACCCCGATTGTCGACGACCCTTACACGTTCGGCCAGATCGCGGCGACGAATTCTCTGAGCGACGTCTATGCGATGGGGGGGAAGCCAATCACCTCGCTGGCGCTGGTGTGTTTTCCCGAGAAAGCGGATCTGGCAATCCTGGAGCGGATTCTCGCGGGCGGATTGTCGAAGATGATCGAGGCGGGATGTACCGTGATTGGCGGCCACAGCATCCGCGACGAAGAAACCAAGTTCGGATATTCCGTCACGGGGATGGTGCACCCTAAGAAAGTTCTGGCAAATGCGGGAGCCAAGCCGGGGGATGCGTTGCTGTTTACCAAGGGGATCGGGACGGGCGTGATTTCAACCGCGATCAAGAAAGGCAAAGCGGAGCCGGCGTGGATGGATGCTGCCGTCCAGTCGATGACCACGCTGAACAAGCGGGCGGCCGAGGTGATTGTTGGCGGCGATTTTCGCGTCAATGCAATGACCGACGTGACTGGGTTCGGGCTGATTGGGCATGCGCGCGAGATGGCGCTGGCGTCAGATGTATCGATAGGCATTTATGCCGGCAAGGTTCCGCTGATCGAGGGTGCGCTGGAGTGCGTGCGTGCGGGGTACATCCCTGCAGGACTCAAGAACAATCGGGACTTTGCCGAATGCCTGGTGGAGTATGACGATGGAGTGGCTGACGATGTGCGGGCACTTTTGTTTGACCCGCAGACCGCGGGTGGGTTGCTGATTTCTACTCCGGACGGAGCATCGCTGATGCGAGCTCTGCGCGATGCGGGAATCGCGGCGGTGGAGATTGGCGATGTATGGGCCAAGGCAAAACCAACAATACGAGTGTCCCGCTAGGGTACGCGGGCGGGGGGGCGCGCGCTACACAGGAGATTAGGAGGTGCAATCGTGCAGATTCGTGAGCTGGGTCGAAGTGGGCTGAAAGTCTCCGCACTCGGACTGGGGTGCATGGGGATGTCGGAGTTTTATGGCGGGCGGGACGACGCGGAATCGATCGCTACGATTCATCGGGCGCTGGAACTGGGAATCAACTTTCTCGATACAGCGGATGTTTATGGGCCGTACAAGAATGAAGAACTGGTCGGGCAGGCGATCAAAGGGAAGCGTGGGCAAATTGTGCTCGCTACCAAGTTTGGAATTGTGCGTGACCCGAGCAATCCGAATGTGCGTGGGGTCAGCGGGAAGGCTGACTATGTTCGCAAGTCGTGCGAAGCTAGTTTGAAACGGCTGGGAGTCGAGACGATCGATCTTTACTATCAGCACCGCGTCGATCCCAACACGCCGATTGAAGAGACGGTGGGAGCGATGTCTGAGTTGGTGGAGGCAGGCAAGGTGAGATACCTGGGGCTGTCGGAGGCTTCGGTGCAAACGCTGCGGCGGGCGGTGAAGGTGCATCCGATTGCGGCACTGCAGACCGAGTATTCGTTGTGGACGCGCGATCCGGAGGGCGGGATTCTGGCTGCTTGCCGCGAGTTGGGGATTGGATTTGTGGCGTACAGCCCGCTGGGGCGCGGTTTTTTGACGGGCCAGTTTCGGAAGCTTGAAGACTTGCCGGAGGATGATTACCGGCGCAACTCTCCGCGGTTTCAGGGGGAGAACTTTCAGAAGAACCTCGACCTGGTGCGGAGGGTGGAGGAGATCGCGAAAGAAAAAGGATGTAAGCCGTCGCAACTGGCGCTGGCCTGGGTGCTGGCGCAGGCTTCGGACGTGGTGCCGATCCCGGGGACGAAGCGGCGGAAGTATCTGGAGGAGAACGCCGCGGCGCTTGATGTCATGCTCAGCCGGGAAGATTTGCGGCGGATTGATGAAGTGTTTCCGCCGGAGGCTGCGACTGGGGGGCGGTATCCGGAGCACATGATGGCTCTGGTGAATGGGTAAAGACCCAGATTTGGGGCTCGGTTCCGTTCGCGCGAAACTGACCTTTTGTACTTCAGAGAAAAGCCCCACTTCTCGCCAAGGACGCGAGAAATGGGGCACCCGCTTCGATTACCTGATCGAGAACCCCCTACTGAATTAGCGTGCCTCCGTTGTTGCCGTTTGGTTCGGCGTCGGGGGCGATGACTACGGCTGCGGCTACGCGGTCGCCGGGTTCCATGTTCAGCAGGCGGACGCCTTGCGCGTTGCGACCGGATTCGCGGATCGTGGTTGAGTCCATGCGGATAATTTTGCCGTAGTGGCTGATCAACATGACCTCGCTGGTCTCGTCGACCTGCGCGATGGCGACGACTTTGCCCACACGCTCGGTGGTCTTCACGTTGATGACGCCTTTGCCGCCGCGGTTGGTGAGGCGGTATTCGTCGGCGGGAGTGCGCTTGCCATAGCCGTTTTCGGTGACGGAGAGGATGAGAGTGCCTTTAATGGCGGCGTCAATGACTTCGGGCTCGTTTGCGGGCGCACCCGAACCGGGCGAGGCGGCCGTCCCCACATGGTCCCTAGTCCCCACATGGTCCGTGCCTGCGGCGGTCGCGGCACTTTCTGCTCCGGGCTTGGTGGTTGTGGCCATGCCCACTACGTAGTCGTTTTTGTCGAGGTCGATGCCCCAGACGCCATACGCGGCGCGGCCCATGGGGCGGACGTGGCTTTCGTCGAAGCGGACGGCCATGCCTTCGTGGGAGGCGAGGAAGACGATCTGATTGCCGTTGGTAATGCGCGCGGCGACCAGTTCGTCGCCTTGTTCAATGGCGATGGCGTTGATGCCGTTGGAGCGCACATGCATGAACTCGCGCAACTCGGACTTCTTGACCAGGCCATTGCGGGTGGCGAAGAAGACGTACTTGTTTTCCTCTTCGAGGTTGCGTACGGCGAGCATGGTTTTCACGGTTTCGCCGGGCTGCAGGCCGACCAGGTTGCCGATGTGCTTGCCTTTACCGGCAGCGCTGACGTCGGGAATCTCGTAAACCTTGAGCCAGTAGACGCGGCCCTTGTTGGTGAAGATCAGAATGTAGGCGTGCGTTGAGGCGATGAAGAGATGCTCGACGAAATCCTCGTCGCGCGTCTTCATGCCGGTGCGGCCCGTCCCTCCGCGGCGCTGCATGCGGTAGGTGGAGATGGGTGTGCGCTTCATGTAGCCGGAGTGGCTGACGGTGACGGCAACCTGCTCGTCGGCGATGAGATCTTCGAGGACGATTTCAGCGGCTTCGTCTTCGATACGCGTGCGGCGCTCGTCTCCGTAGAGCTTCTTCACTTCTTCCAGCTCTTTGATGATGACTTTGCGCAGCTTGGTCTCGGAGCCGAGGATGGATTCGTATTCGGCGATGTTGTCGCGGACTTCTTTTAACTCGTTGGCGATTTCATCGATGGAGAGCTTGGTGAGGCGATGCAACTGCAGTTCGAGGATGGCGTCAGCCTGCCGGGTGGTGAAGGGCTTTTCGGGATCGAGCTTGGGCGCGCGGCCCGTGGTGTTAATGTCGATTTTCTTGCCGCCGAAGTAGAGCACCAAATTTTCGCGCGCGTCGGCGCGGTTGGCGCTGCCGCGAATGATGGTAATGACGTTGTCGAGGTGATCGAGGGCGGTGAGGTAGCCTTCGAGAATGTGCTCGCGATCTTTTGCCTTCTGCAGCAGGTAGGCGGTGCGGCGGCGGACGACATCGACGCGGTGTTCGATGAAGTACTTGATGGTCTGGATGATCCCCATTTCGCGGGGCTGTCCGTTGACCACCGCGAGCAGGATCATCGAGAAGCCTTCCTGCATCTGGGTGTGTTTGAAGAGCTGGTTGAGGACGATCTGAGGCTCGGCGCCGCGCTTGAGTTCGACGACGATGCGCATGCCGTCGCGATCGCTTTCATCGCGGATGTCGGAGATGTCTTCGATGTCCTTGTCGTTGACCAGTTGCGCGATGCGCTCGACCAGCCTGGATTTATTCACCTGGTAGGGAATTTCAGTGATGATGATGGCTTCGCGGTCTTTGCTGAAGGTTTCAATCTTCGCTTTGGCGCGCATCATGAAACGCCCGCGGCCGGTACGGTACGCCTCGAAGATGCCGGCACGGCCGTGAATGATGCCGGCGGTCGGGAAGTCGGGACCCTGGACGAACTTCAGAATTTCGGCGAGCTGCGCGTTGGGATTGTTGACCAGCGTGATGGTGGCGTCGACGATCTCGGTGAGATTGTGCGGCGGAATTTTTGTGGCCATGCCAACGGCGATTCCGTCGGAGCCGTTGATCAGGAGATTGGGAATGCGCGCGGGAAGAACGTCAGGCTCGACTTCGCTGCCATCGTAGTTGGGATGGAAGTCGACAGTCTCTTTGTCGAGGTCTTCGAGCAGCGCGGTGGCAACCTGGAACAGCTTGGCCTCGGTATAACGATCGGCGGCGGGCGGGTCTCCGTCGACCGAGCCGAAGTTGCCCTGACCAAAGATCAGCGGGTAGCGCATGCTCCAGGTTTGCGCGAGGCGGACAAGAGCGTCGTAGACTGCGAGGTTGCCATGGGGATGGTACTTGCCCATGACTTCGCCGACGATGCGGGCGCATTTACGCGTGGCGCGATTGGGCTGCAGACCCATCTGCTGCATGGTGTAGAGAATGCGGCGATGAACGGGCTTTAATCCGTCGCGGACGTCGGGTAGGGCGCGGCCGATGATCACCGACATGGAGTAGTCGAGATACGACCGCTTCATCTCCTCTTCAATATTGACGGGTTGAATGTTCAACGCGCCGGGGCCTTCGCCGCCGGGAGGAGGAGTGAGAGGGAGTTCAGGGTTTTGATCGTCAGCCATGGAGTCAGCTCTTAGCCTCTAGCTCTTAGCTTTTAGGCACAACTTGCGCCGTTCGATAGCCAGTGCGTGGGTCTTACTGAAATCTTGTAACTACCTGTATTTACAGGGCGTTATGTGCCTTGGGAGCTTTGTTTATTATACCACGCAAATAGGATGGAGAGGAGCGGGTGTTGAGCGAGTGGAGGCTTGCTGGCGGCTTTCGGGGCCAGATCATTTTTGGCGGGCAAGAATCGATTTGCTGGTGGGGGAGGCGTTGCGAGCAAAATCTCTAGGGGCCGACGATGACTTCATTGGCGGCTGAGGGAAAGTGGAAGCGCAGGCCGCGGGCCTGGTTGATCTTCACCGTCTCGGGGAGGTTGAGCGAGGAGAGCGCAATTTTCCTGTTCCACGCCCCAGTCGTGTAGTAATCGGAGCGGGTGTAGAGGACGCCGTCGGCGATGGTGTAGTCAGACATTTCTTCGCGGTGTCCATCGCGAAATACGAGAACGGATGGCGGCAAGGCCGCGGTGGGTAGCACTTGAGCCCGGGAGTCGGACATTCGCCTGGGTTGCTGCGGCGCGTTCAGCATGGGGTCAATCACTTGCGCCCGTGACGTTGCGTCTCCGCTCACGCTCACGTAGTGGTCACCCTGTAGCTCGATCATGAGCGGTTCGGAGGGCGCAGATGGCTGGTCCGGCGCAGGCAATGGCGCGGAAGGAGCTTGCAGGATCACCATCGGAGGCTGAGATGCCGCGGGATGGGCCGCGCTCGACAGATAGTCGGAATAAAACGGATCGGAATAAGCGAGCGGATAAAGGAAGGCGTGGGGATGGCCGCTGCGGTTGTAACTGGGAGCGAAGCGCGGGGGAGCAGCGAGCACTCGTTGCGCGTTCACACCGGGCGTAAGGGCGGTGAGCAGCGCGACCAGAAACAGCCGGCGCATGATTATTTCGCCCGTGGGAGTGGCGGTACCTGAAACGTGACGCCGCGCTCGTCATTTTTCTGGCGGGTGGCTTCGAGGTCGAGGTCGGCGATGAGGATTTTGCGGTGATGCCCCGGCGTCAGATCAAAGAGGGTCGGGCCCACGATGGCGTAGTTTCCAACTTCAACCTTGTGACCGTCCTTGAAGATGAGCAGGGTTGGTTCCTGCGGAGGATCAGGCTCAACGGCAGGAGCATCGGTATCCTGAGGGGCGCGCGGCCCAGTCGCATTTCTCGCGGGCGGGATGTAGGAACCGGGACCGGATCCGCGGCGGTCGAGGACGGTGGGACCACCCTGGTAATTGGCGTCGCTGTTTTCCGCGTCGGGGTTCGGTTCGTCCTCAGTTGCGCCGATGTCGACGGCATAGGGAACAGGGACGGCATACACCACGGGAGGGTTGTACTCCACGTAGTGATGGTGATGTTGCCCGTCGCCGTTGCCGTAGAAGGGCGGAGGCGGATTTGTCGTGGAGAAAGGCTGGTGATAGTACGGAGCGTATCCGTTGGGACCGACTGAGGTGACGCTCGATGGAATACCGTTGATGGGTTGTCCACCGAATCCGGGAGAAGTCACGGAGGCGGGCGTACCGTTGATCTGCGCGTGGCCGATGGAAACGAAGACCAGTACGAGCAGGCTCAGAAATGCGACCGAAGCTGGGATCGGTTGCCGCACAGAGATATGATACTCCATCGGGGAAGACATGGCGCACCTCGAAAATAGAACGCGCGTACGTAGTTAGATTGCGGGATGGAGAGCACGGATGTCGTTGCCGGGGAGCAAGCCGGCCTGATTGTTTGTATGTTGTTGAAAATGCTCAAGCTAGGGTCGAACGGGAAGCCGCGGAATATAATTCTGGTGACGGCGCAGGGGCGGACCATCGAAGCATGAAGTCTGCAATCCGATTTGCGATGCTGGCGCTGGTGCTGGTGATCGTGGCCATGGTGTCGGCGCTGATGGCGATGCGGTTTGCTATTCACGGGCAGGAAGTTGCGGTGCCACCGCTGGCGGGGCTGACTCCTGCCGAAGCGGAGCGGGCGGTGGCGGGACTCGGTTTGCAAGTGACGATCGAGCGGCAGTATTACAGTCCGCAGATTCCGGAGGGAAGAATCATGTCGCAACTGCCGTTGCCGGGAACGAAGGTGAGGCGCGGCTGGCAGGTGCGCGTGGCGCAGAGCCTGGGAAGAACGCGAGTGACCATTCCGGATGTGACGGGCCAGAGCGAACACGCGGCGGAATTGAATATCCGGCGGCGCGGGCTGGATGTGGCATCGATGGCGGAGATGCAGGCGCCGGGGATTGCAGCAGATCAGGTGCTGGCGCAGAGTCCCACAGCGAACGAGACCCAGGTGGCGGCGCCGAAGATCAGCTTGCTGGTGACGGCAGTCGTTGAGCCGCAGGCCTTTGTGATGCCGAGTTTTGTGGGACAACCGCTCGGAAGCGCGAGCCGGAGTTTGCAGGATGCGGGATTCAAGCTGGGGAATGTGAGTGTGGTGGTGCCGGCGAGCGTTGCGGCGGACGCTGCGAATCCGAGTGCAGCGGCCGAGCCTGCGCCGCCAGCACAGCCTGTGCTTCCGGCGGAGCCGTCGCCCGCAAGCGTCATTGTGTCGCAAGCGCCGGCCGCGGGTCAGAAGGTGTTCGCGGGGACGGCTGTGAACTTTGAAGTGCGGTGAACCACTGGCCGCGGATTTGCACGGATTTCACGGATAAAACAACATTCTTTCTTAGATTTTTTCCAGGATTGCGGCGAAGAAACCGTCGCAGGGGTGGATGCCTGGGATCGTGCGGAAATAGGGACCGCGCGTGAGCGAGGCCGGGTCCGGCCAGGTTAGCGCGCCAGTTGATTTCAGTCGGTCGAGTTCGGAGCGGCAGTGGAGCAGCCGGATCGAATTGTTCTCAGACAAAGCCTGCTCGACGACATTTTCATTTTCTTCTTTTTCCAGTGAACAAGTTGAGTAGATGAGGCGTCCCCCGGGAGCGACTTGCGCCAGGGCGGCGCGGAGGATTGCGAGCTGGCGCTCGTGCAATTCCGTGAGATCGTCGAACGTAAGACGCCATTTGATTTCGGGGTTGCGGGCCAGCGTGCCGGTGCCGGAGCAGGGGACGTCGGCGAGAACGCGATCGAACTGCTTCGAGGCTGGGCGATGCCGGGCGTCGGCATTCACGACTTGGACTCGCGAGGCATACGGGTGTAGCAGCTTTTGGAGCAGGCGGGCGCGGTGGGGATGTAGTTCGACGGCGGTGATCGCTGCTGCCGGGTTGTGGTCAGCCATGGCCAGTGTCTTGCCCCCGGGAGCGGCGCAGCAGTCGAGGATGTTGGAGCCGTCGCCCACAAGAGCGGCTACGAGTTGCGAGGCTTCGTCCTGAATGATGGCTTCCCTATCACGGAATGCTTGAGTTTTCGTAATGTCTCCCTCGACCACGCGGCGGGCTGCTGCCAGGATTCCTCCCGGGCGCAGACTAATTCCTTCTTGTTGGAGATGCTCTTGCGCAGCTGGCGTGCGGAGGCGGACTGCTGTCGCGGGAATGGACTGATTGTGTTGGCAGATCTGGTGAGCGGCGGAGGATCCGTATTCGCGGGCCCAGCGCTCGACCAGCCATAGAGGGTGCGCAAGGGCTCGAGCCAGGGTTTCGGGCGATAAGGGCTCATCTTCGACAATGGTGCTGTTTCGTGGCGCAACGGAAAGTTTGCGCAATACAGCATTCACGAAGGGAGCGGCGGATCGTTTGCGAGCGCGCTTCACGAGTTCGACACTTTCGTGGAGGGCGGCGCGCTGGGGGACGCGGTCGAGCCAGAGGAATTGATAGACGGCCAGGCGCAGGGCGACGAGAATTTCGACGTCAAGTTTGGCTAGCGGTTGCGAGGATGCGGTGGCAATCTTGGAGTCGAGGCACGAGCGCCAGCGCAAGACACCCATGACGAGTTCGGTCGCCAGCGCGTGATCGGGAGTGGAGAGACGTGCATGGGCGGCAGAGTGGAGAAGGTCGGAGGCGTAGGACGATTCGCGTTCGACGCGGAGGAGGATGTCGAAGGCGGCGGCACGGGCGGGAGAGACGGCGGGTTTCGAACGTGGAGGCTGAGGGTTCAAGTTGCCAGTATGACGGAAGCAGCGGGGGCGCGGAAGAAATTCAGAGTCGATCACTGGCGCCAAGAGCGCGCGGGCTGCTGTCTCCACATAGAATCTTCACTTACTATCTCCACGCTGGAATCAGTTGGAGGCTAGCTTTTCGCCTGGGTTCGGGCGATAGCCGTGGATGAAATTCGGTGCGTTGGAGCGCTTCTTGCCTTCCAGCTGAATTTCTAGCAGTTCGAGCGACGAGTTGTGGGCGCAGCCGACTACCAGACGATCAGAAAGGACATGGAGTTCGGCGGGTGGAAGGACGTCGGCGGCGGGGCGCGCTTTCAGGATCTGCAGGGTCTTGCCACGGAATTTCGTGTGAGCGCCGGGCCAGGGTTGAAAGCCGCGGATGCGGTTGAAGAGGTCAGTGGCGGAGCGAGAGAAATCCATCACGCCGTCTTCTTTCTTGAGGATCGGGGCGAGGCTGGCTTGCGAGTTGTCCTGCGGGTGCGGGTGGACTGTGCGGGCTTGCAGACTGCGCAGAGTTTCCACCACGAGATCGGCACCGATGGAGGCCAAGCGTGGGGCGAGGGTCTCGGACGTGTCGTCGGGCGCGATGGGGAGTTCTTGCTGGAGAAGGATGTCGCCGGTGTCGAGGCCGGCGTCGATGCGCATGGTGGTGACCCCGGTGACGGTTTCACCGTTCGCGATGGCCCATTGAATGGGTGCGGCGCCGCGGTATTTCGGGAGGAGCGAGGCGTGCAGGTTGATGTTGCCGAGGGGAGGAAGATCGAGCATCCACTGGGGAATGATGCGGCCGTATCCGACGATGATGATGGCGTCCGGCTTGAGGGCGGTGAGTTGGGCGCGGAATTCGTCGTTGGTTTTGATGCGGTCGGGCTGGGTGATGGGGAGGTTCAGTTTCAGGGCTGACTCTTTGACCGGCGATTGGACGAGTGCCAACCCGCGTCCTTTGGGACGGTCGGGCTGAGTCACGACGAGATGGACGCGGTGGCCCGCTGCGACCACTCTTTCCAGCGTGGGGACGGCGAAGCGCGGCGTACCGCAGAAAACGACATTAAGGGACATTTTGTAATTTCGTAATTGTGTAATCGAAATCCGATACGACCACGGGGGCTGAAGCCCGGTAATCTGTCGAGGCGCTTACGCGGCCCTGGAAGGGCCGCTCTTCCACGGAGTGGTCGTTGTTAGTAAGTCGTTTCGCAATCTCAACACGAAAGCGATCCTAAATTACACAATTACTACATTTCCCAATTCCACAATTTCTACCATTCTCCGGCCTTGATCATTTTGCGGATCTTGCGCTTCATCAGGTCGCGCTTGAGGGCGCTGATGTGGCTGATGTAAAGCTTGCCGTTCAAGTGATCGGTCTCGTGCAGGAAGGCGCGGGCCAGCAATTCTTCGCCGGTTTTTTGAAAGACCTTGCCGTGAACGTCCTGGGCACGGACAGTGACTTTGTTGGGACGAGTGACGTTCTCGCGAAAGTCGGGAATGCTGAGACAGCCTTCACTTTGGGTGTGGCGGCCTTCGGTGTGAATGATTTCGGGATTGACGAGGACGAGCCTGGCGTTGGGATCTTCCTTGAAGGTGACGTCGATGACGGCGATGCGGCGGGCAATGCCGATTTGCGGGGCGGCCAAGCCGACTCCGTGAGCGACGTACATGGACTCAAACATGTCTTCGACGAGCTTCTGCAAGTCTTCGTCGAACACGGTCACGGTTTCGGAGGGCTTCTCGAGAACCGGATTGCCGAATTTTACGATGGGATAGATCATCAGTAATTTTTCAATTGCTGGCAGTAGCCCTGGAAATTTCTCAAAGTTTCGCTCATGGAATCGCCGCCGAATTTTTCCAGGGCGGCGCGGGCGAGAGTCAGGGCCACCATGGCCTCGGCCGCGACACCGGCAGCCGGCACGACGCAAACGTCGGAGCGTTCGTAAGCAGCCTTGACCGGCTCGCGCGTAGAAAAGTCGACTGACTGCAGAGGGCGGCGAAGGGTGGAAATGGGCTTCAAATAGCCGCGGACGCGGATTTCCTGTCCATTGGAGACGCCACCTTCAATGCCTCCGGCGTTGTTGCGGGTGCGGGAGAAAGCGGTGTACCCGGAGCTGGCGGTGTAGCCAATTTCGTCGTGCACCGCGGAGCCGGGAGCAAAGGCGGCGGCGACGCCCGCGCCGATCTCCACGGCCTTGACCGCTTGCAGCGACATGACCGCGGCGGCGAGCATGGCGTCGAGACGTTCATCCCACTGCACGTAGGTGCCGAGGCCGGGCGGAACCGGGTGGGCCACGACCTCGAAGACTCCGCCGAGTGAATCTCCGGTCTTCAAAACTTTGTCGACTTCGTCCTTCATGCGCTGTTCGGCTTCGGGGTCGGCGCAGTTCAGGAGAACATCTTCACGAGCGTGGAGGGCTTGAATCTTTTCCCACGGGACCTGATCGGGAAGGGTGACGCTGCCGATGGTGACGACATGACTGAGAACTTCGATGCCAAGTTCCCGCAAGAAAAGTTTGGCGATCGCGCCGATGGCAACGCGGGCAGCTGATTCGCGGGCGGAAGCTCGCTCGAGCACGTAGCGGGCTTCGGGGAAGTTGTACTTCAGGGCTCCGGCGAGATCGGCGTGGCCGGGGCGGGGCGAGGCTACGCGTTTGTGCTTCGCGGGATCGCCTTCGCCGACAGGCAGGGATTCCTGCCAGTTTTTCCAGTCCCGGTTTTCGAGTTGAACGGAGATGGGAGAGCCGATGGTCATCCCTTGACGGACGCCGGAGAGAATGTGGGCGGTGTCGCGCTCGATCTTCATACGGCCGCCGCGGCCGTAGCCTTGTTGGCGGCGCCAGAGTTCCCGGTCGAGGAAGGCCTGATTGATTTTCAATCCGGCAGGCATGCCGGAGAGAAAGGCGACCAGAGCTTCGCCGTGGGACTCACCCGCAGTGAAGTAGCGCAGCATAAATTTTCGATTGTACCTGATGCGAGATGGGATCGGGATTTCGGACCGGTTGGTCGGTCTGGAGATTTGAAAGAAAAGGCCCAGGTTGATGGATTTTCACGAGCCGTACGGCGGCGCCAGCGCGTACAATAACGAACGGCCCATTCCGCGAGGGTTCGAACCGAACCCGTGCTGCATCGCAAATTGTTCGGGCCGTTACAACATGATTAAAGGAGTTGCCCTGTGTGCCCCCACGCACAGAATCAACGCGAACAAGTTTTAGGCGATCACGAAATTCGTTGCCTGCTGGTGCATGACCACGTCTTGCTGCGGCAGGGGTTGCGCCGATTACTGGAAGACGAACCGGACATTGAGGTAGTCGCGGAGGCAGGGAACGCTGCCGAAGCCCTGCGCAAGGTATACGAACTCCGTCCCGGAGTGGTGATCACGGATGCGCACACATTCGAGTGCGCGGCCGATCAAACCGAGCGCCTGATTCTGCAAGAATGTCCGCAGACCAAGGTGCTATTTCTGACGACACACGATGCCGGCGGCCTGCTCGGGGAGACCCGAGCCGATGCGGCGAGCTGCGCGCTGCGGCAGACTTCCGCCGAAGAACTGGTTGAGATGGTGCGGAGCACAGACGCGTTTCACAAGAGCGTGGTGCGGGAAATTCCGGAACGACGGCGAGGAGAATGGCTGCCGCAGGAACTGCTTCCGCGCCAGCGCGTTCTGACCGCGCGCGAACGCGAGGTGCTGAAGTTGCTGGCCGAGGGCAGAACCGTGCGGTCCACGGCCGGCGTGTTGGGACTCAGCATCAAGACTGTGGATGCGCACAAGTTCAACCTTATGCGGAAGCTTGGGATTCACAACAAGGCTGAGCTGGTGATGTGGGCGATTCAGAAGCGAGTGGTGAAGCTGCCGGTGAATTTCTAGGGAATCTTCCTC
>JBARBI010000062.1:0-2924 GCA_049792875.1 Candidatus Sulfotelmatobacter sp.
AAGTAACTCATCCCGAGGTCGCCCTCGGTCGAGCCTTGGAGATACGCCGCCACGCTCTCGCCTGGCAGCTTGGAGATCGGCAGGTATTCCCAGTCGGTGAAGAACGTCGGGTTCGGGCGCAGATTGGCGGTGATTTCCGCGGCCTGGTTCTGCTGGATGGTGGTTCGAGCAGCCTGCAAGGCGTGGTTGTGCTTCAGCGCCAGTTCGATGGCTTGGTCAAGCGTAATCCTGGCAGGAACCTGCGCGAACGCCGAATTCAACCCCAAACTGCTGAGCACTACGGCGGCAACAGCAATGACCCGGTAACCCTTCATAGGTAATATCTCGCGCTCCGTTATCATTGGCCCTCGAAGGAACCTTCCGGTTCGGGAAGTTGATCGCCGTCCCGCGCGATCCAGACATAAAACGTAGGCAGCAGAACAATGCTCAACAGCAGGTCGGAAATCAGGCCGCCTACGATGACAATCGCGAAAGGCCGCTGTGAATCGGATCCGATGTCGTGCGACAGCGCCGCCGGCAGGAGCCCAAGGGTCGCCACCAGCATGGTCATCATGATGGGACGAAGCCTGAGGACCGCGCCATCGACAGCGGCATCCTCGATCGAGTGCCCTCTGGCCCTGAGCTGGTTAATGTACTCGAGCATGATGACGCCGGTTTGCACCGACACGCCGAAGAGCGCCAACATGCCGACGCCCGAGGACACACTGAGGTAAGTTCCGGTAATCAAGAGAGCCAAAAAACCGCCGACGCGGGCCAGGCCGACGTTCAACAAAATGAGCAGCGCCCATTTGTAGGAGCGAAACATGGTGTAAAGAATGATGAAGATGACGAGGATCGTTATAGGTACGATGAGCGCCAGCCGCGCTTCAGCGCGCTTTTCACTCTCGTATTCGCCCGACCAGCCCACGCTATAGCCCGGCGGCAATTTAACTTTTTGACCGATCTGCTTGATCGCTTCTTCGACCGTGGTCCCCAGATCCCGGCCTCTCACGTTGAAGGTTATTGCCACATAGCGAGTGTTGCCTTCGCGGAAGATGTCATAAGCCCCATCCTTAACCTCGACATTAGTCAACTGCGCCAGAGACACCCGCTCTCCCGATGGGGAAAGCAGGCGGACCTTCGCGATGGCTTGCTGGGTGTTCCGATAAGGCTCCTGGTAGCGCACTACCACGTCGTACCGCTGCTCGCCGATCAGCACTTGACTTACGGCGTTGCCGCCCACCGCCGTTTGGACGGCATCCTGTATGTCACTCACGTTGATTCCAAAGCGGGCGGCCCGGCGGCGATCAATGGTCAAGTTGAGATTCGGCTGGCCGAAATCGCGCAAGAGCTTCACGTCATGCATGCCCGCGATGCCCGATATGAGGGCAGTGACCTCTTCGCCCTTCTGTTCGAGGAGCTTCAAGTCATCTCCGAAAATCTTGAGCGCCAGCGAGCCCTTGGTGCCGGTCATCGTCTCGCCGACGTTGTCTTCGATCGGCTGCGAAAAGTTCCAGATTGCTCCCGGGTACTTTTCCAGCGCTTTGTTCATGGCAGCGATCAGCGCGTCTTTGTTCTTGTGAAATACAGGGCGCCATTGGTCATGCGGCTTCAAGTCGACGAAGTACTCTGTGTTGCCGAATCCCCCGGTATCGGTTCCGTCATCGGGACGGCCGACCTGCGACACGACTGTTGTTACCTCCGGGAACGAGGCGAAAACGTAGCGGCAGTTGGTGGTGAATTTCTCGCCCTCCGAAAGGCTCGTGCTATTGGCCAAAGTGCCGCGCGCCCAGATCGCGCCCTCGTCCAGATGGGGAAGGAACTCCGCGCCGATGACGCCGCCGAACCCCAGATAGACCGTGCCCGCCAGGGAAACGATAGCGATGCAAGCGACAAACCAGCGATGTCGAACGGCCCACCGTAACCGCCTGCTGTATTGCTCCGCCAGGAAGTCCATCACCAGATTGCGCCGTTCGCGAACTCCATTGCGGAAAAACGTGGCTGCCAGCACAGGCGCGATCAGAATCGAAAACGTCATGGCGCCGAGAAGAGCGAAGGCCACTGTCCAGGCCATAGGCCTGAATAGCCGCCCCTCCACGCGTTGTAGTGTGAAGATCGGCAGATACGCGGTGATGATGATCGCGATGGCATAGAAGACCGGCCGCTGCACCTCATGGCAAGCCTCGCGGATGAGCTCCCCCGCCGTCTTCGGAGGCCCGGCGAGAGTGGTGTGGCGGCTTCGGCTGAGATGGCGGATGATGTTTTCCACCATGACGACCGTTCCATCCACCACCATTCCGAAGTCCAGTGCGCCCAGTGAAAGTAGATTGGCCGGAATGTGACTCAAATCCAACCAGATGGATGCAAAGAGCAGAGAAAACGGAATGGTAAGCGCGACGATGAGTGCGGCACGCGCATTGAGAAGAAACAGGAAGAGGATGACGCTGACCAGGATCATGCCTTCGGTCAGGTTGTGCATCACCGTGTGCAAAGTGAAATGAAGGAGATCGCTGCGATCCAGCATCGGCACCACTGTCACGCCGGGAGGCAGGATGCCGTGGTTGAGGTCGTAGACTTTCTGGTGGATGCCGTCGAGCGTCGGTTGCTCCTCGGCGCCCTTGCGCATCAGCACTCCGCCCTGGATAACATCAGGCTCATCGATGATGCGCCCGTCCTCCATGTGGTTGGCCCTGGCCATGTGACCCAACCGGATCTTGGGGCCCTGGACCACGTTCGCGACGTCTTTGACCCGAATGGCGGTGCCGGTTTGGGTCTTTAAGGCGGTGTTCTCGATATCCTTCACATTGTTAAAGAGGCCCAGGGTACGAACGTTCATCTGTTGCATCCCTACCTCGACGAAGCTGCCGCCGGCGTTGACGTTGTTATTAGCGAGCTGCTGCTCCACCTGGGCGATGCTCAAGCCATACGAAACGAGCTTGTTGGGA
>JBARBI010000063.1:0-4055 GCA_049792875.1 Candidatus Sulfotelmatobacter sp.
TTATTTAATTAAGCAGCAAGTGCCAGATTATCGTTGGCAACTTTGTTTTTGCAGGCGATTACGGGTGCCCACACCCCGACATGCCTCCCATGCCGCAATCGATCCCGTCGAAACCGTGACGCCCCCAATGATCGTCGGCGTTCATGGATGAATCCTGGAAGGGATAGATCCTGAAAGCCGCCGGGTGCGAGCCGGGCCAACTGGCTCGTGCTGCTGTTTCCTATTCTAGGCCACATTCGCGTTTCAGATTCAGATGCGGGGCGAAAAGGGCGCTGGAACGCTCCGTCCGCGCGATCTTCCGCACGCGGTTTGCACTTTCTCTGGTGCATTGTGATGAACTTAATGGAATATAAGTTGTTGTAATTAAGCAACTAAACGAAGGTACAGGCGAAGGAAAGGAGTAGTAATACCGGGGGGTAGGGGCGGATTCAAAATCGAAGTGCAACAAATTTGATTTAGTTCGACCAGTATTGCACGAAGTCGAACGCCCCTGGGGGCAGGAACAGTTCTGCGGGGGCTTTCCAGCCGAGTGATTTCCTGGGACGAGTCTTAAGCAGCCAGGCGATGTCGTCTAGCTGTTCTTGAGAAAACACGGAGAGATCGGTTCCCTTGGGCAAATATTGGCGGAGCAGTCCGTTGGTATTTTCACAGATGCCACGTTCCCACGGAGCACGGGGATGGGCGAAATAGACATCCACTCCTGTGTTCTGGGTCAGCCGTTTGTGGTGGCGCATCTCCGAGCCCTGGTCGTAAGTCATCGAGCGCCGCATCTGCGACTCGAAGCGGTTGAAGATTTTAGTGAAGGCTTCAGCGGCCACGTCGGCCTTGGAACTTTCCAGCTTGACCAGCGCAACGAACAGAGTGGTGCGCTCCACCAGCGTGCCCACCTGCGAACGGTTTCCCTGGCCAATAATCAAGTCGCCTTCCCAATGGCCCGGTACCAGCCGCATCTGCACTTCCACAGGGCGTAAGTTGATCAGCGTCATCTCCGGAATCGAGCCGTTGTTGATTTTGTTTTTTCCTTGTTGGGCTTTTCGGGCTTTGTGGCGACGGCGCATCAGAGCCAACAGGCTGGCGCGGAGTTGACCTCGCGGCATGGCATAAAGCGAGGTGTAAATGGTCTCGCGCGACAGCTGCACCGGTTCCGGCATACGACTGAGTGTGCTCTCGATCTGCGCCGGACTCAAGCCCCGGCGAAGATGTTTGACCATCAGATCCCACAGCGCCGAGCCCGGACTGAGCTTGCGCTCCACCCGCGCCTTCCGCGACAGTCTGCTCGCACGAAGATCGGCCTTTTCGCAAAAGGTAACCCCCTGCCGCAATCCTTCTGCGGCCCTGATCGTAATGCGCCGCACGCCAGCCGTTGCGAGCCATTTCTCGCGTAATCGTCGATCGCCAACGGGATAGATAAACCGCGATTTGAGCGGGGCGCTTACCCAGGGCAAGGTTCATCTCCACCATCGCCCGCTCCCGTATATCAAGGTGAGTGTAATACTCTCCCATGCAACCTTCCCCCTTCTAGGAATGTTGCACTTCGGGCTTGAATCCGCCGTAGGGGGTCCGGGACGCTGGTATAGACCGAGGAGATACCTGACAGATTGAACCGAGCACTCGTGAGAGGGCCACTTTCCTCATCTCTTGCTTGATTGTGCGACTTGCTGCGGTAATTACACGTAAATGCGACAAAGCTTTTCGCGCCGTGGAATGATGGGTTTACGAGGAAAGAGTGGGACGCTGGGCTTGACGCTACTCTCATGGGGATCAGCGCCGAGTTGGCAGAACTACACTAATCGCGAACGTGAAGCCAAAGCCGCACCTCAACGAATCCGGCCTCTATGACTACGCCATCAAGGCGCTGGGCCGGCGCATGCGCACCGAAGTCGAACTCCGCCGCCTGATGCACACCCGCGTCGAGCCCGGCCCGCGCGGCGATGAAGTCATCGCGGACGTGATCGCACGCATCAAGCAGAACGGATACCTCAACGACGCCGCCTACGCCGAAACCTACGCCCGCCTGCGCCAGGAGAACCAGAAATTCGGACAGCGCCGCGTCAGCCAGGACCTGCGCCAGAAAGGCGTCCCCGCCAGTCTCGTGGAAAAAGCCGTCGGCGAAAGCTACGCAAAGACAGACGAAGAGGCACTGGCCCGCCAGCACCTCGAGCGCAAGCGCATTCGCAAACCCGAAAATGACAAGGAGACCGCGCGCGTGATGCGAAGACTGGTAGTCGCTGGATTCTCAACGAGAGTGATCTACAAAATCCTCCGCCAGTGGAACGTCCCCGACGAATCGCTCTCAGCGCTGGACAATCTCGAGGAAGACCCAACCAGTGACTGAATTCCGAATGGCCGAGCCCGCACGATTCTGGGTTCCCATCCATGACGCGGTTCTATCGCGGCATGGGTGGGTGATCTATCGAGATAGATGCGCAATCGCCTCGCGCACCTTAGCCAGCGGCGCGTCGGCGACAAATTCGATCGCGTCGCCACTGCGCCGAATGCCAAGCTCGGCCCAGAGCGTGTCCAGATCCACCGTCACCGGCGCGTCTTTCCACTTCGCATACATCTCGGTTAGAACATGCGTACCGGTCGCGACGTCTCCGATGGCGAGCGCCTTGTCGAGCGGCCATTGGTTATTGATGGTCCCGCCGTGCGCCACAATCGCGCGCAGCGCATCCTGCAGACCCTTTTTGTTGCCCGTCTCGCGCCGAATCTCGACATCGGCGACGAGGCAGAACATCGCGCCGCCCCAGTACGTGCGCCCCCACGTGTGCGTGTGGTCCACCCCTTGATCGCCGGCGGCGGGCTCGCCCTTCGGCATGTCGCGCACCACATCGTGCCACACCTGCTGAGCGCTCAGCCCGCCTGTCATCACGCGTGCGAGCGGTTCGATGTAAGTGGCCAGGCCTTCCTCCATCCAGTGTTGATCATCGGGCAGGGATGGAAAGGCCATGTGAACGAGCTCGTGCGTCATCATCCAGTCGTCGGTCATATCTGCCTGGGTTGCATGCTGGCCGATGCGGAAGCGCGTCATGCCGGGGAATCCCGCCATGTCGCCCCACGTAGTTCCCTGCACAATCCCGCGGCGGTCGGCTACCGGCACGATGAGCACACGCGCGCGATCGACGGGGAATCGCCCGTAGTACGCAGTGACGGCCGAAGCCGCCTCCTGCACATGTGCAAGGATGGCGTCCTGCGAGAGGTCCAGATGGCCAGCCGCGATGTCCACCTGCAGCGTCGCTCCGCCGATCTTCAGCTCACGAGACGCCACGATCTCGAGCCCGCGGCCAGGCTGCGCAGCCGCCACAGAGGACGGCACAAGCGCTACGGCGAGGCTTGCGCTAAGCAAAATGCGCTGCAGAATCAGGCCCCTCTCGTAAACACTCATGCCCTGTTGGACGGAATACCGGACTCGCCGGCCGCAGAGCCCTCTACACGCCCTTTATGCGTCTGGCGTCTTGGAGGTAATAATCTCGAAGCTTTCCACCTTCGGCGGAGCGGAAAACAGTTCTTCCGCACGCGCAAAGAGTGCCTTGGCGATCTCTCCGCCGAGGTGGGCGTCTCTGCCTTCGGCTTTGGGAAAGGTGTCAAAGATGCCGAACTGGCCTTTGCCGACCTTCAGGGCGTACCAGTTGGTTGTGCCTGGTTCAGCGGCCGCGATGGGCTGAGCCCACTTGAGGAGCTTCTCTACTTCTGCCTCTTTACCCGGCTTGGCCTGCAACATTGCATAGAGCGCGTATCTATCCATTACGAAATTCTCCTTTATGTCTTGCACGAATGAGATGCCGGGACGTTGGCGGGGATGCATAACCTCGAGAAAACGTCACGCCATCCGGGACAGGAGCCTGGCGTTGGTGTTCGAGCGAAGACCTGGGATCAAACACCGGCATGGGCCGCGCGCCCATTACACTGGTAAAGTCATGCAATTCCGCACGGGAAACGAAATTCGCGAGCTGTTTCTGCGCTTCTTTGAGATCAAGGGCCACCGCCGGGTGCACTCTTCGTCGCTGGTGCCTGCCAACGATCCGACGCTGCTGTTCACCAACGCCGGCATGAAC
>JBARBI010000064.1:0-102027 GCA_049792875.1 Candidatus Sulfotelmatobacter sp.
GCGACAGCTCCGGATTCGCAGGAGATCCCGCCGGCCCGGACAACGAGATGATCCACTACCACGCCGGTTACCTTACCGAGGACTCCGACCGGATCGTCATTGACCCCGAGAGCGGTGGATCCTTTAGTCAGGCCGGGTGTGGCGGATTCGGGATGGGGCAGTTTTCTGGTTCGCCGGCAATGAGTTTGCCGGCAATGAGGCGGCACACTGAGTGGGAAACGAAAAAAGGCGCCGGAAGGGTTCCGGCGCCAGAGTGAGATACGACTCGCGAGATGCGGTCTAGCGAGAAGGGAAAACTTGCAAAAACTCTACTTGCTCTCCGCCACCGACGGGCTTGCCCCGAAGTCGCCGCGGCGGCTGTTCGCGGCGGTCCGGGCTGCCCGCGCGTTGGGCTGGTTGGCGACTGCGGCTCCATAGCGCTCCAGCAGCACTGGCGCCATGGTATTCTCGGCTTCCTTTACGAAGATCATCGTATTCTCCGAAGCCATGTCCACCCGCACGAAATCTCCCAGCTTCACCTGTCCCGTGGCGACCAGGTTCGCCAGCGGGAACACCAGGTTGCGCTCAATCGCCCGCTTCAGGTGACGCGCCCCGTACCGCGGATCGGTGCCTTCCTTCAGCAAGTAGTCTTTTACCGCCGCCGTGCAGTTGAATACAAACTGGTTCGTGCCCGCGGCCATTAGCACGCGCTGCTGCACCATCCCGAGTTCAATGTCCAGAATCTGCGACAGATGCTCATCCCGCAGCGTCTTGAACACCACCGTCTTATCAATCCGGTTCATGAACTCCGGCGTAAACTTGCGTCGCGCCGCCTCGATCGCCGTCCGCTGAATCTTGTCGTCGAATGACTCATCCACTTCAACCGCTTTCGGAGCGAATCCGAACCCTCCATCCACCAGGCTCGTCATCTCCGACGCGCCCAGGTTCGAGGTCATAATGATGATGCACTGCGACAGATCTACCCGCCGGTTGTCGCCCAAGGTCAAAGTCGCCTTGTCCAGAATTCCCAGGAGCAACTGCCACAGCGAATCCGACGCTTTCTCGATCTCGTCAAACAGCAAAATCGACAGCTTCAGCTTCTCTGTGTACCACTGGTTCAACGCTTCCTGCGTCAGCAGCGGGTGCGTCTCCCGGTGCCCCAGGTATCCCGGAGGCGAACCAATCAGTTTGGCAATCTCGTGCGAATGCTGGAACTCCGCACAGTCAATCTTGATGCAGGCCCGCGCATCCCCGAACAGCGCCTCGGCCATGGCCTCGACCACGCGCGTCTTGCCCGATCCGGTCGGCCCCAGGAACAGCAGGTTCCCCACCGGACGTCCCGGCGCGTTCAGTCCCGCCAGAAACATCTGATAGATTTCCACGACCTTCTCGACGGCGGCGTCCTGTCCCACAATGCGGCGGCGCAGGGCGGCATCGAACTCTCCAGCATCGTTGCTGCGACGGTTTGGATCCAGCACTGTTGCGAGGTTCGTTCTCATAAGATCCATGGCCGGGGCTCCCGGACATTTTCCCTTTCGTGAGGCCGTTTTCTTCGGCTCTTCTCTCTGTACTCCCGGCTTTCGTAGGCCTAACTGCGTGTCTCTGGCCCACTTCCTGGAAGCGCCCTGCGCCGGTTCAGCGCCCTACGAGTCGTGCGCGTCCGGTTGCATGGGGAATAAGCAACCCGTTGGCCACGCCGCAAGCACAATCGCCTCCACCAGAAACCCCTGCATCCGCCGAGGCTTAGCGCCAACCCATCGCAATTCCACAATCATCCTTGCTGCCCCGCAAACACCCAAAGAGAAATACTTTGCAGCATCAAGGAAGGAACGTGTACCACACGACAAATTCATGCGGCGACCACCGCTCGTGTGGCGACGGACGCATTCGTCCGTCCCACCAAGCCTGCCCTGAGAGCAGTCGAAGGGGCGAAGCCAAGCGGCAGGCAATCAGCCAGATTGGCCGCCATTCGCAAGGATTTGACACCGCCAAACCCCTCCTGCCCAAGCCAACCGTGTTACGCCACACGTAACTAGCGACCCCTATAACCCGCCGCTACTATCGCAACTGGGTAGGTTTTCGCGGAGGAACTTTGCGCCTTTCGTCGATTCGCATCATCACTGGCATTTCCTGTCTGTGCTTCGCCGCCGCTGGATGGCGCGTCGCTTCTCGCTCTTCCTCCGATTTCACCGCCGAAGCTCAAACGTCGAAGCCTGCATCGGCCGCTAAGCCGTCCCAGTTGCACTCGGTCAGCGCATCCGTTTCCAACACCGCCAAGCCCGTAGCGATCCCCGAGCCCAAGCTCGCGGCCTCTCCCGGCACCGAAATCTACACCGCCAAGCGCGGCGAAGCAATCCCCACCATCGCCCGCCGTTACCTCGGCAAAACGAGCTACCTGACTTCCTCCGAACTGGCCGACGCCATCCGCGCCGCCAACCAGAAATCTGGCACTACCAACAACCTGAAAGCCAACGAAAATATCATCATCCCCGGAATCCTTCCCGCGCCCATTACCGAGAAGACCATTCCCGTTCCCAGGGACTTTGAAGTCCGCGCCGTCTACCTGACTGGCATCATGGCCGCCAGCGATCACGGACTCCGCATCATCCGCCACTGGCGCGAAGTCGGCGGCAACGCCGTCGTCTTCGACATCAAGGACTCCGACGGCAGCGTCACCATTCCCTTCGAGCACCCGCTGCTCGGCGAGCACAAGGTTTACATTCACGACGTCCCGAAATTTGTACGCTTCCTCCACCAGCAGAACATGCACGCCATCGCCCGCATCGCCATCTTCCGTGACGAGCGCCTGGTCGTGGCGCATCCCGAACTCGCCGTCCAGTCCCGCAAGAACAAGCAAGCCTGGCGCGAGAACGGCAAGCTGGTCTGGACCGATCCCAGCCAGTCCAAGGTCCAGGACTATAACATCGCCCTCGCCAAGCATGTAGCCCAGCTCGGCGCCGACGAAATCCAGTTCGATTATGTCCGCTTCCCTGCCGAAGGCGACCAGAAAGACGCGGCTTTCGTCTACCAATCTGGCCAACCCGAAGGACCGCCAGCGTCGCAAGATGCAAGCGGCAACAAGGACACGGGTGGAGATAACGGCACATGTGGAGACGGCCGCCTCGGCCGTCCCGCGAAGGCGAAGCTAAACGAAACCTCCACCACAGCCAAGTCTGTCGAACCCGCATCCGCCGCAGCCCCGAAGGGGCAAAAGAATGCAGCCCACGGCGCAAGCCGTGGGGCTGTCGCCACCGATACCAACCAAGCCCCGGAAGGGCGACAGACCAAAAGCGCGTGTAAGGTCGCGGCCAAACCCACCCCCCGTGGCCCGCAGCGCACCGACGTTATCACCGCCTTCCTGAAGAAGGCCTACGCCGAACTCCACCCCACCGGCGTGCTGCTCTCGCTCGACGTTTTCGGCGTGATGGCCTGGCAGCGTCAGGTCGACCTCGCCCACACCGGGCAGGACATCGTCGGCATGGCTCACTACTGCGACGTCCTGAGCCCCATGATCTACCCCTCGCACTTTTTCGGCATGGACAACATCGCTCACCCCGGCGACGAGCCCGCCCACTTCATCGGCGAATCCATGGACCGCTTCGAACTCATCACAAAAGGCAGCGGAGTCGTAATCCGCCCCTGGCTGCAAGCCTTTCACTGGCGCACCAAAACCTACTCGCCCGAATACATCAAGATTCAAGTCGAGACCGCCAAAGACAAAGGCAGCATCGGATTCTTGTTCTGGAACGCCGCCAACGACTACTCCAAGCCTTACGCCGCTATGCCCGAGATGAAGGCCGCTAACGCCAAGGAAAAAGACAAATTCTTCCGCGGCGACGAACTCCCGGTGGCAAGCACCCAGGCGGCTTTAACTCCCGCGACTCCGCCCACGGGCACTCACTAGGCCGCCAGAGGTATCAGGACCAGCAGAAACCATGTGGGGACAGCCGCTCCTGGCTGTCCGACGGCGGCGGTATCGGGCCGCAGCCCTTGAGGCTGGAATCTCATTTCTGGACTGCACCGCAACAGCTTCACGGCCGCCATAAGGAGATGGTAGACATATAGCTAGTCCCATCGAGCCGCCCTATGCCGGACACACAGCCGCACCCCGAGGAGGAATACTTATGGATTACAAGCCAAACGATCTATTCGTCGGCGTGATCGACTTCTTCGGTATCCTGGTTCCCGGCTCGGTTCTCTTGTTCCTCCACGGCGATCCCATCCTGCGTCAATTGGGATTGAGCTGTAGGCCCGACGACAAAGCGTTTTACTGGGTCAGCTTCTTTGTCGGCTCGCTCTTGTTGGGCCATTTCTTGACCGGAATCAGCGTGCTTCTCCTGAATTGGGCCTTCCGTTTGTCCCTGGGGAATCTGGAGCTCTACTACAAAGAAGTGGAACCAAAGATTTCCCTCCCTGTAAAGAACGACAGGAAGGCCGCCTACCATCGCGCCTACTCTTTCATTCGGCTGTATAGCCCGGCTGGAATCTCCGAAATCGATCGTCAGGTCGGAGAGTACAAGCTTTTCCGGGCCCTCACCGTCGCCTTTTTCGTCGACTTCCTGTTCGCGCTCGCCAAGCTCAACCTTGTGCACATGGGCGTTTCCCTGCTACTTGTTTTGCTCTCGTGGTACCGGTTCGCCTCATTGGTATGCTGGACGCAACAAATGACTTTCGAATACTACGTCCTGCTCACCCAGTCCACCCGGAAGAATGCCGAAGCCACATAGTCCCTTACCTCGTTGTCGAATGGCCGAATGCACCCTTCGCCAACTGTGGACCTGGTCGTCGCGGCATGTGGGGACAGGCGCCCCCGGCTGTTCGGCCGCCCAGGTGTATCGAGCCGCGGCCCCTCCGCGTCGCTTATTCACTTGGAAGGGACCCGTAACCTTGCCCCAGCCGAGTCGCTCCTCAGCGCCTGCAACGTCGCCGTTACATCCGTAACTTGTATCTAGCTTTCCGCTGCCGTCAACTAACAAGCGGAGAGACTTACCATGAAGAAGGTTGCCGTGCTGCTCGGATTCGCCGCCGCCCTGACATTCGCCGTAGCCGCAGAGGCTCCACGCCCGCTTCACCCGGCTCCGCCACGCCCGAAAATGGCCTGTACCGACTCCCTTCGCGCGCAGATGGAATTAGACAACGTCACTACCTTTCGGCTGAAATCCACTGCCTACACCGATGGGTTGGCGCAAGGAGCCGGCCTTGGCGCCGGTGGCGCGTTGCTCCTGGTGGCTCTGGCGTTCCGAGCGAAGAAGGTCCAGCCGGGAGACCGCTCCAGCCCTAAGCCCCTGTCCCACGCCGCGTCGGCATAATTCCCAGCAAAGACCATGAAGGGACAGCCGCCCCCGGCTGTCCAGCAGCCCAGGTATGTCAGGCCCCTTTGCTCGCGTGGAGCGGACACTCCTGTCCGCTGCCTTTGACTTTGATCCAGGAACGTTGGACAAGCGGAGGCACGTGTGTCCAGACGAAGGCTCCCCATCGCCGATCCCAGTCGCTGCGTCTACGAGCTATCGATTACGACTCATAAACTCATAGGCCCAGCCAACGATGGACACCGCGATCAACAAGTAAGGCCACAATCCAACGATCCGCTTGAAGAACTCCGAGCGAACGTGGCCACTGTGGGGTATAGGTTCCGATGCCGATTCAGTTCGCTCCATGTTCAACCTTTGGTGTTTTAGAGGAAGTGCGGTCGTGACGGTTCAAACGTCAATCCCGGCGACCACAAACCCATGATTGTCTCAAGAAATCGGCGGGACTGTTCAATATTGCTCACTCCCCTGCCGGGTTGACGAGCGGCGATTGTCTGACAAGATCGGTCTTGGCGACCGCCTCAGTGGCGTCTAAAACCTGATTCCGATATATACTTCCCCACCCGTTCAGGATTGCCCGAGGAGTGCTGAGAGGCAATAGCTGCCTCCACTAGGATGACGCCCAACGCGACACAAATCGGCAAACACACTCGCCGCATCGTCGGCTTGCGCCTGCTGCCCTTCCTGTTCATTCTGTACATCGTTAATTACGTGGACCGCACGAACTTGGCCTACGCGGCGGTAGGCATGTCGCGCGACCTGCGGTTCAGCGACCACGTGTTTGGCCTGGGCGCGGGAATCTTCTTCATCAGCTACCTGGCATTACAGATTCCGGGCGCGCTGCTGGTAGAGCGCTGGAGCGCACGCCGCATGATATCGGCCACCATGATTGCCTGGGGCTCCCTCACCGTGCTGACCGCGCTGGTGCACACTCCCTCGCAACTCTACGTTGCGCGTTTCGTGCTGGGCGCAGCGGAGGCGGGCTTCTTCCCCGGCGTCATCGTGTATTTGAGCCACTGGTTCATTTTCGAAGATCGCGCCAAGGCCACCAGCAACTTCATGGGCGCCATTCCGCTGTCAGCGGTGCTGGGATCACCGCTGGCAGGCTGGATTCTGAGCCGCGGTTGGCTGGGGTTCTCCGGATGGCGCTGGCTGTTTGTCGTCGAGGGAGGCCCAGCGATTCTGCTGGGAGTAGTTGCATTCTTCTTTCTGACCGATTGGCCAAGGGAAGCCGCATGGCTCACCGTCGAGCAGCGGAAATGGCTCGAGCAGAAACTTAAAGAGGAGACACCGCCCTGCACTGCCGCCATCACGGTGTGGCAGGCCATGCGATCGCCGACGATTGTGTGGATGGCTACCCTTACCTTCCTCGCCTACATCGGCCAGTACACGTTCGTCTTCTGGTTTCCCACCATGCTGAAGCGGCTGACGGGCTTCACCGATATGCGCGTTGGGATGTTGGGCGCTCTGCCGTTCCTGGCCGCCTTCGTAACTATGCAGGTCAATGGCTGGCACTCCGACAAGCAGGCGGAGCGACGGTGGCATGCTGCAATGCCGCTGTTCGTTGCCGGGATAGCGTATTTCTTCCTCTCCATTCCGGGCCACTCGGTTGTGTTCACCATCGGTTGGTTCACGGTCGCGGGCGTTCTGACAGCTTATCTCTCCACCTTCTGGGCGATCCCCACCGAGATCTTGAGCCAGGCAGAAGCAGCCACGGCGGTCGGACTAATTAACTCGGTCGGCAGCATAGCGGGATTTGCCGGGCCCTACATCTTCGGCTACATATACACCCGCACCGGAGCGTCATTCTCTTTGGGACTGAGATTTGTGATGGTGGCGGTCCTCATCGCAGGGTTGATGATTCTGCGAATTCCCACAGCAGCGCCAGGATCAGCGCCAGTCAAATTGTGAGACCTGCCCCAGTTCTTAGCAGGCTCGCCCGGTGGAGGGGGAAACACGCCCGCCGGACTGCCGACGGGACCTGACCACTCGGCTATAATTGTCTGGAACGAAGCACCCCTCAAGGAGTTCGCATGGCAATCCAGAAGACCGACAAGATCTGGCACAATGGCAAACTGATTAACTGGGACGACGCGACCATCCACGTGATGTCGCATGTCATCCACTACGGCTCCTCGGTCTTCGAAGGCGTCCGTTGCTACGAGCTGCCCACCGGGCCGGCCATTTTCCGGGCCAACGAGCACATGCAGCGGCTGCTCGATTCCGCCAAAGTCTACCGCATTGACGTGGACTTCACGCGCGACCAGCTGGTGAAGGGCATGCTCGACACCGTTGGGCACAACGGCGCGTGGCCGTGCTACGTGCGTCCCATTGTGCTGCGCGGATATGGCGAGGCCGGCGTCAACCCGTTCAACTCGCCGACCGAGGTCTACATCATCAATTATCCGTGGGGGAAATATCTGAGCGGCGAAGCCGAAGGCTGCGACGTGTGCGTCTCGTCGTGGACGCGGCTGGCGCCCAACACGCTGCCCGCGATGGCCAAGGCCGGCGCCAACTACATGAACTCGCAGCTCATCAAGATGGAAGCCATCGTCAACGGCTACGCGGAAGGCATCGCGCTCGACGCCGCCGGGTTCGTCAGCGAGGGCTCGGGCGAGAACCTTTTCCTGGTACACCGCGACAAGCTGATCACGGCCCCGTTGGGCAACTCGGTGCTGCCGGGGATCACGCGTGACTCGGTGTTGCAGATCGCCCGCGACCTGGGCATCGCGATCGTTGAGCAGATGATTCCGCGAGAGATGCTCTACATCGCCGACGAACTGTTCTTCACCGGAACCGCCGCGGAGGTCACCGCGATTCGCTCCGTGGACAAAATCAAGGTCGGCAAAGGTAACGTCGGGCCCATCACCAAGGCGCTGCAGAAAGAGTTCTACGCGATCGTGCGCGGCGAGAAGAGCGACCGCCACGGCTGGCTCACGCCCGTGCCGGTGCGCAGCAAGCAGCCGGTCGGCGTATAATTCAGACTCGTCAAAGGCAAGGGGGGCGCGGCATGCGCCCCTTTCCATCCTTTATCCCGGAAGAAACAAACACCCTCAGAGGAGGAAAAGAATGTCCCAGCAGCTGACTCCTGAATTTGTCCTCGGCCTGCGAGCGGTCATGCTCGACGGCTTCAAGCGCGAAGCAGAGACCACCAAGAAAGTGATCGCAGCCGTCCCCGACGCGAAAGCGGATTACCGCCCGGATGCCCACGCACGGACGGCGAAGGAACTGGCGTGGCATCTGGCCAATACCGACGTCCAGTTTCTGGACGGCATTGCCGATCTGAAGTTCAGCATGACGACGCCGGAGCACAAGCCGCAGACCTCGGCGGAAGTGGTTGCCTGGTACGACCAGAACGTGCAGCGCGGGATCGCCCGCGTGGAGGCCATGTCGGCGGAACAGTTGCTCACGCCGGTAGGCTTCTTCGGCGTGTTCAATATGCCTTCGGTTTTCTATCTTGGATTCCTCAACAACCACAGCATCCATCATCGCGGCGAGCTGGCGACGTACCTGCGGCCCATGGGATCGAAGGTGCCTTCGATCTACGGTGGCAGCTACGATGAGCCCTTCCAGCCGCCCGCAACGTCCGACGAGACCGCCGCGTAGTCGTCCCGAATGAGCATTTGAAAAGCCGCCCACCCAGGGCGGCTTTTCTATGGGTACGGATGCTTATTTCCCGCGGGCGTCAAGACTCCACGGCCCTGCGGCGAGTTGCGAGATGAGCAGCGCGCCGCCCCGCCTGGCAAGATTCTTCATGAACATCACCATTTGCATCGTGTGCATCCCGTGACCTACGGCATCACCGATCGCATAAAGGACATTGAAAAAGTACTGGCGCAACTGGAAGGGCTAGCGAGGAAGTGGCACGGCGACGGAGCGGCAGGCGGAGGCAAGAGCTCCGGGGCACGGGCTTCTGCGTCACCGGCGAATCTGCGCTCTTAGAGGGGATCAAAGGCGCGGGGACCGCCTTAGGGCTGAAGGGGAGCAGCGGTGATGCCGACATCCTCGGAGGGTCAGGCCGGATCCAGCCAACCTCGGAGTTCCTTGAAGCCGTGGACGACGTGGTCGGCGCCATGGCTCCGAAGAAGGTCCTCTGTAAACGAGGTCGTGATGGCGACGACGCGGCATCCGGCGGCCTTGCCCGCGCTCACGCCGTGGAGAGAATCCTCCACGACTAGGCACTCAGATGGATGGGCAGGGAGGCCTCGCAGGGCGATGTGGAAGATTTCTGGGTCGGGCTTGGGGCGCGAGAAGCCGGATGCATCGACGACGAAATCGAAGGTGTCGGCGATCCCGAGCAAACCGAGAGCCGCCCGCCGGTTTCTGGGAGTCGCGGACGTAGCGAGTGCGAGGCGAAACTTGCCGGCGGCCCAATGCACGAATTCCTTCGCGCCCGGGATGGGTACGGCCAAGTGTTCCACCGCTTCGAATTCCAGATGCTTCAGGCGAAGCATCTCTTGCACACTGATAGTGAACTGGGGGAGCGAGGGCACTACTTCACTCATCATCGTGTCGTCAGGTCTCCCCTTGTACTGTTCGTAGACTTCCTCGGGCAGGGTGATTCCGAAGCGGGCAAACGCGCGCTCCTTGGCGAGTTTGTGGGCGGGCTCGGAGTCGATGAGGACTCCGTCCATATCAAAAATGATGGCGGTGAGGTGCATGAAACTCGCAGGCTACCCACGGTTGAGCTTTAGATGCGGTCATGGGCAAACAGTTTCAGTGCCGGGCCGTAAGGGTGCTTACCGCTTTCAGCAAATACTTTTAGGGGGCGTAATTGACAGTCTGCGAGGGGCACCGGCCTAGGCGTGGCGTGCTACTTGGCCAAAGCCACGGTTTTAGGATCGACCGTGATCTCCTTCAAGCGTGCCGTCACTTCGGGCGTTCCGCCTTCCTGGTAGCGCCCGCCCAGATATCCGGCAAAGAATTTCTCCGTGGCCATGAAACTGGCCATGTTATTCACGGGACGCGCAAAGCCATGGCCCTCGTCGGGAATGAGCAGGTATTCGACGGGGAAACCGCGGTCGCGCAGGGCGATCACGATCTGCTCCGACTCCGCGTGATTGACGCGGGGATCGTTGGCGCCTTGCGCAATCATCAGCGGGGTCTTGATTTTTCCAGCAGAGGTGAGCGGGGAGCGCTCGACCAGTAGTGCTTTTCCCTCCGGTGTAGTCGGATTCCCGATACGCTCGTAGAACATCTGGCGAATGGATTCCCAGTACGGCGGGATGGCGTTGAGGAGGGTGATCAAGTTCGACGGACCGAATAGTTCCACGGCAGCGGCGTAAAGATTGGGAGTGAAGGTTACGCCGGCGAGCGCGGCATAACCGCCGTAGGAACCGCCGAAGATTCCGACCCGCTTGGGATCGGCGATGCCTTCGTCGACCAGGTATTTCACGCCCCAGGTGACGTCGTCCTGCATCTTGCGGCCCCATTCCTTGTTACCGGCATCGAGGAATTTCTTGCCGTAGCCGGTGGAACCGCGGAAGTTCATGCTCAACACCGCGTAGCCGCGGTTGGCAAGAAACTGGGCGTAGCTGTTGTAGCCCCAGACGTCGCGGCTCCAAGGTCCGCCATGGGGGAAGATGATGGTGGGCAGGTTCCTTCCGGGGATGCCCTTGGGTAGAGTCAGATAAGCTGGGATTTCCAGCCCGTCGGATGACTTGTAGCGGACCGGTTTCATCTCTGCAAGAGCCTCGCGAGGCAGCCTTTCCCGCACCTTGTATTGCAACGCGAGTTTGTGAGTTTTGCGGTCGAACAGATAGGTCTCACCCGGCTCGATATCACTGAAGGCACTAACCAGCCAGACCTGCTCGTCGAGGGTGGATGAGACGCGGTTGATTTCCTTGCCGGGCAACTTGGTGTTCAGCCATTGGAAGTCTGCTTCAAAACCTTTGTCGTTGAAGTAACGCCGCTGACGGTCGTCCTGATACGTGGTAATCGCCAGTTCGTCGGTCGCCTCGGAGAAGACTGCGCCGCCGAAATCTACCCTCTTGCGGGGATCGGATTCCACCATCTCGGTGTTTCCAGATTGCGGATCGAGCAACACCAGGGCGCTGAGGTCCAGGTCGGCACCCTTGTTGGTTTCCATGTAGGCACGCTTGCCATCTTTCTGGAAACGGACGGTGCTGCATGACTCAAACACATTGCAGGAATAAATCCTGGCGAATTTGTCGGAATCGACGCGAAGGATTTCCGTGTCGCCGTTCTCGGCGGAGCGGGCGGCCAGGCGCAGGTTGCCCTGAAGATCGAAGTCCCAGCCGGTGATGCGCTCGGTGTTCTTGCGTACAAGTGCTTTTTCCCCGGTGGACAGCTTGAGCTTGTAGAGGTCATGCCAGGCTTTGTCGCGGTCATTTAAGCCGATGTAGATCGCGTCTGGATCGTTCTTGGGTACATCTACAAGTTCTACGCGGATGCCCTTGAGCCCGGTCAGATCGCGGGAGGGGGGAGCATCGGCGCCGGTCGCTGGCTTGGCCCCGGGGTCGACGGCATAGACGTTGTAGTTTTCATCGCCGTCGTTGTCTTTCACGTAAAGGATGTACTTGCTGTCGCGGCTCCAGAAATAGCCGGCGATGGGGCGCTTGGTTTCGGCGGTGAGCAACCGTGCCGCGCTGAAGGGTTCGTCGACGCCCTTGACATAGACATTGCGAGTTTCTTTCCAGGGCTTTTGAAAAGCCAGATATTTTCCGTCGGGCGAAAGTTGCGCCCCGGCGATCTCGGGATTGCCGAAGATCAGTTCGCGGTCAATCAGCGGCGGCAAACCGCTTGGGGAGGTCTTCTTGTCTGGCGTATTCTGCGCCGCAAGCGAGGAGACGGCCAGCGCCAGACACAAGTAGGTCTTGAACAGTTTTTTCATCCGACAAACTCCTTTTCTGCTCGCAAGAAGCGCATTTCTACTTGGAGTGGATATCGTCGAGAGATTCTACCAGCAGGTGGTTTTGCCGGCGCAATGTTGGCGGTTTCCTTGTGGAGTCGCAGCCTGAGGGAGCCGCCCCGATTGAGTTGTCCCCAGACCAGCCGAAACTTAAGGGTGTGTCCTCTCGCCGGAATGGGGCCATTACCTAGGTCATCTTGGGGAAGGTGACGATTCGGGCGATCATGCTGGAGAGCCTCCTGCAAAGAAGCTCCCACGGGGAAACCTCCGCATGAATATTGATGACCTGCTTCGGATTGCGACGGAACGGCGAGCCAGCGACTTGCATTTGAAGGTGGGGAACTATCCTCACCTTCGTATTGACGGCGAACTGGTGCCGTTGACCGACCAGCCTCGCATCAGCGCCGAAGACATGTTGAACATGGCGTTCAGCATGATGTCGGCCCGGCAGAAACAAAAGTTCAAAGAGACCACGGAAATCGACATGGCGTACGGCGTTGCCGGTCTGGGTCGCTTCCGTGTGAACATTTTCCAGCAGCGGGGCAACGTGGGACTGGTGCTGCGCGTGATTCCGACCAAGATTCGGGCGCTCGACGAACTGTTTCTGCCCAAGGTGGTGGAACAGATCTGCGACATGCCTCGTGGGCTGGTACTGGTGACGGGGGTTACGGGCTCCGGTAAATCGACGACGCTGGCGGCGATGGTGGATCGAGTGAACTCGTCGCGTGCGGAACACATCATTACCATCGAGGACCCGATCGAATTCCTGCATCGCGATAAGAAGGGGTACGTCAACCAGCGTGAGATCGGAGTAGACACGCCGGGGTTCGGCGCGGCATTGCGCGCATCTTTGCGTCAGGATCCGGACGTGATTCTGGTGGGCGAAATGCGAGACCTGGAAACGATTTCGACGGCGCTCCACGCGGCCGAAACCGGTCACATGGTGTTCTCCACCTTGCACACTCTGGATGCGGTGGAAACCATAAACCGCGTCATTTCGATCTTCCCACCGCCCGAGCAGAAACAGATTCGTATGCAGCTCGCGGCTGTGCTGCGCGCGATTGTGAGCCAGCGGCTGGTACGGCGTTGCGACTCCGAAGGACGAGTGCCGGCCGTCGAGGTGATGATCAATACGGCCTACATTCGCGAGTGCGTGCTGGTGCCGGAGAAGACACGGTCGATTCGCGACGCGATCGCGGCGGGCACGTCGCAGTACGGCATGCAGACCTTTGACCAGTCGCTGTGGGATTTGTTCCAGGCAGGACTGGTGAACTACGAAACTGCGCTGGAGAACGCCTCCAACGCCGACGACTTCAAGCTGCGCATGGCGGGCATTGCGTCGACGTCGGACATTTCGCGGCAGTCGATGCAGTCGGCAGGGTTTGGGGGGCGGTAGGGACGGCTTTCCGCTTTCGGTTTTTTGGATTTGCTTTTTTGTTTGAGTTGCCTCTTGGGCGCGCCACGAGCGCGCCCTTTTTCTTTCTCCCTGCTGGGTACGAGGCACTCTTTTGCGCTATCGTTAGCCTATATGGCGTTCCCGCGTCCCAAACGAAGAACCTACTCGGAAGACGAACTGTATGAATATGCCGTGGGGGCGTTGGCGCGGCGGATGCGGACCGTCGCGGAGTTGAAACGCCTGATGCGGGCGCGCATTGAAGAAGCCGAGTCGGAATACGGGCAGACGCTGGTGGAGCTGGTGATCCGGCGGTTGAAAGATCAGGGCTATCTGAACGACTCGCAGTATGCTGCGTCTTACTCTTCGCTGCGACGGGACAATCAAAAGCTGGGGCGGATGCGCGTAATCACGGAGTTGAAGACGCGCGGGGTGCATGGTTCGGTGATCGAGAAGGCGGTGGAGGCCGCGTATGAGGGCGTGAGTGATGAGAAGCAGGCCCGCGAGTTTCTTCGCAAGAAGCGCCTGGAGAAGCCGAAGGATCAGAAGCAGGCCGCGCGCATCTTTCGGCAACTGGCGCGGGCTGGATTCGGGACGAAAACCATCTTCATTATTCTGAAGAAGTGGGATGTGGACGACGACACTCTGACTGCGCTCGAGAGTGAGACCGCGTGAGGGACAGGTGTGGGCCGCGCGCGTGCGTAGGTTTTTTCGATCAACGTCTTACCGCAAATTCCGGCGACCTCCCGCGGGGGCAGAGTCCAGGAACGGGCAGAGGGATCGAGCTGCCACACTGCCTTGCGTTGCGGCTCGCCGATGTTGCATACTTCCGTGCAGTTTCGGGTCAAACAATCAAGGAGGGACATGCATGAAGTCGATACTGAAAGCGGTTCTGTGTGGGGCATTACTCAGTGTGCTGCCGGCGGCTCTGGCGCAGGATGTGGCGACGGATACGACCAAGGCCGCGAAGGATACCGCTAAGGCAACCGATAAGGCAGCAAAGACCACTGGCCACGCTACTAAGGTAGCAGCGACAGACACAGCGAAGGGCACGGCAAAAGCAGCCGACAAGACGGCCGATGCCACCAAGGTTGCGGCCAAGGGCACGGCGAAAGGCACTGCAAAGGCTGCGGACAAGACGGCCGACGCCACCAAGGTCGCGGCCAAGGATACGGCGAAAGGTACGGAAAAGGGTGCCAAAGACGTGGGTCACGACGTCAAGAAAGGCACCGAGAAGACCATCGACGTACTCAAGTAACCGAAGCCACAAGTCAACCACATAGGGCACAGAGGCGCACGGAGGAATGTTGAGCTTTCCTCTCTGCTTCTCTGTGCCCTCGGTGGTTCAGAGTTCTTTTCCTGCGCGTGTCGGGCATCCGAAGCCCGCCCTGAGCGACGCCGGAGGGCGATGTTCATTTAGAATGACTCTTCCATGTTGACCGGCTCCGAAATCCGCCGCAAATTTCTGGACTTCTTTGTGCACAAAGGACATAAAGAGGTGCATTCGTCGTCGCTCGTCCCCGCAAACGATCCCACGCTTCTGTTCACCAACGCGGGGATGAACCAGTTCAAGGACGTCTTTCTGGGGCTGGAGAAGCGCGCTTACTCGCGAGCGACGAGTTCGCAGAAGTGCGTGCGCGCCGGGGGCAAGCACAACGATCTGGAGAACGTCGGATTCACCAACCGGCATCACACGTTTTTCGAGATGCTAGGGAATTTTTCGTTTGGCGATTACTTCAAGAAGGATGCGGTCGCTTACGCGTGGGAGTTGATTACTTCGCCGGAGTGGTTTGGGATTGCGAAGGACAAGCTGTACGCGACCATTTTCAAGGGCGAAGCGGGCATTGCGCGCGATTCGGAGGCTTATGACTTGTGGGCGGCGCAGGGCGTGCCCAAAGATCGCATCTTTGAGATGGGGCTGAAAGAAAATTTCTGGCAGATGGGCGACACCGGTCCGTGCGGACCGTGCAGCGAGATTCACTACGACATGGGGGTAGCGGCGTCGGATCAGGGGCATACGGATTGCAAGTTTGGGTGCGAGTGCGGGCGGTATGTGGAGATATGGAATCTGGTGTTCATGCAGTTTGACCGGGATGCCAGCGGAAAGCTGAATCCACTACCAAAGCCGTCAATCGATACAGGGATGGGCCTGGAACGGGTGGCGTCGGTGCTGCAGGGAGTGATTTCGAATTATGAGACAGATTTGTTCACGCCCCTGATCAAGCGGGCGGCGGAGTTGACAGGCGAGCTTCGCTCGCCCGGACAGCCGGGGGCGGCTGTTCCCACACAAGCAGAGATGGGCAGAGGCCGTGTGGGACCGGGTCTTCAACCCGGTCAGGCCGAGCATGGCTCGACTGGCTCTCCCGGCCACAAATCAGCCGCGTCACTGCGAGTCATCGCCGACCATTCCCGTGCGGCAACGTTCCTGATTTCCGATGGCGTGCTGCCTTCGAATGAAGGGCGGGGGTACGTGCTGCGCAAGATCATTCGGCGGGCGATCACACATGGGCGACTGCTGGGGCAGACCAAGCCATTTCTATACGAGATGGTGTTCGCCGTCCGCGATCTGATGCGGGATGCATATCCGGAGTTGAATCAAACAGCGGAGCGTGTGTCGAAAGCCGTGCAGGTGGAGGAAACACGGTTCGCGCACACGATGGATGTGGGTCTTGAGAAACTCGAAGCGCTGCTCGAGAGTTCTCCGAAGAAGCTTGCAGGAGAAGATGCGTTCAAGCTTTACGACACGTTCGGTATGCCTCTGGACTTCATGCAGGATGCGGCTCGCGATCAGGGAATCGCCTTTGACCGGGCTGGCTTTGATCATGCGATGGAAGAGCAGAAGTCACGGGCACGGGCTTCCTGGAAAGGCGCGGCGAAGCAGACGGCCAATCCGGCTTATCAGCAACTGCCTAAGTCTGAGTTCGAAGGATACCGGCAGACGAGGTCTGATGGCTGTGAGGTGCTGGCCATCATTCGCAACGGGCAGGGAGTTGGGGAACTCAGGGCTGGCGAGGAAGGCGAAGTCATTCTCGATCACACGCCATTTTATGCGGAGGCAGGGGGTCAAGTTGGGGATCGGGGATGGCTTTACTGTGACGATCACAATACTGTCGTCGCCGACGTTAAGGGATGTTACTACCCGATTCAGGGGGTGCGGGCACATCAAGTGGTCGTAAAGTCCCCACTTCTCGCGCAAAGTGCGCGCGAGAAATGGGGCGCCCTGCGGGTCGGGGACAAAGTTGACGCCGTCGTGAACACCGACATTCGCGAGGCAACCATGCGCAATCACACGGCAACACACTTACTGCATGCTGGACTGCGCGAAGTTCTCGGTAAGCACGTGAAGCAGGCGGGGTCGCTGGTAGCGCCGAATCATCTACGGTTTGATTTTTCGCACTTCACCGCGGTGGGCGACGAGGAGTTGCAGGATATTGAAGACCTGGTCAACCAAGAGACGTTACGCAACCAGAAAGTGGAAACGATCGCTGACGTGCCGATTGACGTGGCCGTGAATGAGTATCACGCGATGGCGCTGTTCGGAGAAAAGTATGGCGACAAGGTGCGCGTGGTGCGTATCGGCGACTTCTCTACTGAGCTTTGTGGGGGAACGCACACTGCGGCGACCGGCGAGATTGGGCTGATCAAGATTCTGAAGGAAGGGAGCGTGTCTTCGGGTGTGCGGCGGGTGGAAGCCATCACCGGAGAGGGATCCCTGCGACACTTCCGCAAAGACCATCAGCTTGAAAACGTGGTGTCGAGTTTCGTCTCTCCCATCCCTTCGCAAAAACCGCGAAGGGATGGGGCACCCTGTTCCGATTCAGTCCCCGACAGTGAGGCTTCCTTCTCACCGGCTGATGCGCTGAAAGCGGAACTGGAAAAGAAAGATGCGGAGATCAAGCGGCTGACGCGGGAACTGGACCAGGTGCGGATGAAGTCGGCGTCGTCGACGACGGCGAACCTCGGCGAGCGCGTAAAGGAAGTGAAGGGCGTGAAGGTTCTCGCGCATCGCGTCGACAATCTGGAGAGGGTGCAGTTGCGCACTCTGGTCGATCAATTGCGCGACAAGATTGGATCGGGAGTCGTGATCCTGGGGTCGGCGTCGAATGGCAACGTGGCTCTGATCGTGGGAGTGACCAAAGATCTGACCAGCCGCGTGCAGGCCGGCAAGGTGATCGGACCGGTGGCGCAGAAAGTCGGAGGCAAAGGTGGCGGGCGTCCCGATCTGGCGGAAGCTGGGGGGAAAGATGCATCGGCGCTGGATGCCGCGCTGGATGGGGCTTATGACGTGGTGGAGGGATTGCTCTCATGAATTCGGACGAGACTGTCAGTGGCACAGGTGAAGAGCGGCTCCGGTTCATCAAGCACAAGGGGCACGCGATCTTTGTGATCGACTTCAGTCACTGCCAAGGCAAGGAGATTCTGTTCCTGCTGGAACAGGTCAAGGCGATCGTGACCCGGCACGCTCCCGCCTCGATGCTGATTCTGGGCGACTTCACGGGAGCAGATGTCGACAAGAAAGTCGCGACGCGTATGAAGGAAGTAGCCACCCTCGATCGTCCTTACGTGAAGCGGTCGGCCTGGGTAGGGTCGGAGAGCATGCCGCACGTGTTCTACGAGAATATTAAGAGCTTCTCCCATCGGGAAATACCCACGTTTCAAACGCGGGAAGAGGCGATGGACTGGCTGGTGGATGAGTCACACGGGTAAACCGCCCGTGCCCCTTTCTTTCGCCCCTTCAGGCTCACTCGGACCCACGGCTTGCGGCCCTTTCGGCAGGCTCAGGGCAGCTGTGGTCTGCATTCTTTCGCCGCTTCGCGGTTTGGCGGACAGGGGTGTCCCTCCCTATTTGTCGCGCTAACTTCTCCACTTCAGCGTGATTGGGGCAGACATGGGGTGCTTCATCTCAGCGCCGGTGCGCTTGGCTTCCAGATGCGCAGCCTTGAGCTGGAAATACCACTTCGCGGGACGGTCGGCGTCGTCGATCAGCATCAGGTGCGGATTGTGCTTCAACCCCTCGGCCTGCAATTCCATGGTGCGGCGGTCTTGCTCAACGAACTTCGCAAAAACGAATTTCAGCAGGCCGGGGACGAAGGGCACCCAGCGAAACAGGTTCCACGCGGCGACCACGTCGATCCGGCAATGACTGCGGGTAACCGGCGTCACCGTCGTCAGGCTGGAGAACCAGTATTTTCCGGCGCGAATGGTTTCGGTGCGAAGGTTGGGCAGGACGAAATCGATGGTGGTGGTGATGGAATCGGCGTCGGCGTAGAGGCGCAGTAGTTTGTAGGGAGCGGAGTTGGAACTGGGCGTGTGCGCACTCATGCGAAAGCCATTGGGAATGGGCTCGAAGTTCTTCTTCTTCTCGTGAATGCTGTGCTGGGTGCGCCACCACCATGCCTGGTGAACGAATGGGCCGTGCGCCGGGTCCATGAGGCCGATGATGCCATGGTCAATGCTGACGGGCATTTCGGCTTGCAAGTAGGCGCGTTTGTACTTGCCACTGAATTTTACGATTTGCGGGGCGGCATCTGGAGCCTCGGAGGACGGGGCGAATCCTGCGCCGGGCGGGGCCGGATCCGGAATGTGAACCCAGATAAATCCATCTTGTTCTTCGCAGCGATAGCTACCGGCATAGATACGATCGACTTTGAGCTTCTGATCGGCGGTGAGTGAAGGGATCAGCTGGCACTGGCCATCATGGACGTCGAACTTCCAGCCGTGGTATCGGCACTCAAGATTCTCTCCATCGAAGCGGCCGCAGTTGAGCGGCATGCCGCGATGAGGGCAGGCGTCGCGCAGGGCGAAGGGCTGTCCCATGCGGTCGCGGCCGATGACGAGGGGAATCTCCAGCAGCATCGCCTTGTACAGTTGATTGCGGTGGACGCGATCGGCGGGCAGCGCGCGATACCAGAAGGCGGTGAGCATGAGCCCATCGGGGGACTGGCGTTGCGGGAGATCGAGTTCGGGCATGGAGAGAATTGTTGATTGCTGATTTCTGAGTGTTGATTGAAAGCATATGCTAGCATCCGCGGGACTTCGAGGCAGGAAGAAAAGCGGAAACCACTAAGGACACGAAGATTCACGAAGGAAAAACCGAACTAAACCTCAGGCGGGCTCTTGGAATTCATTGGGCATTTTCGCAGGTTGACCCCGGTGCAGCGGAACACGTTTATCGCGTGTTTTCTGGGGTGGTCGCTGGATGCGTTTGATTTCTTCATCCTGATTTTCTGTGTCAGTGCGCTGGCCACGCAGTTTCAGGCGAAGGTTTCGGCGATCACGGAGGCGATCTTTCTGACCCTGGCCATGCGTCCGGTGGGCGCACTTCTGTTCGGGCTGATGGCGGACCGGTTCGGACGGCGTCCCACATTGATGGTAGACATCATCGCCTATTCGGTATTTGAGTTGGCCTCGGCCTTCGCGCCGTCTTTGAAGATTTTCCTGATCATGCGGGCTTTCTTCGGGATCGCGATGGGCGGGGAGTGGGGCGTGGGTGCCGCGCTGGCTTTCGAAACTTTGCCGGCTGAGGGGCGCGGTTTTTTCTCCGGCCTGCTGCAGGAAGGCTATGTCGTGGGATATCTCATGGCCGCCCTGGTCTATGGCTCGCTGTTTCCGATTGTCGGCTGGCGGGGCATGTTCGTGATCGGGGCGCTACCGGCGTTTCTGGTGATCTACATTCGCACCAAGGTGAACGAATCTCCGGCATGGCTGCAAGGGCGCGAGTCGCGAACGGCAAAGGGTCACCTGGGGAAGGACATTTGGTCGCATGTAGGGATCTTTTTCTTTCTGGTTGTGCTGATGTTCGCGTTCAATTCCTTCAGTCACGGCACCCAGGACCTTTACCCAACATTCCTGCAGAAGAATCTGCAGTTCACGCCAAAGAAAGTTGGCTTCATCGCAATCGTGTACAACATCGGGGCGTTGCTGGGAGGAATCGCGTTCGGGACGTGGTCAGAACGAATCGGGCGGCGGCGGGCCATCGTCATCGCGGCGATGCTCGCGATTCCTGTCATACCGTTGTGGGCGTATTCGCGCACGGTCCCAATGCTGGCGCTGGGTGGGTTTCTGATGCAGTTCATGGTGCAGGGAGCATGGGGAGTGATTCCGGCGCATTTGAACGAACTTTCGCCGCCGGCGGTCCGAGGGACGCTGCCGGGGTTTGCGTACCAGATCGGCAACTTCTTCTCTTCCCGCAATGCAGTGCTGCAGGCGAAGCTGTCCGAGAGTCGCTATGGTGGCAGCTTTCCACCGGTACTGGCGTGGACGGTGCTGCTGGTGGCCAGTCTGGTGGCGATCGTCACGTGGAGCGGAAAAGAGCGACGAGGTGCCGACCTGTCGAACACGAACTAGCCAGCAAATCGATATTCTAGGGGCCGCGGGATTTTGGCACACGCCAGGTAGTGGCACTAAGGAAGGATTGTCAGGGGAAGATTCCTGTGTTAGGTTAGGTAAAATTTCACGCCTTCGTTGATTACAATCATAGGGTCCCCGAGTGTGGCGGTATGCTGCGAATGCGTGTTGCCGAGGTAGCGCCACTATGAAGGAAATTATGGATCCGGTACGGACTGGCGAATCTTCCGAGAAGGAAAGCTTCGCCAACCGCAAGCTGATTCGGCCGACTCTGCCGCGGGTCGAGAATTACAATAGTCACAGCCCGGCTCCGGCGCAGGCGCAGGAAAGGCGCGAGCGCCCGGAGCGACACGAACGCGGAGAACGCATGGATCGAGGAGACCGCGGGGATCGGCCCGGCGGCGGTGGAGGCAAGAAGCCCGCGCCTCCGGAGCAGACCAACGCCGAGAATTTCTATTACCAGAAGCAGATGCAGTCGCGGACGCCGATGGTGATTGTCCTGCGTGACGGTGAGGAAGTGCACGGCATCATCGAATGGTACGACCGGAATTGCATCAAGGTGACACGAGAGAATGGCGAGCCGAATGTGATGATCTACAAGCCCGCCATTAAGTACATGTTCAAAGAAGGGGAAAACCAGCGGTAGCGCTGGCCCACTTCTCAAGCCAAGAGCGCGCGAGAAATGGGGCACCCGAGTCGGGTCTCGTCTGGCGGGACTCGGCTTCCTTTTGGCTTGATGTACCCGGCCCTTTCGTGCCGGGCTTTCTCACCCGTCCCCGCGGGACTGTGATTCCGTAGGTCTCGTCTACACATCCCCTTGCTGGATCTAACTCGATCACAGTTTCGGCAGAACGATTCCCTTCTGCGACTGGTATTTGCCTTTGCGGTCGGCGTAGCTGATTTCGCAGATTTCGTCGGACTGGAAGAAAAGGATCTGGCACAGGCCTTCGTTAGCGTAGATACGGGCTGGGAGGGGCGTGGTGTTCGAGATCTCGAGGGTGACGAAGCCTTCCCACTCGGGCTCGAACGGGGTGACGTTGACGATAATGCCGCAGCGGGCGTAGGTGCTCTTGCCAACGCAGATGGTGAGCACACTGCGGGGAATCTTGAAATATTCGACCGAGCGCGCCAAAGCGAACGAGTTGGGCGGGACGATGCAGATATCGGTCTGGACGGTAACAAACGAGCGCTCGTCAAAATGCTTGGGGTCGACAATGGACGAGTTGACGTTGGTGAAAATCTTGAATTCGTCGGCCACGCGCAGGTCGTAGCCGTACGATGACAATCCGTAGGAAATCACGCCTTCGCGCACTTGCTTCTCGGAAAACGGATTGATCATGTCGTGTTCCTGGGACATCTTGCGGATCCAGCGGTCACTCTTCAGCATGAAACTCCTTCGGAAAATTTCGGAATTGCGTAAGTTCTCAATTGAGTAATTCTGCAAGGGATGCGAGCCAAACGCCCGATTCTTGCATCGCAAAGAACGCGATGCTTCGCGCGGCTCGCCCAGATCCTTCGTCGGGCAACGTGCGCCCTCCTTAGGATGACAATCTGGAAAATTAAACAGTCTCCCGATTACATAATCACGCAATCACTGCTGGCTGGGTTGCATGTCAGTTTACGGGATTGATGCTCCCGTTGACAATCTCAGTTATCTCCCTTAGCATCAATGACTTGAAGCATTAACTTGACCCTGCACCCGGGAGCCCTTTGTGATCAAGCTCGACATTATCAACGAAGTGGTGGCCAAGACCGGCATCACGAAGACCAAGGCCGAGTTGGCCGTGGAAACCGTCTTCGAGAGCATGAAGAAGGCGCTGGCCGGCGGCAATCGCATTGAACTGCGGGGATTTGGAGTGTTCAACGTGCGCCCGCGCAAGACGGGAATCGGGCGCAACCCGCGCACCGGAGCCGAAGTGTCCATTCCGCCCGGAAGGGCCGTTCGCTTCAAGCCGGGGAAAGAACTGCAGTCGATTGACTGAGAGGCGGCTTCCTCCTCAGATCGAGGCACCCTAGTTCGAGGACGACAGTCTTTTCACGATGGCCCACACTGTCTTGTCGCCCTGCCGTCGCATTTTCTCCGCTCGTAGTAGCATCAAAGAAGGTACCGACTTCGGGTCGGGACCGAAGAATCATGTCGGAGCTTAATTCCCCGATTCCTACTTCGACGTTGGAGTACTACCAGGCGCTGCCGGAACCGATAGGGCGGCCGCCTCGGCAACGCTATTGGCTGCATGGGTTACTGCTGCTGGCGACGTGCTTTACCACTCTGGTAGTGGGAGCGCGGATGGAGTTCAACTTCCTGCATAACCTGCCGCCGTTTGCAGCTGGCGATGAGTGGCTTCCCTTCTTTCCCCTGGGATGGGTAGTTGCGCAACCATCGCGACTGCTTCTCGGGGTACCGTTTTCAGCGACGCTGCTATTCATTTTGCTGGCGCATGAGATGGGGCACTACCTGTTTTGCCGATACTACAGAGTGCGGGCGACGCTTCCCTTCTTTATTCCAGCGCCGACATTGATTGGGACTCTAGGAGCGGTAATTCGCATTAGGGCGCCGATCCGTTCCCGGGTTGCATTGTTCGACATCGGTATTGCGGGACCGATCATGGGATTCGTCGTCGCCGTGGTTACGCTGGCGTTTGCGATGAGCCTCTCCAAGCCGCTCGCACCCGGCATGGGTCCGTCTGACTTGCAACTAGGCTTTCCAGCGATCTTCTACCTCGTGCATAACGGACAGCGTCTGATCGCTCCGCATCACGCCATATCTGTATTGCCGCTGAGCCGGGTGTATCTGCACCCGACAGCAGTGGCCGCGTGGGTGGGCATGTTTGCAACCGCGCTGAACCTGCTGCCCAGCAGCCAATTGGACGGCGGGCACATTGTTTACGCGCTTTCACCGCGGGCGCACCGGGTGATTTCATGGATTACCGTGATCGCTCTTGTCTATTTGGGACGCATCTATGTGGGGTGGCGCGTCTGGGCAGGGTTGATCATCGTGATGAATGTGATTACTTACCGCCAGCAGCAGGCTCCCGAATTTCCCATGCTTCCGGCCAGTCGGTGGGCCCTGGCCTTGCTGGCAATCGTCATGCTGGTGCTGACCTTCACGATCTCACCCTTCCAGATGAGCTGGCGATAGTCACGCAGCAAGACTGCGGAACTGCACTCCGCCGGACGTCGGAGACGGCGGTCCGCGCATAAGATCTGGAGCAAACTCGAGAAGCCAGAGCTGTTCTGTCACATCAACCAGAGCGCATCAACGTCCACAATCACTTGGGTGCGCGGGATCTTTTCTTGCGCGGCGTAGGCCAGCATCGCACGCAGGGTCCGGTTGAGCTTTTCCCGGCTGGGGGACTTGAGCACGAAGTGATAGCGATAGTCGCGTTTCAGGCGCATGATGGGAGCAGCCGCCGGGCCCAGCACGCGGACACCTTCATGGCGAGTCCCGTCGAACCATTTGCCTAACGTTCCCGACCATTGCAGGACGTCGTCGAGTTTATCGCTGCGCACCAGCACGTTGGCCAGCGCGGAATAGGGCGGATAGTGCATCCAGCTGCGGAATTGCAGTTCTTTTTCGTAGAAGCCAACGAAGTCGTGCCGGGTGGCATACTGCACGGCGTAGTGGTCCTGAAAATAAGTCTGCAGCACAACTTTGCCAGGCGTCTGGCCACGTCCGGCGCGTCCGGCAACCTGTGTCAGCAACTGGAAGGTGCGCTCGGCAGCGCGGAAATCCGGGAAACCGAGGGCGACGTCGGCTCCGACCACACCCACCAGCGTCACGCCGTGGATGTCGTGGCCTTTGGCGATCATCTGGGTGCCAACGAGAAGGTCCAGTTGCCCTTCGTTCAGGGCGTTCAACGCACGCTCGAAATCCTCGTGGCTGCGCACGGTGTCGCGGTCGAGGCGGGCAATGCGCGCCTGGGGAAACATGCCGTGCAGCAACTCTTCCAGCTTTTCTGATCCCGTCCCGAGAAAATAAACATACTCGCTGCCGCAATGCACACACGCCTTCGGCACAGTTGCGGTGTAGCCGCAGTAGTGGCAGACCATTTTGTGTTCGCGCTTGTGATGGGTCAGCGCGATGGCGCAGTTCTGGCATTCGAGTTTCTTGCCGCAGGTGCGGCACAGGACCACGGGCGAATATCCACGACGGTTGAGCAGCACCATGACCTGCTCTTTGCGGTCGAGCCGTTCCTTGATCTCCGCGGCCAGTTTTCGCGAGATGACCTGCTCGCGGCCAGTTTCCTGAAACTCTTGGCGCATGTCGATGATTTCGACTTCGGGCAGCGGCCTCTGTTCTACGCGATCCGGCAGCTCGACCAGGGCGTACTTGTTCTTCTTGGCGTTGAAATACGATTCTAGCGAAGGCGTTGCCGAACCCAGCACGACGACAGCGTTCGCCATCTTGGCGCGCATCACGGCGATGTCGCGGGCGTGGTAGCGCGGAGTCTCTTCCTGCTTGTAGGAGGAGTCATGCTCTTCGTCGACGATGATGAGCGCGAGGTCGGCGACGGGGGCGAAGACGGCTGACCGCGTGCCGACGACCATGCGCGCTTCGCCGCGCTTGATGCGGTGCCACTGCTCGGCGCGTTCGCGGTCGGAGAATGCGGAGTGCAGGATGGCCACTTGGTCGCCGAAGATCTGATGCAGATCGGCCGCCACCGCCGGGGTCAGGCCGATTTCAGGGACAAGCAGGATGGCAGAGCGCCCGGCCTCAAGCACCGCGCGCATGCCTGCCAGATACACCGCCGTCTTGCCCGAGCCGGTGACGCCGTGCAGCAACATACCGAAAAACTTGCGCGCTGCAACCCCGTCCTTGATCCGCTTGAGGGCAGATTGCTGCGCGGGGTTCAAATCGAAATCGAAAAGAGACGGCCGAGGCTTAGAGCGCGAAACGGTGAACTCAGCGGGCACTTCGACGATTTCGACCAGACTGCGCCGAACCAGCGTGGCGAGCGTAGTTCGCGGTACGTCGAGCGATTGCAGCGTGGTCAGCGGAACCCGTCCTCCGGAAGCAGCCAGGGTGTCGACCAGCTTCCGTTGGTTGTCGTTCAGTTTGCCGTCGGCGGAGTTCAACTCTGCGATTTTTACGGTGCGGGTTGCGTCCTGCGGGGCGGACACGTCTTCGCGCGCCAGCCATTTCTTGCGGACCATCCCCGCGAGTACGGCCCTGGAGACACGAGTTACGGAACGAAGTGTCTCTTCCCGGACCAAAGTCTCTGAACCTAGCTCGACTCCCGGCTCGTGCGCGGCCAGATAATCAAGTACACGGAATTCGGCGCCTTGCTCCTCCGGAGTCCGCCGCGAGCGGGCCGATGATCCGGACATGCCCGCCAGGTGCAGGGCCATTTGTCCATCTTCTGTGAGGCGATAGCCGATGGAGCGTTTGAACTCGGCGTTCAGCGGCAGCATGGTGCGGAACACTTCCCCGAGTGGGGCGAGGTAATAGTCGGCGATCCAACGGCCCAGTTGCAGCAACTGCTCGTCGAGCACCGGTGCCGAGTCGAGAACAGCGAGAATCTTCTTCGTGGTGACAGACGGTTTACGGTCGTGCAGGTCAACGACAACGCCCGTCATCCGCCGCTGGCGGAATGGGACCAGCACCCTCCCGCCGACGACTGGCGCGCCATCCGCGGGGACACGATAGGTGAAAACCATGTCCAGCGGCACGGGTACAGCGACGTCGCAGAATTCGGGCATCGGTCTCAGAGGATAGCAGTGACGCTTGAGGAAAGGTAAATCGCGGACTCTCGACTATCTCAGTTTGGAGGTTACGAGCAAACTAGTCGAGCTTCGCTCGACCGCAACAGCCGAGGGCAACTGTCCCCACATGAGTATTTCCGCGGACAGACTACCTATTCCTCGGGCTTTTTGGGAGGCTTGAGGCCCAGGTATTTCATGACCATCTGCAAATCTTTCCAAGCCTCGCCTTTCTGGCGGGGATCACGCAGGAGAAACGCAGGATGGTAGGTTACCGCAAGCTTCGTCCCCTCCCACGAAGGATCGCTGCTGCGCGTGCCGACGGGCATGAAGTCATAGAAACGGCCACGCAGTTCCGACATCGGCGCATTGATGGCGAGCAGGCTCTTGGCCGCAACCGCGCCGAGTGCGACCATTACCTTGGGCTTGATGACGGCAATCTGCCGCATCAGAAACGGAGAACAGGTTTCGCATTCGTCGCGCTCCGGCGTGCGATTGCCCGGCGGACGGCACTTCACCACGTTCGCAATATAGACATCCTCACGGCGGATGCCCATGGCCTTGATCATGTTGTTGAGCAACTGCCCGGCCCTACCCACAAAAGGTTCGCCCTGCGCGTCCTCGTCGGCGCCGGGGCCTTCGCCCACGAACATGAGGTCGGCGCGCGGATTGCCTACTCCAAAGACGATCTGCTTGCGGCCCTGCTTGTGCAGTTTGCAGCGCGTGCAGTCGCCCAGGTCTTCACGAATGAGTTTGAGCGCGGTGATGGGATCCGGAACCCCATGCTCAGGCTTCGGAGTCAGTACCTCGAAAATGTTTCCGTCGGCGACCTTTGCGACTACGGTGGATTTCTTAGGGGCCATTTCCTCTCGCAGTTCCTGGGATATGGAAGATAAAGCGTGTTCGTCAATGTCCGCGACGGCCGTGGCGGACCCGGAGGCTCTTGGTTCGCGCCGGTAAAAATCGTAGATGCCCATTTCATGGCAGTAGCGGACGCGTTCGGTGAGAGCGCGGCGCAGAATGGGATCAAGAGTGTGAGGCATCGGTTGTTCGATTGTAAAGCAGAGTACCCTGGTGTGACCTGATCAGGCTTTCACGGGCGATTTACGGTGCTGACGGAGACGCACTACCTGGTTGAGGACGCGCTGGGCAACCTCCCACTTGGTGGTTTCGGGAACTTCCACCACCTCGTCGCGGCTGATAATGGTGACTGCGTTGAGGTCCGAATCGAAGCCCACGCCCTCGCGCGAAACGTCATTGACCACAATGGCATCGAGATTCTTCGAGACCAGCTTCTGACGCGCATTTTCCAGAACGTTTTCAGTTTCGGCGGCGAAGCCCACGATAATCTGCGCACCCTTCCGAGAAGAAATTTCTTTCAGGATGTCGGGCGTGGCTTCCAGTTCCAGAGTCATCGGACCCTTGCGCTTGATCTTTTGGCTTGCGGCGGCCTTCGGGCGATAGTCGGAAACGGCGGCGGTCTTAATCACGACGCTCGCCTGAGGGAGCAACTTGAGCACGGCATCCCTCATTTCTTCGGCGGACTCGACTCGAGTCACTTCGGCAGCGCCGGGCGGAGTGAGCGAAGTCGGGCCGCTGACCAGGAGAACGCGCGCGCCTCGTCGCAAGGCGGCCTCGGCGAGTGCATAGCCCATGCGGCCGCTGGAGCGGTTGGTGAGATAGCGCACCGGATCGACCTTCTCACGGGTTGGGCCGGCAGTGAGCAGCACCGTTTCACCACTGAGATCCTGGGATGCTCCCAGCGCTTCCATCACGGCAGCAACGATGCCTTCGTTTTCCGCAAGGCGGCCGGGGCCAGTCATTCCGCAGGCCAGGTAGCCCAAGCCCGGTTCAACAATCTTCACGCCCCGCTGCCGCAGAATCTGCAGATTCGCCTGTGTCGCCAAATGATTCCACATGTTGACATTCATGGCGGGCGCGACCACCACCGGCGCCGTGGTCGCGAGGTACAGAGTCGTCAGGAAATCGCTGGCGATCCCCTGCGCGAAGTGAGCCAGAACGTCGGCCGTGGCGGGAGCCACGACGAGGGCGTCGATGGATTGCGCGACGGCGATGTGCTCGATCGCGGAGTCGAGGTTTGGCGCTTGCTCTTCACCGGGTGCGAACATGCCGGTGATGACTTTCTCTCCGGAAAGCGCTGCGAAGGTAAGGGGACGAACGAACTCTTGAGCGGCACGCGTCATCACGACCTGCACACGGATGCCGCGATCCTGCAACAACCGGACAATCTCGGCCGCTTTGTAGGCCGCGATTCCACCACTGACGCCAAAGGCGATTTTCATGGGAGTTTTGATTGTTGATTGCTGATTGTTGATTCAAAACCGTTTATACTCGAGTTTCGCACTGAACAATCGACAATCGGGAAATCAACAATTCCTTAGTCCTGGCCCAGCGCCTTGTCGAGCGCCTCTTCGGCTTGCTCAGCGGCGGTGCGGGTTTCCGGAATTTCCCACTTCACCTTGCCGGCGCGAATTTCATCCTGTGCGATACGGCAAGGCTTGCGAGAATTCGTATCGACCACAGGTGGCGCGCCGGACTGGAGTTGCCGCGCACGTCGCGCTGCCACCAAAATGTACCTGTAGTTGCTGTCAAAACCTTCGATCAACTTCATTGGGACTCTCCCTCGAAAATCAAGTTTGAAGTCTAATCAGCGCCTGTCGTCGAACGATGCGCTCCACACAACGCCGCCAACTCTCGGGCGGTCTCGCTCTTTCGATGAGCGGCCTCCGACGCCGGTTGCCGCGTCCTTAAAATGATACCGCGAAATCTAGGGGCGTGCCGAGGGCGGGGGGGCACCAAAGGACCCCAGGATCGGTCCCACCCGGTCCCGGACATTTGCCAACCGATGACGGTCCGCCAAGTCGACTATATTCTTCTGCTCGGGGGACAGAGGTGAATTCGACCTCGACAAGCGCTCCGACAGAACGATCGCCTGCAGGCCGTCGCTCGATTCCTCCAGCTTGTCGTTGATCAAAATATAGTCGTATTTTTTGTAGCTCTCAATCTCACGACGGGCCGCGTCCAACCGGCGATCGATCACCTGCTCTGAATCCTCGCCGCGCATCCGCAGGCGCCATTCCAGAGTCTTGCGGTCGGGCGGCAGCACGAAAATGCTGACAGCATCCGGCAGTTTCTGCTTGATCTGTGCGGCTCCCTGCACGTCAATGTCGAGCAACAGATCGTTCCCCTTTTGCTCCGCCTCGCGCAGGAACCGTCGCGCCGTGCCGTAGTAATCTGTTCCGTAGAGACTAGCATGCTCCAGGAACTCGTCGGCGGTGATCATCTGCTCAAATTCCCGGCGCGATACGAAGTGGTATTGCTTGCCATTTTGCTCGCTGCCTCGGGGAGGCCGAGTGGTGTAGGAGATCGAAAAATCGAGATGGGGGGTCATCTCAAGCAGCACGTTGACGAGGGTGGACTTCCCCGACCCGGAAGGTGCCGAGATGATGTAAACGATGGGCTTGTGCGGCGGGCTCATTCGAGGTTTTGCACCTGTTCGCGCGATTTTTCGATTTCCGCTTTCATCGCCAGGCCTGCCTCGGTAATCTTCAGCGCTTCGCCCGCCAGTCCGGAAGTCTTCGAAAGCAGGGTATTGGCCTCGCGGTTCATTTCCTGCAGAAGGAAGTCTAGCTTCTTCCCGATCTCGCCGCCGGCATCGAGCAATCCCAGGAAATGCTGCACGTGATTCTCAAGACGAACAATCTCTTCCTGGATGTCGCTGCGATCGACCAGCAGTGCGGCCTCCTGCAGCACGCGTTCCTTGTCCACGGTTGCACCTAACAGTTCCTGAAGCCGAGAGTGCAGTCGTTCGCTGTAGTTCTGCAGCACGGCGCGGCGATGCTGTTGGACGGTCTTGCCCGCCTCGCGCAGGTGGGTCATACGCTCGCGCAGTTCGCGCTCGATGCCCCGGCCCTCTTCCTCGCGCATCTGATTCAGCCGGTCCAGAGCTTCACCCACTCTTGCCATCACCGCGGCTTCGATTTCGCCGTCGGCACCGTCATTCGCGGAATCGAGCGCGCCCGGAATACGAAGAACGGCGTTGAGGTCGGGCACCGCCGCGACGGAAAACTCGGCGGCGGCGGCTCGGAACGCAGAGATGTAGGCGCCAATAATCTCGCGGTTGATGGAGAACGTCTCACTCGTCGTGCGTTCCAGACTTAGCGTTACCTCGACGTGGCCACGCCCCATCTTTTCCTTCAGCAGGCGGCGTAGCTGCATTTCGAGGGAATCGGTCCCCGAGGGCAGTCGAAAATGCAGATCCAGAAAGCGGTGGTTGACCGACTTCAGTGACAGCGCAAAAGCCAGACGGCCGTTGGACTGAGCGGAACCGGCAGGGATGGCGGCGCTTCCGCCATTCTGCGGCTGAACTTCGCCTCTCACCTGGGCGAAACCTGTCATCGAGCGTATGGGCATAGGGGCCGTGTCTCAAGTTCCTGCGACTGCTCTGGGCGACTCAGCATTGGCGAATTGCAATTCGTAAAGACGCCGGTATGTTCCCAACTTTTGCATCAGCTCTTCGTGGCGGCCGATATCGGCGATCCTTCCATTTTCGATCACCACGATACGATCCGCACGGCGCACGGTTGAAAGCCGGTGCGCGATCACGAACACGGTACGGCCCGACATCAGATTGTGCAGGGCGGATTGCACCAGTGCTTCGGACTCACTGTCGAGCGCCGAGGTGGCCTCGTCCAAAATCAGGACGGGCGCGTTTTTCAGCAATGCCCGGGCAATCGCCAAGCGCTGGCGCTCGCCACCGGAAAGCCGCACGCCGCGTTCTCCGATAACGGTATCGTACCCCGCCGGAAGGGCCACAATAAAATCGTGAGCAAGAGCGGCACGAGCGGCGGCCTCGACTTCTTTCTGCGGAACCTGCGGCTGGCCATAAGCGATGTTGTTACGGACAGTGTCGTTGAACAGGACGGTTTCCTGCGTAACGATGCCAACTTGCGCCCGCAGCGAAGCCAGCGTTACGTCGCGAACGTCATTGCCATCGATGAGAAGACGTCCGCCGGTCACATCGAAGAAGCGGGGAATCAGGTGGACTAGGGTGCTCTTGCCCGCGCCACTGGAGCCGACGACCGCGAGAACCTCTCCGCGGCGGACCTCCAGATCGATGCCGCGCAGAACATCATGTTGCTCTTCCCCGTCGTTGGCATAGGCGAAGCTGACCTGCTCGAAGCGAACGCTCCCGGAAAAACTGGGCAGAGCCTTGGCGCGCGGTTTTTCGCGCACATCATCGACGAGATCCATGAACTTGAAGATCTCCGACGAAGCGCCCAGAGCCTGCTGAAAGTTATTGTAAAAAAGGGCGAACTTGCGCACGGGATTGTAGAGACTGAAGACAGCGGCGATGAAGGCAACAAAGGCCCCGGGGGCCATCTGATTGTGGGCGATGCGTCCGCGGCCGATGAGGATCAGAAGAGAAATTCCGGCAACACCAAGCACGTCCATCAAGGGAGAGCTGATCGCGGTCGCAGCCACCGAGCGGAGATTGGCGCGGAAAAGACGACGGGCCGCGCCGCGGAATCTGGAAATCTCCCAGTCCTCCGTATTAAACGCCTTCACAATCCGGTTACCGGTGATGGTTTCGTGCAGAATATTCTGAATTTCCGCCAGCTTATCCTGGCCGTATCGCGTCGTGTGCCTAACCCGGGAACCGATCTTGCGCGACGAAAAGACGATCACAGGGACAAACAAAAGCAATACCCATGCAAGGTTCCCGCCCAGGATGACCACTACGATTGCGACAGAAACAAAGGTAAAGAACTGCTGCAGAAGTTCCGACAAAACGGTCGACATGGCGTACTGCACACGCTCGACGTCGTTGATGATGGTGGAGAGCAAAGTTCCCGTGGTATGTTTTGAAAAAAATGCGGCGGAGCGGCGCAGCAGGGCGGTGTAAAGATCGTCGCGCAGATCGGTGATCATGCCAAAACCTGCGTGATTCACCAGGTATGTGCCGGAGTAATCGCAGATGCCTTTGAGAATGGTGGAAGCAACCAGGGCAAAAGCCACGATAGCCCAGGCATTCGTGAAATGCGATGGCACAAACTTCTGCAAGTAGACCGGATGCTGAGTTCCGGGAATGACGAAAAGCTGGATGTTTTGCGACCCCGTCGCGGGATGCAAAACTCGATCAAAGACCGGACCGACCAGCAGGTATTTGAAAGCGTCGAGGGCGCCCACAGCGGCCATGAGCAGAACCGAAGACAGGATTTGCCACCAGTAGGGGAGCGCATAGCGGATCAGTCGCGTCAGTTGCCGCATGGGAGTCCCGCGTGGCGCAGGCCGCAATTGCTTGCTGCCGGTCGAATGGGCATGAGTAGCAAGGCCCTATTCTACTTGAGTCGTGCGCCGGAGGAATGGCGTTTCAGTTTCCCGGGCACTCCGACACAGCTCGCTCCCGGCGGCTCAGAAGTCTCGTTCCGGCGGGGGCTGGACCGACAGCAGATCGATGTTTCCGGGCTGGCCCTCGACGCTAACCTGCAGGTAGCTGAACCGCCACTCGCCGCCCGTTTTGTGCGCGACGGCGCGGATCAAACCTTTCCCTCGGGGACCGGAGATGGGGATCGAGAGATTGGCGTCGCCGCTGCTCTCGTTCACGTGCAATTGTCCGGAAATAATCCACGCCGATTGGACCGGTTCGCCGATCTGCTCGCGTACCTGAATGTTCTGTGTTGCTGTGGCCATGGCCTGTTTGTAGACATCGCTGCTGTGGAACGACGTGGTGATGATGGTGAGCAGGACGGTGACGAACACGCCGATCAAGAATATGAGAGTCAGGCAACCGAGGGGCATCTTCCAGCGGGGATGTTGTTCGAGCCAGCTTTTCCGCATGGGCTCGGGATGAAGTGGATAGGGAGGGGTGGGCATGCTACGCCCGGGAGCTACTTCGGGCTGTCGCGGTGCACGACTTTCACACGGTAGCTGGCGCCACGCAGACGCTTGCCCACTTCTTCGGCGATCATCACGGACCGGTGCTGCCCGCCGGTGCAGCCGAATGCGATCGTCAGATAGCTTTTGCCTTCGTGGATGTAGTGCGGCAGCAAGTAGACGAGCAGATCGGAGATACGCGAGATGAACTCCCGGGTCTGCGGAAACGAGCGGATGTATTTGGCGACTCGGGGGTCGCGTCCCGTCAGCGGCCGGAATTCGGGCACGAAGTGCGGGTTGGGCAGGAAGCGCACGTCGAAAACCAGGTCGGCGTCTTCGGGAACGCCCTGGCGGAACCCGAAGCTCACGCAGGACACCAGAATACTTTTTTCCGACGATTGTTTCTGGAATCGCTCCGTGATGTGAGCGCGCAATTCGTGAACATTGAACTTTGAGGTATCGATGACGAGATCGGCGACGGCGCGAATGGCACCGAGGTGACGGCGTTCCGCTTTGAGCGCAGATTTCACCGGGGAATCGGTGCCCAGGGGATGCGGGCGGCGGGTCTCGCTGAAACGGCGCACCAAAACGGAGTCGGAAGCCTCGAGGAACACGACCTTCGTCGGAATCATGCGACCGACCGATTTCAGGATTTCCGGAAGCCTTTCCAGCTTCGAGCCTTCGCGCACGTCGACGACCAGGGCGGTGCGGCGAATCTCACTGGACTGGACCGCCAGGTCGGCAAATTGTGGGATGAGCTGGACCGGCAGGTTGTCAACGCAGTAGTAGCCGAGATCCTCGAAGGCTTTCAGCACGGAGGCCTTCCCTGAACCGCTCATGCCGGTGATGATGACCAGTTCCGGAGAGGGCTGCGCGGCGCGGGAGAGCTTTTTGATTGCAGCTTTCGATTTTTTCGGTGTCTGGCCGGAGGGCCGGCGGGGCTTCATGAACTGGATAGTAGCATCCAGACGCGGCCCTCGCATCGTACCGGATTGCCAACTGAGATACCGGCAGCCTGTAGCTGCGTATGCGGAACTCGCCCGTCAAGAATCGGAAATCCAGATTGTTTCCAGAAGGTGTGACAGGTAAGCTATGGCGTCATGAAAAAGTTCGAAGAACTCACGGAACGCGAGGTGCTGGCTCTGGCCATCGCCCTGGAAGAAGAAGACGAGCGGGTGTATGCCGACTTTGCCGAAGGACTGCGGCAGGACTATCCCGCCACGGCCTCGATGTTTGAGGGGATGCGCGAAGAGGAGTCCGGCCACCGGCGGCGGCTGCTCGAACTCTTCCAGAAGAAATTCGGGGAGCATATTCCACTCATCCGCCGCCAGGACGTGCGCGGGTTTGTCGATCGGCCGGCTTTGTGGCTGGTGCGCCCTCTGCGGATCGAGGCCGTGCGCAAAGAGGCGTCGACCATGGAGGTTGAGACACGGCGATTCTACGAGAAGGCCGCGGCGCGGACGCAGGACGTGAGCATCCGGCAACTGTTGGATGATCTGGCCCGCGAAGAGCGCGAACACGAAGAGCGTGCGCAGGAACTCGACAAGCAGAAGCTGCCGGACAATGTGAAGGCCGACGAAGAGGTCGCGCAGCGGCGTCTGTTCGTGCTGCAGATTGTGCAGCCCGGACTGGCGGGGCTGATGGACGGCTCGGTCTCAACGCTGGCTCCGGTGTTCGCCGCAGCGTTCGCGACACAGAAGAGCTGGGATGCGTTTCTGGTCGGTCTGGCTGCTTCGGCGGGCGCCGGCATCAGCATGGGGTTTGCGGAAGCACTGTCTGATGACGGCAGCCTTACGGGCCGTGGACATCCATGGGTGCGCGGCGTGATTTGCGGCGCGATGACAGCCCTGGGAGGCATTGGGCATACACTGCCATTTCTCTTGCATGACTTCAGGATGGCGCTGTGGGCGGCTGGAATTGTAGTGCTGGCGGAATTGGGCGTGATCACTTGGGTTCGCAAGCGTTACATGGACACGCCCTGGATTTCAGCGGCGCTGCAAGTGGGCTTAGGAGGCGTCCTGGTGTTCATCACCGGAATGCTGATCGGAAAATACGGCGGTTAGTGAAAGCCTTTGCCAGAGAGACCCAGCAAACTACGTCTCTACGGCTGCGTGTCCAGCGGGTGCGTGCTTTTTTCGTAGAACTCGTTCTGCAGTTTGAGGCTGACGTCGTCGCCTTTCACCGCGCGGATCGCCTTCACCACGGAATCAATCCACCATTTCATTTGAAATTCGCCCAGCTCTTTCGTGGCCACGGAGCCGTCGCCGGAGTAGTGGTTAGGGAAGCGTGTGTACCACCAAATACCGGTGTAGACATCTTCAGGAAGCTTCTGGCGAGCCTGGTCCGAGCCTGATTCGGTGATAGCGCGGTCCAGATGGACCGTGTCGGGGCGGGAGATCATCATCTTCGAGGTTTCGCTTTCACCGGCGTGCATATCGATCTTGGTCTTCTTTGCGGGACCGCCTTCGCGTGGCGTGCGTTCATCGAATATGTAGACGACATAGTCGTGGGGCTTGTCGAGCTGGGTTTGCGCGAAGTAGGGGAGCAGGCTGTCGTTGCCGCCGTGGCCGTTGACGATCAGGACTTTCTTGCAGCCGTTGCGCGCCATCTCGTCGGTGGTTTCCTGCAGCAGTGCGAGTTGCAGGTTGCGGCTGTAGGCCATGGTGCCGGGTTCGTGGCGAGCTTCGGCGATCTGGCCGAAATAATATTCGGGGAAGACGACGGCGTACTCCTGTTCGGCAGCGTGCAGCGCAGCGTAGCGCACGTCGAGGAGATCGGTGCCGAGCGGCAGGTGCGGACCGTGCTTCTCCAGGATTCCAAACGGGAGCAGGCAGGTTCCCTGAGAATGGTGGATGCCTTCGCGGAAATCGGAGGCCGTGAGTTCTTCCCAGTGGACAGAAAGCTTGGCAGGCGGCGAAACGGCTTGCGCGTGGAGGAAGCTGGGCACGCTGAAGATCACAGACAGAGACAGGAATGTAAGAAAAAGGGTGCTGTGGCATGTGCGAGTCATCATGGCGAAATCTCCCTCGGCGGCGAATTCTAGCACGTCGAATGGCTCTATTAAAACGTATCAATACGAACCTCGCGCAATCTGCCCCTTGTCCGTTTCGAATCGACTCCGTGGCGACGATCATGTGATTGCGCCGTCAGCGTACCTTTTCCGTGGAAACAGCCTTCCATACGTCACTCCTCCATGGGAGGCCTCTGGTAGAGAGCAGCGCTCAACGGCGCCAGCGTCAGGCTGATCTTTGCAGGTCGCACTCCATGGTTGTGCACACTCAGAGTCAAATCCCCACTTCTCGCAAAGAACGCGAGAAGTGGGGCACCCAAAGTGAGTTCTGAGGAGCAATTGCCGACGACCGCCCTTACGGAGCTTCGATCAGCTCCATTTTTCCGTCGCGGGTGCGGTGGAGGATCATCAACTTTCCTTTGGGATCGCGGAAGACGAAGACGTCGCGATCGCGGAAGTGGGCTTCTTTGATCGCCTCTTCCAGCGTCATGGGGCGCATGGCTACGGCTTCGTCGGAGCGGACCAGGTGGACCTCGGTGGTTTTGGCAACGGCCGGATACTTGTGGACCATGACTGGAACGGCGGTCTTCTCCGAGAGGCCGACCACGGTCTGCAGATCCGTCTGTGCACCTGTCTCATCGCTTCCGGTCGAGTGGCCGTTCCACTTCTTGACTTCCTCAGTCTTGCGGGCCGAGCGCTTCTTCGACATCCAGCGCGTTTTGTACTTGACCGCCTGTTTCTCGAGGTGGTCGAGAGCCTCGTTGACGGCGATGGTCATGTCCTTGGCTTGAGCCAGACCGACCAAGGGACCGTTGCGCGGACTAATAGTGATTTCGGCTTTGTGGCGATGCTTCTCGACGGCGAGGATGACCTTGGTTTCAAATCGGTCGCCTAGAATTTTGCGGATTTTTGTGAGGCCGGTTTCTACTTCTTTGCGGATAGTGGACGTGACTACGTAATGCCTGCCAGTGTATTCCACATTCATGAGCGCCCCTCCTAAGAATTCGTTCGATGAGCTAAATCGGGCACTACATTTTTTGGAAGCGAGCCAAACGCGCGATTTGTGCGTCGCACAGAACGCGACGCTTCGCGCGGCTCACCCAGATCCTTCAGCCGCAGAAGCAGCGGCTTCAGGATGCCAACGGTTATTTCTTTACCCGGCGCTGGTGCGTGCTGGGGATGCGCATGTCCTCGCGGTACTTAGCCACCGTGCGGCGGGTCACCTGGATGCCCTGCGATTGCAGGATGCGGGTGATCTGCTCATCGGTCAACGGACGACTGGGGTCTTCTTCCTCGATGAGCTTTTTCACACGGCGCTTGAGGATCAGGAGCGACGTGCCACCGCCCTCGGGGCCCTGTACGCTCTCGCTGAAGAAGTATCGCAGTTCAAATACACCTTGTGGCGTGTGGGCGTATTTGTTGGCCACGGCACGGCTTACCGTGGAAGGATGCACGCCGATTTCTTCGGCCACCTCCTTGATCATCATGGGTTTCAGTTGATCGATGCCTCTTTCGAGGAATTCCTGCTGGCGAGCGACGATGCAATAGCAGACCTTGGTGATGGTCTGCTTGCGCTGCTCGATGTTCTTGATGAGCTGGATGGCGCTCTTGTAGCGCTCTTTCACGTAGTCGCGAGTGCTCTTCTCGTTGGTACCATCGCGGGTAACCAGCTTCTTGTAGGCGGGATTGAGCCGAAGCTGGGGCAGATCTTCATCGTTCATGATCACGAGCCACTCGTCACCGTGCTTGACGAACGCGACGTCGGGCTCGATCAGACGTGCCTGGACCTTGTTGTAACGCAGGCCAGGGCGCGGATCGAGGGTGCGGATGTAGTCCAGAGCCTGCTGCACAGCCTCGATGGGGCGGCCAATCGCCTTGGCAATCTCTTTGTGTTGCTTGTTCTGCAAGCCGCGCAGATGCTGGTCGACCACGGCCATGGCGTCCTTCAGAACCTGCTCCGTGCCGTTGCCGTTTTTGTGCTGCGCGAACTGCGCCTGGTGGTAACGGAGTTGGTAGAGCAGGCAGTCACGCAAGTCACGGCAAGCCACGCCGGGAGGATCCAACTGGCGCACGACCTCTAGTGCTTCCTGCAGATCGGCGGGGGTGAAGTTTGGCTGGTAGGTCGATGCACTCTGGGCGACGGGCTCTGGTGCGGGGGCAACCGCCGCGGCGGAGTCTCCAGAACGCAACGAGAAAGAGGCCTCGGCTCGCGGTTCAGCGGCCGGCACGGCCTCTGCGACGTCGGCGTAGGCCGACTCTGCGGTCTCCCCGAGATCGGAATTCCCGTCAATATCGGTCGAATCGTCAGCAATCTGTTCTGGGGAGGAAAGATCACTCTCCTCGGAGCCGGGTTCAGCGGCGATTTCCGCCAGGCCCAAGGCTTGCGCCTCGCTCACGATATTCTTTGCGGTCTGGGCGTCGACTTCGGGCGGGGCGGGCGGAGCTACGCCGAGCAACTCGTCGTCACTGGCGATCAGGTATCCGTCTTCATTCAGATTGCCGATGATCAGGTCGGCGGCTTCGCGTACTTCACGCCGCAGGCTGAGCGCGCCCAACTGCCACGCGAGGTGGTCAGTGAGATTCGTCGGTTTGGAGAGAAAATTCTCAAACGACGGACGCTCAATGTCCTCCATCTCGCTGTGGGTGCGGTAGCCGGGATCGAGATAATCCTGGAAAAAGGAACCGAAATCAATCTCTTCGAAGGGATCTTTCTTCTCGACTGCGGTGATGGGATTTTCTTCGTTGGTGGCAGCAGCAGCGCGCTCGCGGTCCTCTTCTTTTTTGCCTACTTCGTCGAGCAATGGGACCGAGTCTTCGAGTTCTTCGAGAACGGGATTCTCGACCATCTCAGCGTTGATCATGTCCTTGAGCTCAAGCTTATTGAGCGCCAGGACGGAGACCATTTGCACCAGACCCGGGGTGAGGATCTGGCGCTGCGAGAGCTTCACGCTGAGTTTGTGCTGCAGTAAGACCATGAGTTCGGGCGAATCCCTTAAAATCCAAAACCATCAACCACTAAGGGCACGAAAGAAACCCTTAGTGTTACTTCGTGTCCTCCGTGGTTTTAGCGCCTCACACCAGCGAGAAACTCTCGCCTAAGTACACCCGCCGTACTTCCGGATCGCACGCTAACTGGCCGGGTTGACCGTGACGGAAGATTCTGCCGTCATCGATGATGTAGGCCCGGTCCGTAACGGAAAGGGTTTCGCGCACGTTGTGATCCGTAATCAGGACCCCGATGCCACTGGCGCGCAGGCTGCTGATGATCTTCTGCAAATCGAGCACGGCAATGGGATCGATCCCGGAAAACGGTTCGTCCAGCAAAATAAACGTAGGGTTGATGCACAGGCAGCGGGCAATTTCGACGCGCCGGCGTTCCCCACCGGACAGGGCATACCCGCGATTCTGGCGGATGTGCTCCAGTCCCAACTCGTCAATAAACTTTTCCATCTTCTCGCGGCGCTCGTGCCAGGACATGGGCTGCGCCTCTAACACCGCGAGGATGTTCTCTTCGACCGTCAGTTTGCGAAAGACCGAAGCTTCTTGCGGGAGATAGCTGATGCCATACTGACGGGCCCGTAAATACATGGGGACGTCGGTAATGTCCTGACCGTCGTACAACACGCGGCCAGTATCGGGAGGGATCAGGCCAACGATGGTGTAAAAAGTGGTGGTCTTGCCTGCGCCGTTAGGGCCTAATAATCCAACAACTTCGCCTTGATCCACCCGCAGGCTGACACCACTTACGACGCGACGGCCACGATACGATTTGCCAATTTCTTCGGTGGCCAGAGTACGCATTTATCGTGCCACTCGCGTCTGAGTTACCACAGGAGTACTCGTTTCGCCTTCTACGAGCACCCTATCATCGCGTCTGAAGAAAGTCAACGAAACCGCAGTAATCTTGCCCTGTTCGGCATCAAAAATGCTAGGCGGTCCGCCGGTGAGGACAAACTTGTCATCTGCGGCGGTGTAGACAAGCTTTTGCCCCTCTGCGCGGCGGCTGGGTTGCTGGATCACGACGTCGTCTTGGGCGATCATGCGGTCCAGCTGGCCAGGACCAGCAACCGATTGATTATTCGAGGCTTGACTGCGGGCTAGGAGGTAGGCGTCGGCAGTTTTGGCGGACGCGGTAAAGTCTGGGCCCTTTGCAACAACCCCGCCTTCGTAATGGACTCTACGTTCGGAATCGGCGTAGGTGAGCTTCGCGGCCGTGATGAAAATGGGGCTTGATCCAGCCAAAGGAGATCGTTTCTCCCCCCCTTTACCAACCACTTTCTCGGCTTGAGGGGGCTTTCCCGCGCCGGTCTTTTCCGCCTGGACCAGAATCGTTTGCACGGGTTGGGCCGGTGTGCCTTGTGCGGTAACGAATCGACGCTCGCGGTCGAACTGTATCGTGGGGGCCTCGATGATGTTAGCGTCCTGCCAGAGACGGGCGTTCCCGGTATAAAGAGCCAGGCCTGGATTGCTGTGGGCGGTCATGCTGCGTGCGGTGACGTGGATCGGTGAGGAAGACGCGAGCAAGGCGCCGTCGGGCTGCTCCTTGACTTCACTGTAGGTGCTTTTGACGCCCCCTTCGGCCAAAGCTTCGCCGGTTGAGCGGTTGATGTGGATGGTCTTAGCGGTCGTCGCCATGGCGCCATTCTCGACGCGCGGACTGCCACTGAGCACGAGCATCTGGTCGGCAGGGGTGTAGCGCGCTGAATTTGCCCAGGCCTGCATGCGCTTGTCGGGCTCCTGCCCGTCGGTATAAGCGACGTTCCCCTGTTGGGTGATGGCGTCGACGCCGCCCTGGGCAAGAAAAGCCGCGTCCACCGCTTGGCTGCTGCTGACGCGGTCGGGCTGCCCGGCGGTCGAGTTAACGATGCGCGCGTCGGGAGAGCCGTGGATGCTGCTGAGGTGGTTTCGTCCATCGGAGACGGTGAATTCCGCTTGAAACTTGCCCGCCGTCACAACCGTCCGCTGCGGCGGTGACGCCGGCGTCGAGCCTCGACTGCCATCCGCCTGCGCGATCAAAATCTGTGCCGCACCGGAGGTTACGGCATGCTCCAGGATGTGGCCTTGCGCCAGTGTGAAGTCGATGACGGGCGCGGTGAGTTCGAAATCCTGCGGGCCGGACGCTGCGCCCTTTGCTGCTGGCTTGGGCCCAGCAGCAGCATTCTGCGTGAGCCGCACTCCATCGACGGCGTGAACCTTCTGAAGCTGATTCTGACCCGCGAAGTCCAGGATGACGCGCCCGGCATCGCCTTGCATGGGATTCGGTCCGGTTTGCTCGATGTGAACGCTGCCAGTGAGAGTTGCGGTGCGGAGCAAGTCTTGCTTTCCCGCGAGCAGGAACTCCGCCTGGTCAGCGCGGCTGCGCATTTCCGAAGGCTCGCTAACAGAATTGGCGACTACGGAATCCCGCTGGTGGCCCCGGCCTGATCTCTGACTCTGGATCCGCGTCTCGGTGGTGACGTTACCCGTGGCCAGGACTCGTTCCACCTGATTCTCCCGGCCAAGATGAAACACGGCTTGATCGGCCTGCAGGGCTTCACCTTCGCGGCTTAGATGAGGACGGTCGAGCACAATCTCGCGGGGATCGTTGGTGATGATGCCGTGCTCGGCATCGATCACGGCTGCGTTCGGGCCATTCAGGACCACATGAATCTGCGAGACCAACGTCAGCGTGTTGGTCTTGCCCGCGTATTTCACGCCCACAGCCCAGCCGGTGGCCTGCGGCGTTCGAAACTCGACTCGGGCTGCCGTCATGGCGTTTCCGGTATCTTTGTTAAAGGCCAGGTCGCGAGTCTTCAAGTGGATGGGATTCTTGAGTTCTTTCGGAGTGGATTGATCAGGGCTGGCAAGGCCCGCCGGGTTGGCCACCAGATCAATCTGCACGTCGCCCTTGGCCGTAACGTCGCCGGTCTTCTGGTTGAAGGCAAAATCGTCGCCGTAGATCTGGTCGAAGCGCGAGGAGTCGCGGCCATACAGCACAATGCTAACGTTGTGTAACTCAGCGTTGCCGTTGAGCTTGAATTCTTTGACGTTGCTGGCCTGGACGGTAAAGAGCGTGCGCTTTCCGTCGGACTTGGAAAACTGAAAGCCGCTGGCCGTTTGCTTGATGTCGAATCCGATCTTTCCGGGGATTTGCTTTAAGACGTTCGTGGCCCGCGAACGCGCGTAAAAATACATTCCGGCCACGACCAGAGTGAGCAGCACGGCGGTCGTGGCTAACAGGCGGCGCAGGCGATAGACCTGGAGCGGCATCTGGGTTTCAGTGTAATCGAACCGGAGTCAGGGCGGCGTCCTTGTGCGGGTCTTGATAGTTTGTCGGAGTCGTTGTGGCTGTTCTTCACGAACTCTGCGGCCCAAGGTTTTGACTGCAAAGTGCGCTAAGGAACTCTCCCCGCACAATCAACCGGTCCCGCTCCTCGTGTGCCTAGACCCAAGGCTCATCTACACTTGTAGACTTAGATGACGATGACGACGGAAAAGCCGCCTCTGCTGGACTTTCATAACATCAGGGTGATGCGGGGGCAGAAGATTGCGCTCGACGACTTCAGCCTGCGCATTGGCGCGGAGGAGCACGTTGCCATCCTTGGACCCAACGGCTGCGGCAAGTCAACGCTGATCAAGACCATTACGCGCGAGTGTTATCCGGTGGCACGGCCGGATTCGTCGATGTCTATCCTAGGAGAAGAGATCTGGGATGTGTTCGCTCTGCGCGCCCGTCTGGGCATCGTGTCGAATGACCTGATGCTCTCGTGCACCGGAGACGCCTGCGGCCTGGACGTCGTGCTGTCGGGCTTCTTCAGCAGCATCAGCATTTTTTCGAACCACGTCGTCGATCCCGGACACCGTGAGTTGGGCGAGGCTGCGCTTGCCGCGTTAAAGATTTCGCATCTGGCGGACCGTCCGGTTTGCGAAATGTCTTCAGGAGAGGCCCGGCGCGTGCTGATCGCCCGTGCCTTGGTGCACAAGCCGGGTGCGTTGCTGTTCGACGAACCCTGCAACTCACTCGACCTCTCGGCGCAACAGACCCTGCGGCAAACCATGCGCGCTCTGGCCAACTCGGGAACGGCTATCATCCTCGTGACCCATGAACTAGCGGACATTGTCCCGGAGATTGGGCGCGTAGTGCTGGTGAACCGCGGACGGATCGTTGCCGACGGTCCGAAGGAGGAGATTCTTCAGGTAGAGCGATTGGGAGCACTGTTCGGAGCGCAGGTGGACGTTGCCCGACGCGACGGGTATTACCACATGTGGTAGGAGCGGGTACGAAAACCAAGTCCCGGCCTTTGAGGTTCGCGAAAATCCCCACTTTTTCCGCAAAGGACGGGGCAGAAATGGGGCACCCGATTCATGGCACTCAGTGCGGGCAGGGTTTATTCCGCTTTGAAATCGCGCAGAGAGAGTTCGAGGCCACCGTATTCGGGATGGTCGTTGTTCCCGATCGTGAAGGCAACATCGAGAGTGTCACCCGCCAGCAGCGGCGCTTGCTGCAGGCGCTCGGCCATGTGCCAGCCCAGGGCGTCGAATGTCACCTTCGATCTCAGGTCCCTGCCTTCCGGTCTTAGTTGATTGCTGCTCGCGTAGCCTTCGGCTACGGCCGCGGCTCTTTCGTCGCGGCGGATCGCGGCGCCGTCGGGATGACACCGGGGAGTCGCAAGGATGGCGGCCGAGGAGAGTTCTCGCGATTCGGCGGACGCCTTGAGTTTCAGCTTAATGTGCTTCTCTTTCAGAATCCGCGGGGGCGCAGTTAACTGAACGCAGCGGGCACCGAATACGGGTTCGGGATTTCCCATGCCGTAAGGCTCCAGCAATCGCAGTGCTCGAAAAAGCTCGGGCGTGATTTCGGTCAGGTCTAGTTCGGCGTCGAGATCGAGAATCGGATCGAAATCCGCCGCGGTAAGACGCGATCGGGCAAAGGCATCCAGCCTGGCGCGCAGGTCAGCTATGTTAGCTGAGGGCATGGCGAATCCGCAGGCATGGGAGTGACCGCCGTAGCGCGAAAACAGACTGCCACACGACTCGATCGCCTCCAGCAAGTGGAACGCGCGAATCGAGCGGCCCGAGCCGAACGCCTCTGCACCGTCGCGCGAAATCACGACTGCCGGACGGTTGTAGCGCTCCACGACTCGCGTCGCCGTGATGCCGATGACGCCGCGATGCCAGCCCTCTCCGTCCACGACAATGCAGTAGGCATCGGACAGCGTGGGGTCTCCGGTGAACCGCTCTTCCAGCGCGCGCAAAATTCTCCGCTCTTCTTCCTGGCGGTCGGAGTTGAGATGGTCGAGTTTAGCGGCCAGTTCCCGGGCGCGCGCCGGGTCTTTCGCGCTGAATAGCTCGATCACATCGCGGGCCACATCCATGCGCCCGGCGGCGTTGATGCGGGGCGCAATGCGGAAACCAACTTCCCCGGAGGTCGGTGGACGTTGGGGAGAGATCTGGGCGACTTCCAGGAGTGCCTTCAGGCCGGGATTCACCGCTTTTCGGAGAGCGTCGAGGCCCAACGAAGCGAAGACGCGATTCTCGCCCGTCAAGGGCACGGCGTCGGCGATGGTCGCAATCGCCACGACCTTCATAAACGACATCAGCAGTTTGTTCTGAAGGCTCGCATCTAGACACCGTTGCATCAGTCCTTGCGCCAGCTTAAAGGCAACGCCCGCACCACAGAGCTGCTTGTAGGGATAGTCGCAGCCCTTCTGGTTAGGATTGACGACCGCCAGAGCGTTGGGCACGCCATCGGGACCGGGGAGGTGATGATCAGTAACGATCAAGTCGACGCCGAGGCGTTGCGCCGTCTCCGCGGGCGCGAAGGCCCGGATGCCCATATCGACGCTGACTATCAGACGAATGCCCGAAGCAGCGGCGCGCTCGATTACATCGTCGCGCAGGTCGTAGCCTTCGCGAATCCGGTGCGGGACGTGGAAGTCGGCGGCACCTCCGCAGAGTTCAATCGCGGTCTTCAGAATGATGACCGCCATCGTGCCGTCCACGTCGTAATCGCCGTAGATGAGGATGGGCTCCTTGCGTTCGATGGCGGCGACGATACGTTCGACGGCTGCGGGCAGACCGGTCATCCGCTCCGGGGCGTGGAGATGCGAGAGAGAAGGCGAGAGAAATATGCTGGCTGAATCCGGATCGGTGATGCCACGGCGTACGAGCAGAGGCGCAAGGATGTGGGCTGCGCTGCCGACTCCGCGAAGGGAAGGATCAGCGCTTAGACCCGAGGTCACAGACGAGACCAGGGATTGATCAGTCGCTTTTTGGATCCAGCGCATAGAAGGCGCTGTCATCCTGAGCGCGTCTTCTGCGCGAAGGATCTTTGCACTTCGCCGATAAACTGCAGAAGTCTTCGCTTGGCGAAGGATGACAGTAGGAAGGAGTTTACTACGGACGACTAGTTCTCTTCGTCCTGGTCCGGCTCATCCATGGTGAGGCCGCCGAATTCGTCGGAGACTTCGAGAAGATGCTGGTAACGGTCGTACCATTCGGTGCCGACTTCGCAGAGAAACATCGATCCCTGGTAAGCCCAACCCAACTGCAGGAATCCCACCTTGCCGACGTGGGCGCGAAGCCAGCGAGCATCTTCCACGTCGTCCCCGTCGGTAAACTCGGAGTTGGTCAAGCGCTGCACCATCTCATCCAGTTCAGTGCGCTCGAGAGTCCACGCGTGCATCGTCAGAAAAGGAGCGCTCGCTGCTTTCGCCAGTTCGACAAAATCTTTCCAGCCGTCAGGATTGCCGCCCATCTCCCACATCACGCACTGAACCTCGTCATAGTCCACGTAGCCGTGGAAACGGCGCATGCCGTGTCCTTCGATGAAGGCCACCATGTCGTCTTTTACCGTGGTGAGATCGTCTGGAGTGGGAGACATATTCGGAAACGCTTGCAAAACATTATTGTATGCTGTTCGCATCCCAGGTGCCAGCGGCGAGTCCGGCAATCAGTGAGCGGGCGTGGGGGCCGTCATCAGGTCGGAAAACATGCGATAGAACCTTTCGGTATCGAGGTCCACTTGAATTTCAACCGGTTGCGCGGTGGGTCTCAAGCTATCTTTGGTTGCCCAGGTAAGCGTATTTCCGTATCCGGCGCCGCGGTCCAGGTCCACGCTCATGAAGCGCATCTCTTTTTTGCTGATCAGGGTGGGATCAATCCATGCGGCGGCGGCCAGCTCGTCCCACATGATGTCGGCTCCCGGCGTAAGCATGGCGAAACGGGCGATGTAGCGCGCTATGGGGGTTCCGCTGGCTTCGATCTGTTTCATCAGCGCCGCCGTCATGTGAGTCTTGATCGAAATGTCGGTGGGGGTACAGATGATCTTTTTCCAAGGTGCGCGCAGCACGATTTCAGCCGCCTCCGGATCGAACCAGAAGTTGAACTCGTGCCGCGGATTGTTCAGGAATTCGGGATTGTCGGTTTGCGGACTGAGGCTTCCGCCCATAAAGACGAGTTGCTGCGCCAGTTCCGGAAATTGCGGGTCGAGGGAGATCGCAAGGGCAAGGTTGGTCATCGGTCCGCCCTCATAGATGGTCACCTCGTGCGGATACTTGCGAACCATGCGAATCAGGAAATGGGCTGCATCCTCCTCGGCTGGCTTGATTGCAGGCTGCCCCTCCGGCAGCGGCGGCACGACGGAGGCCTCATGCCACCAGCGCTCATCCCAGGCACCAGCGTAGGCGACCTTGCCATACCGCTGCTGCCACATCTGGGATTCTTCGCGCGTGCGGACCAACGGGTGGGTGGCGCCGGGCACGACGGGAATGTCGGTGCGGCCCATGATCTCCAAAAGGCGCAGGGTGTGAGCCACTTCGTCGTCACGCCACTGATCTCCGCTCACGACCGTAATGCCTAAGACTTCCACTCGCGGAGACTGCATCATGACCATCAGCGTCTGCATGTTGCTGCCGCCGGGGCCGGAACAATCCTCGTTGATGATGACTTTTCGACGCGGCTGGGCGGAACCGGCCAAGCTCACGAGCACCAGGAATGTGACTGCCAGAAAGACATTGCGCTTGCTGATCATGAACGGCCGTTTCATCGGTGCAGGCAAATGCTCCCCAGCAAAATGGAAGGGCAGACTGAGTTGACCCAGCCTGCCCCAGGTTGAAACACGATCCGCGCACCTAGAACGTGAGTCGAAGGGCGAACTGAATCAGGCGCGGGTTGTTCACGGTCTGCGTAACTTTCGCAAAACTGGTGGTCGAATTGATGTCTTGCATCGTGGTCAAGGGACTGCCTGGCAAGAAGAACTGCGCGTGGTTGAAGAGGTTGAAAAACTCAGTCCGGAATTCGAGGCCGAATCTTTCGCTGACATGGAATTGCTTGATTAACGAAAAATCGGTGTTGACGAAGTCCGGCCCCGTGGCCGGCGCGCGATTGGCAAAACCAAGTTCCCCTACCGGATTACCATTTACGATGAACGTCTCCGCAGGGACGAAAGCACAGGGATTGAACCAGTTCTGAATAGTATGGATCTTGGCGGGTGCGTTGCAATTCGGATTGCCCGCCATAGGCCCTGCCTGGTTCGGATTCCCCACCTGATTCGGCCGGTTCAGTTCGTTGCCGTTCCATTGAAAGAACACACCGGAACCGTTGTTGCTGTTGACCACGAACAGCGGAAATCCGGAAGTGATTTTCTCAATCACCGTAACCTGCCAGTTGCCGAAGGCGGCGTTGGCAGCACCGCCCCAGGTGCTACCGAAAGCTTTGCCTTTCCCGAAGGGCAAGTCATAGATCACGCTAGCAGTGAACTGGTTATTGAGATTGATTTGAGAGCGGGCCCAATCCGCGCCCTGGGTGTTGGGCAGAGGCCAGTAAGTCGCTCCTGGGGTGGTGCCCAGGTTGTCGGCCATGCCGGAGTCGTAAGTATGGGAGTACGTGTACCCTACGAGGGCATAGAGGCCGTGGCGCGCGCTCTTGGTCTCGGCTTTGGCTTGAAATGAGTTATAGGTGGCATTCCCGGCGTCGTTGAAGTTGCCGACGATCGTGAACGGGCCGTAAGGGGCGGCAAGCGCCGAGCCGCCGGGGCCGCAGCCGAGAGTATATCCAATGATGACTCCGCACGCGGTGGGAGATCCCAAATTCAAGTTGACGCCGCGAACCAGAATGTGGTGACTCCGAGATCCGGCGTAACCAGCTGTAAGCACGATATCGCCGGGCAGTTGGCGTTCAATGTTGACGTTAAACTGCTGCACCATTCCCTGCTTGAAATTGAGGTTCTGATACAGACGTGTGCCTTCGAATGTATCGGGGTTCAGAGGCGGAGGGATGAACGGCAGGAACGCTGCTCCGATTCCGCAGCCTTGACTTAAGAACCCGCAGGTTACAGTTCCAAGTTGCTGGAACGGAGAGAGGCCGGAGAAATTATCCGATTCCGCAAGGTACGGCGGGTTGAGCCAGAGTCCCTGGTCACCCTGGCTCCAGGAACCATCGTGGAAGATCGCGTAACCTGCGCGGAGCGCGGTCTTCTGGCTGCCAAGCACTTTCCAGGCCAGTCCGATTCGGGGCTCGATGGCGGTCTTGTCAAATTTAACACCGGCGGCTCCGTTCGATTGCACGCACGTCGTACAGCCAGCCACCGCCGGCCCGGCAACCAGGTACTGACCCGTCTGGAAGTCAAAGTTCGCCATCCGATTATGAGCTTCCGTGACAGGAGTCACGAGAGACCAGGCGATTCCGAGATTCAACGTCAGGTTTGGTGTCGCACGCCATTCGTCCTGCACGAAGGGGCGATACATTTTCCAGCGCCGGCCGGTGGTCGCTCCCTGATAAGTCTGGTCGTGAATAGCCCCGCCAAATTGGCCCAGGAGGAGGTCCGCCTCCGGGTCGCCACTATAGGTACCATTGCCGACGGCGGTGAAGGCATCGCCCATCAGGAAGAAGCCGTCCTGGAACGCGTTGGATCGCACATTGAGCTGGTTGGCGCGAATTCCAATGCCCATCCGGACATCGTGCTTGCCGCGAATCATGTCGAAAGAGTCGGAGATCAGGAAGACGTTGGTGCCGCCCTGGGAGGGAGCGTACCCGCGATCGCCGAGAGACCAGTAGCCGGTTAGGAACTGCATCGAACTCAGCCCACAGCTCATGCAGTCCTTGGTCGACTGGTTCACAATGCTCGGGGGCTGGGGGTAGGCGCTGTTCTGGGACCCCCCGCACGCGGTGTTCAGGTCTGCGCCCAGAATGCCGATCTTCTGCGCTTCGCACGATCCGTTGCCGTAGGACAAAATGATGTTGAAAATGCGATTGAAGCCAAATGTGGCCTGGTTGATGTCGTGATCGGAGAAAATATGGGTTTCCGAAATCACCGCATTGCGCCCGTGATTCGTGATGCTCTGGGTGCTGGCAAAGGCTCCGGCCTCGGCGAATCCGGGGGAGCCACCAGGAACGAAAGAGCTAGCTTGGTCGTAGCTGAAGCGGGCAAACACGGAGTCTTTGCTGGAGAAGTTGTGGTCCACGCGAACGTCGAACTCGCCTTCGAAGAGTCTCCTCACGGGTACGTTTGTGTAGTTGTAGCCCGAAGAGGCGTTACTTGCGTTGCTTTGAGGATAGAGGTTGATCATGCTCTGACCAGCCCCCAGGACCAAGCCGCCGGGAATCTTATTGCAGGGCACCGCACCACCCGGGTTCTGGCTGCCGTCGGGATTGGGCGCAACGGGAACGAGTGTGCTACCTACGGTATTGCAGTAGAAGGGGGTCAATACGGGGGGATTCGAGGAATAACCCGGCGCGTAAGGGTTGACGAGGTTAATGAAACCGTCTGCGTTGGAAGCGGGAGCATTAGGAGCGAAGCCTGGACGTGGCACGCCGAAAGGATCCTGGGTGAAGTCGCCGCCCATCATCGCCTGCGTCGGGATCAGTCCCACAAACGGGATGCCGTGCAGTTGCCTCTTGTTCTGATAGTCGAGGAAAAAGAAAGTCTTATCCTTCCGGATCGGGCCCCCAATGGCGCCGCCAAACTGGTTCAGATTGAATTTTTCCTTGGTGGACGCGAAATAGCTCTTCGCATCCAGAGCGGTGTTGCGGAAGAACTCGAACAGCGAGCCGTGAAACTGGTTCGATCCTGACTTGGTGGTGACCAGCACAGTCGGACCCGCGCGCGTACCCCACTCGGCGGAGTAGTTGTAGGTGAGAACTTTGAACTCCTGGATAGCATCGATCGAAGGAAGAATTGCGATGCCGCCAGCCGTCAGTTCGTTATTGTCATTGCCATCAAACAACCAATCGGTGCTCTGGACTCGCGAGCCGCCAACCGAAAGCGAGAATGTTCCGCGGGCAGATACTTCGCTGCTGGGGCCGGCGTTGAAAAAGCTTTGCGGATTGGTTTCCTGCGTCGTGCCCGGCGTCAGTGTGGCAAGTTGGACGAAATCGCGTCCGTTCAGCGGGAGGTCGGCAACCTGCTGCGCAGTAATCACCTGCCCCAGCGTCGGGTTCGAGGTCTGCACTGCGACTTCAGTTGCGTTGACCTCGACGCTCGTGGTCACAGACGCGGGGACGAGTTTGAAGTTGAGTTCGCGGTGTTCGTCGATTTGCAGGCGGGCATTCTTCGTTTCGGCGGCCCTAAAACCCGGCGCTTCGACTTTAATCGTGTAGTCAGCAACTCCAAGCGACGGAATTAGGTAGTGCCCCGTCTCGTCGGTCACTGCGTCGCGAGAAACGTTGGTCGCCTGAGCGGTGACCGTAATCTTAGCGCCGGCCACGACAGCGCCAGAGTTGTCTGAAACGGTGCCAGAAAAGCTTCCGGTTGCCTGACCGTGCAGGAGCGGGCTGAACGGACATACCAGCAAACAGAAAAACACGGCGAGGCGCGCCTTCTGGCTCGACATTTCTTGAACCCCTTTCGGTGGTTGCACCGCGCAAAGAAAAAGACCCTCCCCCTTCCAGTGAAGTTGGGAGGTCCCCAGACCGCAGACACGGCTTATAAATTGCCGCTGACCAGTTAGTCAAGAAGTTTCGTAGTGGAAAGGGATTAGTTGTGGTCATTTTTCAGAATCGGTGTATGCAGAAAATCGTTATGCTAACTTGCTGTGGAAAACGTGGCCGGCACCTTGATGCCATGCGAGGCAGACCTTTGCCGGGCCCAGCAAGTTAACGGTTCAGAATTGCGGTGAAGGCGCGTGTCGGAAAATTGTCCAGGACGAATCGAAGCGGAGCGCAAAAAAGTCAAGAGCGAGTCGACCACTCAATGTCAAAGCGGGCGCGGTCGTAGAAGGATTTCTGCGTGCCGACGCCGGTTGTGGACAACCCGGCATAGAGATTCGCGCGGCGAACCGCTTCCTTCTCGGGGACTCCCTCGCCAAGAAATACCGCGAAGCTGCCAATGAAAGCATCGCCCGCGCCGGTGCTGTCAACACTGTGGACCGCGAATGGCGCCACGTGTTCGCTTCCGTCACCACCTGCGAGAAGAGATCCTTTCGCTCCGAGGGTGATGATCACGCGTTGTATGCCACCAGCTATCAGTTTCTCCGCGCACCTTTTCGCGTCTTCGACATTCCTCACCGGAACCCCGGTGATGGTCTCAGCTTCACTCTCGTTCGGAACAAAGTAGTCGAGATTCTTCAGAGCCCCCAAGTCGACTGGTTGCGCGGGCGCGGGGTTGAGAATGCAACGAATTCCGTGTTTGCGCGCAAACTGGATGGTGTAATAAACCGTCTCCAGAGGGATCTCGAACTGCAGCACGATACAGTCGGTTGTCTTCAGCGTTTCGGCGGCGGCGTCAACGTCGGCGGGCTTCAGCGCGTCGTTCGCACCCTTGACCACCAGAATACGGTTCTGGCCGTTGGGTTCGACGAAAATCGGCGCGACTCCGCTCGACAGGCCCTCAACTTGCTTCACATGGGTAGGATCAATCCCCTGCTTGCGGAAGTTTTCGATCGTCGCCGGACCGAAGAGGTCGCTGCCTACGCGCGCGACCATGAATACTTCCGCGCCACAGAGACGCGCCGCGACGGCCTGATTCGCGCCCTTGCCACCGAAGCCCAGATCAAATTTCTGCCCGAAAATGGTTTCTCCCGGCTTCGGGAACCGGTTCGTGAAGGTCGTGAGATCAACGTTGGCGCTGCCAACCACCGCAATTCGAGGGCGCTTTGCCATAGACTTAGTTCCCGCAAGCTTGGAGAACGCCGAGTCTAGTCAGCGTACCTCGACCGTGTCAAACGAAACGAGGAGACGCAAGCCGGAATCGAAGTTTCTGCTATAGTTTCGTTCCTCGATCGTTCGTTCTGGATCGTTGAGTTCCTGGAGGACCGCATGCCCCGCAATGTCCGCTGTGCCTTGATTCAAGCCAGCAACGCGCTCAGCACCGAACGCCCGCTTGCTCGGATCAGGAAGGCAATGATCGACAAGCACCTGAAGCTGATCGAGCAGGCCGCGCGCAAAAAGACCCAGGTCCTGTGCCTGCAGGAGCTTTTCTATGGGCCCTATTTCTGTGCGGAGCAAAACGCGCGCTGGTACGAGATGACCGAACGTGTGCCTGACGGCCCGACCACGCGTCTTATGCAGAAAATTGCGGCGAAGCACGGCATGGTGATCGTGGTGCCGGTTTACGAAGAGCAGATGCCTGGAGTCTATTTCAACACTGCGGCCGTTATCGACGCTGACGGACGCTACCTGGGAAAGTATCGCAAGCATCACCTTCCGCACTGCCACCCCGGATTCTGGGAAAAGTTTTACTTCACTCCCGGCGATCTCGGTTACCCCGTCTTTGAGACGAAGTACGCGCGCGTGGGTGTGTACATCTGCTACGACCGTCATTTCCCCGAAGGCGCGCGCATTCTGGGATTAAACGGCGCCGAGATCGTATTCAATCCTTCCGCCACGGTCGCGGGCCTCTCGGAATATTTGTGGGAACTGGAACAACCGGCTCACGCGGTGGCCAACGGCTATTTTGTGGGCGCAATCAATCGCGTGGGGACCGAGAAGCCGTGGAGCATCGGCGAGTTTTACGGCAAGAGCTATTTCTGCAATCCGCGGGGGAAGATCATCGCCCAGGCGAGCCGCGATAAGGACGAAGTCGTGGTCGCGGATCTGGACCTCGACATGATCGCCGAGGTTCGCAAAGTTTGGCAGTTCTTCCGCGATCGCCGGCCAGAGAGCTACGGCCCGATTACGACGCAAAGCGGAACATCTGCGGCGGCGGACTGAAAAGACTGACATCGTAACCTCGGAGCCGGCACGCTCATGACGACCTCGGACCCTTCCCACCTCCGCTCGCGTATCGAATCCAGCCCTCTCTATAACGAAGACCTCGCGCCGGCCACCGCCGAGCGCCGGCACTGGGGCACGTACAACTTCGCCGCCCTATGGATTTCGATGTCGGTGAACATCCTTACCTACATGCTGGCCGCAAGTTTGATTCAGGGAGGAATGAACTGGAAGCAGGCAGTCGCAACCATCTTCCTGGGAAACGTAATCGTGCTCGTCCCGATGCTGCTGAATTCGCATCCCGGCGCGAAGTACGGGATTCCGTTTCCTGTTCTAGCCCGCGCTTCGTTCGGAGTGCTGGGAGCGAACTTCGCGGCGGTGTTGCGCGCGCTGGTCGCGTGCGGATGGTTCGGGATCCAGACTTGGATCGGCGGCGAAGCCATCAGCATCCTGCTGGCAACGCTCGTTCCCAGTTGGAAAAGCTTTGCTTACGGCCCGGCCGTTTGCTTCTTTCTCTTCTGGCTGATTAACCTGGCTGTCGTTCTCAAGGGAATCGAATACATCCGGGTTCTGCAGGGAATCAGCGCGCCGGTCTTGCTGGCCGTGGGATTGCTTCTGCTGGGATGGGCTTATCACGCAGCCGGTGGTTTCGGACCGATGCTCTCTGTGCCTTCGCGGTTCACCAGTTTCCCTGACTTCCTGAAGTTCCTGATCCCTGCGCTGAATGGGACCGTTGGTTTCTGGGCCACGGTTTCGTTGAACATCCCGGATTTCACGCGGTTCGCGCGCAACCAGCGCGAGCAGGTGATTGGGCAGGCTTTAGCTTTGCCCACGACCATGACGCTGTACGCTTTCGTCGGAATCCTTGTAACCTCCGCCACCGTGGTCATCTACGGAACTGCAATATGGGATCCGGTGCAGCTGCTCAGCCGCTTTCACTCCCCCGTAGCCGTCGGTATCTCGCTGGTCGCGATTCTGCTAGCTACTCTCAATGTCAACATCGGCGCGAACGTGGTTTCGCCGGCCAATGACTTTTCCAATCTGTGGCCGCGCGGAATCAGTTTTCGGACCGGCGGCGTCATCACCTGCTTCATGGGAATCGCGTTGATGCCATGGAAACTTCTCTCCAACTACAGGACTTTCATTCTCGGCTGGCTAGGCGGCTACGCGGCCTTTCTCGGGCCCGTGGCAGGAATCATGATCTGCGACTACTTCGTCATTCGGCGGCGGGTGTTGCACGTCGACGACTTGTATCTTCGGGGAGGGCTCTACGAATATTCACGCGGATTCAACTGGTGCGCAGTGATCGCTCTGGCGCTAGGAGCCGGCACTGCGCTCGCCGGGCTTGAGATACCGTCGGTGCGTGCCCTGTATGACTATTCCTGGTTCGTTGGGTTCGCGGTGTCGTTCGTGGCCTATTACGCGATGATGAAATTTCAGGGTCAAGCTGTGATTGCTCCCCAGGAAGCGGCGTAATTTACCCCTTATGCCTTCCTTGCTCTTAAGAATTCAGGCAGCACATGCCGCTGGTAAATCTCCAACGTCTGCTCTTCATCTCCGCACATCAGATACACGTTGAATTGCGTGACTCCGACGTCCGCCAATTCCCGCAACTTTTTGCGGTGGGCCTCGACCGGACCAACCAGGCAGAAGCGGTCCACCACTTCATCCGAAACAAAATCTGCGTTATCACTCTCCACTTCGCAATGGTGTTGGTAATCGTAGTGTCCGCGATCCTGTACAAACGATGTCAACGCCGGAGGAAGATCTTCGGGCTTGTATTGCCGGATCAGATCCATCACATGGTTCGAGACCAGGGCGGGGAACCAGCGCACTCGTTCGCGCGCGGTATTCAGGTCATCTGAAACCCACACCGGCGCGGCCGCCATCACCTCGATGCGGCGCACATCGCGGCCCGCAGCGCGAGCACCCTCTTTCACAAAACCCATGCACCAGGCGATTAAGGCCGGATCGGCAAACTGCAGAATGATCCCGTCAGCGACGCGCCCTGCCATGTGCAAAACCTTGGGTCCATAGCCTGCTATCCAAACTCGCGGAGAATCTTTCGCCCAACTGAGTCGCGTGGGTTGACCGTCGTGTTGCACTTCTTTGCCGGAAGTAAGATCGCGAAACTCCGCCACTGCAGCTTCCAACTGCGACCAACTTACGGGCTTCTTTCCCATCACGCGGCGTGAACTATCGCCGCGGCCGATGCCGAGTTCCATGCGTCCAGCGGAAATCAGATTGAGGGTTGCGAACAGACTGGCGGTCACGGTGAGGTCACGGGTCGCGGGATTCGTGACGCAGGTGCCAAGGCGCATTCGCTGCGTGTTGGTTGCCATCAGCGTCAACAGAGGATACGGCTCCTTCCATAAAACGTGAGAATCGAAAATCCAGCCGTACTCGAACCCGGCACTCTCCGCCTGCCGTGTCAGGCCTACGATGCGTTCGATCGAGATGTCAGGTTTCAGTGAAATACCGAATTGCATGGCCGGTCCTTTCGCGGGCACCTATGTGAAACTGATTTTGAACAACTGATCTGAACAAGTAAAGTGCGGCAGTTTAGCATAGAATCTTCTACTCATCTCAGTGACGGGCGCGCACCGCGGAGGACTCGATGGGTTTCGACACGATCATCAGAAACGGTTCCGTAGTGACTGCAACCGATACGTACACAGCGGACATTGCCATTGCGAACGGTAAGATCAGCGCCATAGGGACGGATCTTCCCGGGCAAAACGCAGCCAAGATTCTCGACGCTTCGGGAAAACTCGTTCTCCCTGGTGGAATCGACGTTCATACTCACCTCGACATGCCGTTCGGAGGCACAACCAGCGCAGACGATTTCGAAACCGGCACCCGGGCCGCCGCCTTCGGCGGCACCACGACTCTGATCGACTTCGCGATTCAATACAAAGGCCAGCCGTTACGCCAAGCTTTCGACACCTGGATGAGCAAGGCCTCGAGCAAGGCGACCTGCGATTACGCCTTCCACTGCATCGTGACCGACGTGTCGGGTGGGCAGCTTTCGGAGATGAACGAACTGGTGCATGAGGGCGTGACCAGCTTCAAGCTATTCATGGCGTATCCCGGCGTCTTCATGCTCGACGACGGCAGCATCTTCAAGGCCCTGCAGACTACGGCAAAGAATGGCGGCCTAGTTTGCATGCACGCCGAGAACGGCAGTGCGATTGACGTCATCGTCCAACAGGCTCTGGCAGAAGGAAAACGGGCCCCAAAGTATCATGCCCTTACTCGACCCACAACGGCGGAGGCTGAGGCGGTAGGTCGCGCCATTGCCCTAGCTGAAATGGCAGGAGCACCGATCTACATCGTCCACTTGAGTTGCAATGATGCGCTGGAAAGGGTTCGCGAGGCCCGCGACCGCGGACTTCCCGTCTACGCCGAGACCTGCCCCCAGTACCTGTATCTCTCTCTCGAGAATTTCGATGCGCCTGGGTTTGAAGGCGCAAAGTACGTATTTACTCCTCCGCTGCGCGAGAAATGGCACCAGGAGAAACTCTGGAATGGCCTGAAGCGGGATCATCTGCAAGTTGTCTCCACCGACCACTGCCCGTTTTGTTTCAAGGAACAGAAGGAACTGGGGCGTGACGATTTCACAAAGATTCCGAACGGCGGTCCAGGCGTCGAGCACCGTATGAGCCTGATTTACTCCGGGGGCGTAGCGAGCGGCCGCTTTAGTGCAAACCGTTTTGTGGAATTGGTTTCGACCGCTCCAGCCAAGTTGTTTGGGCTATATCCGCGGAAAGGCACGATCGCGGTCGGGAGCGACGCAGATCTGGTGATTTTCGATCCCAAACGCAGGCACACGATCAGCGCCAAGACTCACCACATGCGGGTGGATTACTCGATGTTCGAGGGAATCCAGGTCACGGGCATGGCGGATGTCGTTCTTTCGCGTGGCCGGGTTGTTGTGGAAGGAGAGACGTTCCTGGGCCGTGCAGGGCAGGGAGAATTTCTGCGCCGCGCAACCTACGAACAAGTGAATGGCTAAGAACACGGCTGATCTTTCAGGAACGCAGCGTCGCTAGCAAAGACCGGCGTATAGTGCATCCTTCCACCGCCGGTTGTCGATCCTCCAGCACACCTTCACCCGGCCCTTACGGATGGCCGGCTCCCACACAGCCCGGTTGCGCTGGTCGTCGGCTACATTCAGGCGATCAACGACCGTCATGCCGCGCGTGAGTTCGCTTTGGGTTTCGATTTCAACGTAGTGCTCGCTCCAGTCGGTTCCAACGGTCGGGTCGAGCGCCAGGCACATGGTCACCGGGTCGGGCAGACAGATGCCATCCTCGCCGGTCTGAATCTTCAAGGCAACGCGCGCGTGGCTATTGCACTCAACGGCGAAGCGGGCGAGGGGAGTGCCGAAGGCCTCTACATGACCGATGTCGCTGGGACCGAGCACGGCCTCGCCGCGGCAGAGGTGCCAGCCGATCAGTTCCACCGGAAACCCGCTGCGCAGGACAACACTCGCCGCCTCCGGGTCCACCCAGATGTTGTACTCGGCAGCTGGAGTGACGTTGCCTTCGCAACAGGGAGCGCCTCCCATGACCACGCAACGGCTGACCTTGGCAGCAATCGAGGGTTTCCTGGAAACGGCTAGCGCCACGTTCGTCAATGGTCCCAGTGTCACGAGAACCAGTCCAGGATTGGCCTCAATCGTCTCGATGATGGCGTCCACCGCATGCGACGGCTTCGGCGCCTGCCGTGGCGCGGGATAGTCATGATCTCCCAGACCGTCGCGTCCGTGAAACCACGTTGCATTCTGATACGGGCGCAGCAGAGGCTTGTCGGCTCCCGGATGCACCGGTGTGTTCGCTCCGCAAAGTTCAACTGTGTAGAGTGCGTTGCGAGTGGCCCGCTGCAAAGGCACATTACCCGCGACGACGGTAATCGCGGCGACGCGAACATCCGGCGCGCGCAGAGCCATGATGAGCGCGACAGCATCATCGGAGGCCGTGTCGGTATCGATTAAAAACACGCGAGGCACGGGCGCTAGCATAGCAGACGGTTGTGAGTACCTCAGGTGCTCTCACTGAGATTCCGACTCTGACTTGTGGCTCGCGGCAAACAAGTGTACAGTTCACACTTTCCAAGGGAGAGCCTGATGTTCACTCCGCCGAATCTGACGATCGCGCTGTTGATGATGATCACCAGCGCCATCTGCTGGGGATCCTGGGCCAATACCTACAAGGGCGTCAAGAATTATCGCTTCGAGCTTTTTTATTGGGACTACGCGATTGGCATTTTTCTGATTTCGCTCGTCCTTGCCTTCACCATGGGAAGTAGTGGGCACGACGCATCCAGTTTCGTGAACAACGTTCAGGCAGCGGACGTTTCCAACATCGTCTCCACCCTTGTGGGCGGAGCGATTTTCAATCTGGCGAATCTCCTGCTCGTGGCCGCAATCGACATGGCGGGACTCGCGGTCGCCTTCCCGGTTTCGATTGGAATCGCGCTCGTGGTCGGAGTGGTGTTGAACTTCATCCTGCAGCCCAAAGGCAGCGGCCTGCTTTTGGCCGGGGGCGTTGTATGCGCGCTGATTGCAGTGATCCTCGATGGCAAAGCTTACGGCAACCTCGCCCGGGCCGGACGAGGGGCTTCCCGCAAGAGCATCGTTTTGTGCGTGGTCTCCGGAACTCTGATGGGACTGTGGAGCCCGTTTATGACCTATGCCATGACCCGCGGGCACTCCCTCACACCTTATAGTGCGGCTACGTTCCTCACGCTAGGAGCACTGCTTTCCTGTTTTGTGTGGAATGTCTATTTCATGAAGAAGCCTCTGATCGGCGAACCCGTAAGTTTCAGCGGCTTCTTCAGTGGGCCTCCTTCCGGACATTTGCTTGGCCTGCTGGGCGGCTGCGTGTGGGGTTTGGGGACCGTGTTCAATCTCACCGCAGGCAAGCTAACGGGACAGGCGATTTCGTATGCCATCGGCCAATCGGCGCCGATGGTCGCTGCGCTGTGGGGAGTGCTGGCATGGAAGGAATTTGCGGGTGCCGGATCGCGCGCCAAGATATACCTTGCCCTGATGTTCGTCTTTTATGGGCTGGCGATTCTGCTCGTCGCGCGCGCGAACGGCTGATCGCGAACCAACCCGAATGAAGCCTAGAGCAGCATGCCAGCAATCGAGGCGGACATCAGGTTCGCCATGGTCCCAGCCAGCATCGCGCGGACGCCGAGTCGGGCCAGTTCGCCTCGCTTGTTTGGCGCCAGGGCACCAATGCCGCCAATCTGGATTCCAATCGAGCTGAGATTTGCGAAACCACACAGCGCAAAGGTTGCGATGGTTACCGAGCGGGGATCGAGTGCGGCTTTCTGCGCTCCCAGCATCGAAAACGCCACCAATTCGTTTAACACCATGCGTGTGCCGAGCAGGTTGCCAATGGTCCGGCAATCGTGCCACGGAATACCAATCACCCAAGCCACGGGCGCGAAGATAACGCCAAACACATGCTCCAAGCTTTCTGGAAACCAAGCCAAGTGGTTGTGAATGCCGCCGAAAATGCCGTTGACCAGGGCAATCAACGCCAAGAACGAAATCAACATCGCGGCGATGTTGAGCGCCAGGTGCAAGCCATCGGTCGTTCCCCGGGAAATTGCTCCGAGCAGATTTTCTTCCTTCTCTGTTTTCTCCTCGTCAGCACTCATGACGACCCGTCCGGCCGTTCTTGGCTGCTCGGTTTCTGGCACCAGCATTTTAGCCATCAGCAAAGTCCCCGGCGCGGTCATGATGACCGCGCTCAGCAGGTGTTTTGGATCGATGCCAAAGGAAATGTAGGCAGCCATGATTCCGCCGGAAACATGCGCCATGCCGCTGGTCATCACCGTCATGAGTTCAGAGCGCGTCAAGTCCGGCAGAAACGGGCGGATCGTCAGCGGCGCCTCGGTTTGCCCCATGAAAATGCTGGCGGCCACATTCAATGATTCCGCCCCGCTTGCCCCCATCACCCGGGTCATGACCCAGGCAAAAATCTTGATGATGATCTGCATGATCCCGAAGTGGTAGAGCACCGCGAAGAAGGCGGCGATAAAGATGACCGTCGGCAACACTCCGAAGGCGAAGTAGCCGAGTTGCGATCCCGGCTGGGCGAGATCGCCAAAAACAAAGTGCGATCCGGCGTAAGCGTAACTCAGCAGTCTCGTCACGCCGTCACCCGCTTTCTGGAACACAATCCGCCCGGCATCAATTCTGAGCACAAAGACTGCGAACACAAACTGCAACCCCAGGCCCCACGCGACGGTTTTCAGACGAATGGCGCGGCGATTGGTGGAAAAAATATAGGCGAAACCGAGCATCGTCAGCAGGCCAAGAATTCCCGTGAATCGTCCCATTCAGTTTCTCTCCCCGGACTTCCCGATGACCTTATGGACGAGCGACCGATTCGTCAAAGGCGCCCCGTCTGTTACCACGCAACTCGCCTCGATCAATTGGCGTGCCCGCGCTGCACGCGATTCAGCATTGTAGTAAATCGTGGCCAGGGGTTCCCCTGCCGCGACGCGATCTCCAACTTTCTTATGCAACACGATCCCCACGGCTGGATCTACGGAATCTTCCTTGCGCTCGCGTCCGCCACCGAGAATCACGCACGCCGTACCAATTTCTTCGCACCGCATCGAGGCGAGAAATCCAGCCTGTGCTCCTAAAACCTTCATGGTGTGCTGCGCCTGGGGCAACCGGTTGATATCGTCGATCGCGCGCACATCACCGCCCTGCAGTTCCACCATCTGCCGAAATTTCTCGAGGGCCTGGCCTGACGAAATCAGTTGGGCGCTGCGTTCCTTGCCTTCCGCAACTGTATTGGAGACTCCGCCCAGATGCAGCATCCATCCCGCCAGTTCCAGGCAAAGTTCCCGTAAGTCTTCCGGCCCCCCGCCGCGCAAGACTTCTACGACCTCGACCACTTCCAGTGCGTTGCCGATCATGTTGCCCAGGGGTTGATCCATATCTGTGATCAACGCGACCATTTGTTTCCCCATCCGCTCCCCGGTTTCGACCATCAGTTCCGCGAGGAAGGCCGCGTCTTTCTCGCTTTTCATGAAGGCGCCAGATCCGGTCTTCACGTCGAGGACCAACGCGTCGATGCCTTCCGCGAGTTTCTTGCTCATGATGGACGCACAGATCAAATACGGACTCTCCACTGTGCCCGTCACGTCGCGCAATGCGTACAGCTTGCGATCGGCGGGTGCAATTTCTGCTGTCTGCCCAATCATCGCGCAGCCGCAGACTTCCAGCACGCGCCGGAACTCTGCCACGGGGAGATTCACGTTGAACCCAGGAATGGCTTCCAGTTTGTCGAGGGTTCCGCCCGTGTGTCCCAGTCCGCGCCCGCTGATCATCGGAACCGCAACGCCCGCGGCTGCAGCCAGCGGAGCCAGCACAAGAGAAGTTTTGTCACCCACGCCGCCAGTGGAATGCTTGTCAACTTTCCGGAGCGGCAACGACGAGAGGTCCAACACATCGCCCGAATGCAGCATCGCATCCGTCAGCGCTGCTGTCTCGGGCCGCGTCATACCCTTCAGTACCACTGCCATCAGCCATGCCGACACCTGGTAGTCGGGAATTTCGCCCTTGGTATACGCGCTCACCAGCCCTTCGATCTCGGTCCGCGACAGCTCAACGCCGTCCCTCTTTTTGCGGATCACGTCAATCGCACGGAAGGTTTGCGGAACCGTCGGTTGACTCACTGGAAGCGGAATCCTTCCGGAAGGAGTTCGGTGATGTGCGCCTGCTTGGGCCCGGCAGCGCCTTGGAAAAAGATGACCGCGTCGGGACCGAACTCATAGATCACCTGCCGGCACGCCCCGCAAGGCGAACACGCGATCCCATGATCGTTGGCGACGGCTACCGCCTCGATTTCAATCTTTGGGCCTAACTGCGCGACCGCAGAGAAAATCGCGGTTCGCTCCGCGCAATTGGTCATTCCGTAGGACGCGTTCTCAACATTGCAACCGGAAAACACTTTGCCGTTGGTCAGAAGGACTGCTGCGCCTACCCGAAAGTTCGAGTATGGAGCATGCGCATTCTTCATTACTTTGACGGCTGCTTGCTCCAGCTTTTTCCGCATATTGGCGGAGACGGTCTTTTTGGCCATAGCAAAGATGAATTGTGATGTGCCGGTGAATCGCTCGTGGGTCCGGCCAAATCGTGCGCCATTGTAAACCCTTGCAGCGGATTCCGGGCTATTTCTTGGCGACGGCGAGACAGGACAAGCATCCCGGGCATGGGAACTCGCGTTGTAAGATTGACTGCCGTACAATTGCAACTCGAGGATCCGCCCGTGTTCAGGCGTCACGGGCCTGCTTAGGGCGACACGGAAGGCGAAGCTGCAATGTCGGTAAATCCCAACTATCCTGACTTCGCGGGTAAATCAGGAAGCGAACTCGCGTCGCGCGAGAAATCCCCTCCGAACGCTATCGCAACGCTCGCCGGACGTTCGCTGCTCTCCAACTCTGGGATCCCCCTCGATCTGAATTGGCTGCAGGAAGTTCGGGTGAACACGAGCGCCGTGGAACGCCGCGCCCAGACGCAGGTGGCTCGCCGAACGGTAAAAAAAGAATGGCAGGCGGCTTGGCTTTTGCGTGCGATCTCGTGCATGGACCTGACTACACTTTCGGGCGATGACACGGATGAGCGTGTGCGGCGATTGTGCGCAAAGGCGCGACAACCCATTCAGCAGGATCTCGTGCAGAAGCTCGGTATCGAGGAACTGGGCGTAAAGGTTGGTGCCGTTTGCGTGTACCACACCTTCATCGAAACTGCGCTGCACGCCCTGGAAGGAAGTGGCGTTCACGTTGCGGCCGTTTCCGCTGGATTTCCCGCTGGCCTGTCGCCCCTCACCGAGCGCGTTGCGGAAATTCGACGATCGGTGGAGGCGGGCGCCCACGAGATCGACGTTGTGATCACGCGATCTCATGTCTTCGGCGCACGCTGGCAGGCGCTCTACGACGAAGTTGCGGCCTTCAAGCAGGCCTGTGGTGCGGCTCACATGAAGGTCATCCTGGGCACGGGCGATCTGTTGACGTTGCGCAACGTAGCGCGTGCCAGCTTTGTGGCTATGATGGCGGGCGCGGACTTCATCAAAACCTCGACGGGCAAGGAGTCGACGAACGCCACGCTGCCAGTGAGCCTGGTCATGGTCCGCGCCCTCCGCGAATACGCGCAACAAACCGGAATGGCGGTGGGTTTCAAGCCAGCCGGAGGGATCCGCACGGCGAAGCAGTCCCTTGACTGGCTGGCCATGATGAAAGAAGAACTGGGCCTTTCGTGGACGCGAGCACAGCTCTTCCGCTTCGGCGCGAGCGGATTGCTGGGGGACATCGAGCGGCAATTGGAGCATCATGCAACTGGAAGGTACTCTGCCGAGTATCGCCATCCGATTGCATAGCGGAAAATACGTGGCGGAATTGTCGGAATCGAACAAGAACGAGCGAGCCAAGGCCAATGAGCATTGTCGAAAAGTTTGTCACCATGGAGTACGGACCTGCTCCTGAGGATTCCAAAGAAGCGGGAGCATGGCTGGAGCGCCATGGCCGGCGCTTTGTGCATTTCATCGGCGGAGCGTGGCAGGCGCCGGCGACGGGAGATTACTTCGACACGCTGGACCCCTCGAATGGCGAGAAGTTGGCTGTGGTTGCTCAGGGTACCGCGCCTGACGTTGATGCTGCCGTTCGTTCGGCACGCGCCGCCTCCCCCCAATGGCGTGCCCTCACTCCGCACGCTCGCGCCCGCTATCTCTACGCACTCGCCCGGCTGGTGCAAAAATACTCGCGACTGCTCGCCGTTCTCGAAACCATGGACAACGGCAAGACGATCCGGGAGAGCCGCGACATCGATATTCCCCTGGTCGCCCGACACTTTTACCATCACGCGGGCTGGGCGCAATTGCTGGCGCAGGAGTTCCCTGACTACGAGCCTTGCGGGGTCGTCGGTCAGATCATTCCGTGGAATTTTCCGCTTCTCATGCTGGCGTGGAAGATCGCGCCCGCGCTGGCAACCGGAAACACGGTGGTTTTGAAGCCCGCTGAGTTTACGCCCCTCACGGCGCTCGCCTTCGCGGAGATATGCCAGGAAGCAGGTTTGCCCGGCGGAGTCGTCAACATCGTGACCGGAGATGGGTCGACCGGAGAGGCACTCGTGAAGCATCCCGACGTGGACAAGATCGCGTTCACCGGATCCACAGAAGTGGGACGCGCCATCCGCGGCGCCACCGCTGCCACCCACAAACGCCTCTCCCTCGAATTGGGCGGTAAGTCTCCCTTCGTCATTTTCGAAGATGCCGATCTCGACAGTGCGGTCGAAGGCCTCGTTGACGGGATCTGGTTCAACCAGGGACAGGTGTGCTGCGCGGGCTCGCGCCTGCTTATGCAGGAGAGCATCGCGGAGACTCTGCTATCGAAGATTCGCGACCGGATGGGCAGCCTGCGAATCGGCGCGCCACTCGACAAGGCGGTCGATATCGGAGCGATCGTTGCGCGCGTGCAACTGGATCGCATCGAGCACATGGTCGCACAGGGCGTCGCGGAAGGGGCCACCTGCTGGCAACCACAAGTTGCGCTCCCCGCGCGAGGCTTCTACTACCCGCCGACTCTTCTGAGCAATGTGCATCCTACGTCGATCGTCGCACAGCAGGAAATCTTCGGCCCCGTCCTCGCGGCCATGACGTTCCGCACCCCGAAAGAGGCCGTTGAACTCGCGAACAACACAGTCTATGGGCTGGCGTCGTGCGTTTGGAGCGAGAACATTAACGTAGCCCTGCAGGTGGCCGCGCAACTCAAGGCCGGAGTCGTCTGGGTGAATTGCACGAATCTGTTCGACGCGGCCTGCGGCTTTGGTGGATACCGCGAGAGCGGATACGGCCGTGAAGGCGGCCGCGAAGGGCTGATCGAGTACATGGAGCCCGCGTGGTTCAAGCACGCTCCACCCCTGCCCCCCGCCAGCGCGCCCGTCGCTGCCCAGACGGAAGAAAGGCTAGACGCCAGCACGCCCGCCATCGACCGCACGGTCAAGCTGTACATCGGAGGCAAGCAGGCGCGTCCCGACTCGGGCTACAGCATGGAAGTGCGCTCGCCCGAGGGCCGTCTGTTGGGCGAAGCTCCACTGGGCAATCGGAAGGACATTCGCAACGCCGTGGAAGCGGCGCGCAAGGCTGAACCGTGGGCAAAAGCGACGGCGCACAATCGCGCCCAGGTTTTGTATTACTGCGCGGAGAATCTTGCCCAACGCCGCAACGAGATCATCCATCGACTCGCTGCGGCCGTCGGCGACAGGCAAGCCGCGGCGGAAGTCGACCTTGGCATCGAGCGTATCTTCTCCTACGCAGCTTGGGCTGACAAGTTTGATGGAGCCGTACACAATCCACCGTTCCGAAACATCGCGATCGCGATGAACGAGGCGATTGGAACCGTCGGCGTGATCTGCCCCGAGGAAGCGCCATTACTGGGTTTTCTGTCCCTGGTGCTGCCGCTTCTCGCCGCGGGGAACACTGTGATTGCGGTCCCTTCCGAGCAATACCCGCTTATCACTGGGGACCTCTACCAGCTTTTCGACACCAGCGATCTACCCGGCGGTGCGATCAATATTGTGACGGGTTACGTCTCGCAATTGTTGAAGACACTCGCCGAACACGACGACGTCGATGCGGTTTGGTGTTACGGAGACGAGGCAACGGTTGCAGACGCAAAGGCCAGGTCCACTGGAAACTTGAAGCAGGTCTGGACGAACGAAGGACGCGCCATTGATTGGTTTAATCCAAAACAGGCGGAGGGCCGATGGTTTCTTGAGCACGCCACTCAGGTAAAGAACATCTGGGTTCCGTACGGAGAATAGTCAGCTTCCCCCTTTAGCCATCCCCAGCCTTCAGGTTTGCAAACAAGCGGCGGAGCTTTTGTGCGTCCAGTTTCCCGTCGCTGCGGACGCCGGTACAAATGTCCAGTGCGAACGGTCCGACTTCGTCCACCGCTTGCCGCACATTTTCCGGCTTCAATCCGCCAGCGAGAAAAAGCGGAATTGCAATCTGTTCGCGAATCTTGCGGCTTAGAGCCCAATTGTGCCGCCGCCCGGTCCCGCCCAATTCCTTAGTCGCCAGCGAGGGATTTCCCGAGTCCAACAGGATCGCGTCAACGTGTTGGGCAACGAGCACGGCTTCCTCGACCGACTCCTCTCCCACGACGTGGACGACCTGCACAACCGAAATACCCGGGAGCGCCCTGCGCAAATCGTCGTAAGAGCCGTGTGTCAACCGGTCCACAATCTGAATTGTATTGGTCCGGCAGCGGCGTTGCTGCTCGATAATGTCCTTCACATCCTGCCGAGAAGTCAGCAAGAAGGTGGCTACTGGAGGAGGCACCCGCACCGCAATATCTGCGATCTGCTCGTCGAGGATCACGCCGGGCCCGCTGGGCATGGCGGAAACCAGGCCCAACGCAGCTGCCCCGTGCTCAATGGCCAAGCTAGCCTCGTCGTAGGTTGAAATACAACAGATTTTGACCCGTGGTCGCTTCGTCGCTAGCATCGCCAAGGATTATCCGACAACCGCCCCCATTGTGGACCAATCGGATCTCCATTGCATTTGTTTCGGCCCGGCGCTAGCATACCTCGGTCCACTTTCATTCGCGCGGCATCATTCCCGCTTGCACGTGTCTGTTTGACCAAGGAGGAAGTATGGGCATCGCAGTTTCCCCGCAGATCCATCCGCTTGTCGCTGAGTTCATCGATAAACCACGAAAGATGTTGATCAACGGAAGGTGGTTGAATGCCGCCTCCGGAAAGACGTTTCCCACGTACAATCCCGCCACTGGCGAGGTGCTCGCTCAAGTGGCGGAAGGCGATCGCGAAGACATTGACCAGGCTGTGAAGGCTGCCCGCCATGCCTTTGACAACGGTCCGTGGCGCCGGATGACCGCATCCGAACGTGGCCGCATGATCTGGAAACTCGCCGATCTTCTCGAGCAACATACCGAGGAATTCAGCTACATCGAGAGTCTCGACAACGGCAAGCCTCTTAGCATTGCCAAAGCCGCCGACGTCCCGCTCGCGGTCGATCTTTTCCGCTACATGGCAGGGTGGGCAACCAAGATCGAGGGCAACACCATTCCTCTATCGGTTCCGTATACGCCTGGCGCAAAGTATCTTGCGTACACGCTGCGCGAGCCGGTCGGAGTGGTCGGGCAAATCATTCCCTGGAACTTCCCGCTCCTCATGGCTGCGTGGAAGCTTGGTCCCGCGCTGGCCACGGGCTGCACAGTTGTATTGAAACCGGCAGAGCAAACCCCGCTTTCCGCGCTACGTCTCGGCGATCTCATCATGGAAGCCGGTTTCCCCGAGGGCGTGGTTAACATTGTCCCAGGTTATGGAGAGACGGCAGGGGCCGCGCTGGCCGCACATCCTGATGTCGACAAGGTCGCCTTTACCGGATCCACGGAAGTCGGCAAATTGATCGTCCACGCGGCCGCGGGCAATCTCAAGAAGGTGTCCCTGGAGTTGGGGGGCAAGTCTCCGAACGTTGTCTTCAAGGACGCCGATCTCGAGACCGCTATCCCCGGTTCCGCCAGCGCCATCTTCTTCAACCACGGCCAGTGCTGCTGTGCCGGTTCGCGGTTGTACGTCGAGAAATCGATTTACGACCAGGTGGTCGAAGGCGTCGCAGAGCACGCCCGAAAAATCAAAGTCGGCTCGGGTCTGGATCCCGACACCCAGATGGGTCCGCTGGTCTCCGCCGAACAACTCGATCGCGTTTGCGGATACCTCGAAGCCGGATTCTCGGAAGGCGCAAAGGCTATCGTCGGCGGCCACAAAGCCAGTGACCGGGGATACTTCGTGGAACCCACGGTGCTCGTGAACACGCAAGAAAACATGAAAGTCGTGCAGGAAGAAATCTTCGGACCGGTGGTGGCGGCAATGCCATTCACCGATCCGGAGGAAATCATTCCCCGCGCTAACGACAGCACCTACGGCCTGGCTGCCGCGGTCTGGACGCGCGACATCGGCAAGGCGCATCGCATGGCGGAACAGCTTCGCGCCGGCACCGTATGGATCAACTGTTACAACATCTTCGACGCGGCGTTGCCGTTCGGAGGCTACAAGCAGTCCGGCTGGGGCCGCGAGATGGGACACGACGGTCTGAACCTCTACACCCAAACCAAGGCAGTCTGCACCCGGATTGCTTAGCAACTTTCCTTTCAAAATGAAAGGACGGTGGGGAATCTCACCGTCCTTTTAATTTTTCCAATCGTGACCTTCTAGCGCTCTATTTTTCCATCAGCAAAACCTTCTCCGCGTCATCGATTTCCGTCAGCTTCACCTCGATGACCTCGTTCGCATTGGTCTGCACATTACGGCCCACAAATGTCGCCTCGACGGGAATTTCTCGATGTCCCCGGTCGATCAGTACGCAAAGCTGTACCCGCCGCGGCCTGCCGTGGGAAAAGAGCGCGTCCAGGGCGGCCCGGGTCGTGCGCCCGGTGAAGAGAACATCATCGACCAGCACGATGTTTTTGTCCTCGATCTCAAATCCAATCTCTCTCTCCTGCACCACAGGCTTGGGCCCGAGTGTCGACAGATCGTCGCGGTAAAACGTGATATCCAATGTTCCCACGGGTACCTTGGCGTTTTCGATGCGCGTGATGATCTTGCCTAATCGTTCCGCGATGGGAACTCCACGGCGGCGAATTCCAACTAATCCCAGACCATCGACCCCGCCGTTCTTTTCCACGATCTCGTATGCCAGGCGCACCAGCGTGCGCTCAATTTCAGATGCGGACATCAGTTGTGCCTTCTGACGAAGGCCTGTCTTGCGCGAAGGGTTTTTTGCGTTCATGTGTAGGTGTGCCTCGGCAGCCGTGAGGCCGGCTACTCAATGTAGTCAACGCCCTCTCAGAGGTCAAGCACCTGCAGGTGCAGGCCGTTAGGTTTTTACGAGTTTGGCTCTTCGGAGATTTCCACAGGTTCAAGGTTCGCACCAAGTGCAGCCTCTTGACCCGGGCACTCGGTTTTAATCATGCGTGCGAGCGGAGGATTGCCATCCCGCACGGACACCAGATCAATGGCCTCAGAAGTTTTGCTTGCGGCATCCGTCGCGACGATTCCCACACCTTGGTTTCTTCCCATGGCTTTGGCTTGATAGAGCGCCGCGTCCGCGAGCGCAATCGATTCTTCCGCGCAAATTGCCTCAAATGCGCCGCGACTCCAAGGATATGCAGACCACCCCACCGAGCACGTCTTTCTCACCACGTTGCCGTGGCCAAGGTCGAACGGTTCCGAAGCGATCACCTCGAGAACACGGCTGCAGAACGCGGGAGTCCCCGACGGATCCGTGGAGCGGCTCATGATCAGAAACTCTTCTCCGCCCCAGCGCACCAGCACATCAGACTTGCGGACCACAGTGGACAGCCTCTGCGCAACCAGTTGCAGCAGCCTGTCTCCCGCCGGGTGACCGTGCCGGTCGTTGACGTCCTTGAAGAAATCCATGTCCACCATGATGAACACCAAATCACGGTGATCCATTTTCCGGATATCGCTGCCCCGAGCGCGCTGATAGTTTCGCAGGACTTGACCGGCTTCGGCCGTGAGGATTTCTTCGAGATAGCGTCGGTTCCAAACACCCGTCAGAACGTCGGTGAAAGAAATTTCCTGCAGCTCCAGATTCTTCCGCTGCAACTCGAGACTGTGCCACCGCAGCGAATGCTCCTTGTTCTCCAGTTCGTCCTTGAGCCGGCACATTTCATCCAGATTGTGACGCGACAATCGCAGCAGGCTGATGAGTTCCCGATCCAGCAAGTGTTGCTTCAGAAACACCAAGGCGCCCATCACGAGCATGACTGCTACGGTGAGGAGCAACCGGTAGGTGCGAACGCTCTGCGGCGCGTCCCCCCCGAACTCCGCCCACGCCACCATTAAGGGAGTTATGACAACTGCCAGCATGGCCAGCCGTGCTTTCCAAATTTCGTAACCACGGATGGGCGATTGCTCGACCGAATTCTGTGTCGAGAGCTCGCGCGGCAGGAAGCCAATCCGCACGAACCAGGCCATTCCCGCCACCAGGGGCACGTCGAACAGACTGCCGGTGTAATACAGATGCAAGTCAATGGCCTCGCTGGCCATCAGCGAGGCGACACAATATAGCAATGTTGCAACGAAGAGATGGAAGTAAATGCTGCGCCACTGTCCGTGGCTCCGTCGCCATACCAGAATCAAACCTGCGGCGAGCACCAGTTCCTCGCTGACATACAGCAAGTCAAAGCTTCTGCCGTACACCGATTCCACCGGGTGCACATACTGCCAGGGGATGACGACAAAGAGATATAGAAACAGCCACCATGCCAGCAGGAGCGCGAAATCAAGTGTTCCGACTCTTATCGAGCGATTATTCCTCTGCACATGCGGTTGGATTGCTACCGCAGCCATCATCGGAACGATATGGAGGAAAAGAATCACGTCGCCAACGAACGGATTCGGTGCTTCATGCCGCAAGTAGACTTCGATGTAGGTCCACATGACCTGGGAAGCCAGCCACAGGCCAAGGCCCAGACCCATGAGCGCCCAGAATAGTCGCGCCTTGGGAGAAGCCGTTCGCACATTGACGAGAAATGCGACAGTCGCACACAAAAGAACCACATTCTGCAGGATGTCGCCAAAGGCTGTGAGGGCAAATCCACGGGGCGCCAGCAACGACAGCACTACGTGAACACATACCACCGCGCACACGATGGCTGTCCACTTCCGAGCGTGCTGGAGCGGAGAATTTCCCACGCAACCAATTGTATGTTCGCTAGAAATGGCTCATGTGTTACCGAAGTAACCAGCCCAGCCGAACGGAAGGGGTGTAGGTTTGTTTCCTAGAGTGCGGCTGAGAAGCGCTCAACGAAACCGTAAACATCCCGATACGAGTTGTATAACGGCACCGCGGCGACGCGGAAAGTGTCCGGCTCCCGCCAGTCTCCAATCACTCCCGCTGCCGTCAAGCAGTCGCACAGGTTGCGGCCGGCGTGAGGAAGTCGAATCGACAACTGGGCTCCTCGTCGATTTTTCTCGCGCGGCGTGAGGATAAAGAACTTCGGCGACGCCCGGTGGCCGAGCAGAAATTCCATGTATCCCGTGAGCGATACGCTCTTGGCGCGTAAGCGTTCGAGGTCCGCCTCGGCGAAGATCTCCATCGAGGCACGAAGCGCGGCCAGGGCGAGAATCGGAGGATTGCTTAATTGCCAGCCCTCCGCTCCCGTCATCGGGTGAAAGTCCGGCCCCATCTGGAACCGGGTCTCTTCCTGGTGACCCCACCACCCGGCTAATCGCGGCAACTCCCACGCACGGGCATGGCGCTCGTGGACAAAACATCCGGCCACACATCCTGGGCCACCGTTCAAGTATTTATAGTTGCACCACGCGGCGAAATCCGGTCCCCAATCGTGAAGCCGCAGGGGTATGTTTCCAACGGCATGGGCGAGATCAAAACCCACGACACATCCCTTTCGCTGCCCTGCTTTCGTAATTCCCGCGATATCGAAGACTTGTCCCGTGGCGTAATTCACGCCGCCCAGCAGGATCAGCGCGATCGAATCGCCTTCGCGTTCGATGAGCGCCTCGGTATCTTCATCGCGCAGGCAATACTCGCCATCACGCGGTGTGAGTTCGAACAGGGATGAATCAGGATCAAGCCCATGAAAGTGGATTTGCGACTTTACCGCATACTGATCCGATGGGAACGCCCCGCGCTCGATCAGGATCTTGTGTCTCTTTGCCGTGGGACGGTAAAACGATGCCATCATCAGGTGCAGGTTGACAGTCAGGGAGTTCATGACTACGACTTCTGTCGGCTGCGCTCCAACCAACGCTGCGGTTTGCGCCGTGAGCAGTCGGTGATAGGGCATCCACGGGTTCTTGCCGTGAAAGTGCCCTTCGACGCCCAGTTGCGCCCAGTCCCGCAGTTCCTGATCGAGATAAGCACTTGCAGTTTTCGGTTGCAGCCCTAGCGAGTGCCCGCACAGATAGATACACTCGTCTCCCGTCCTTGTTTTCGGAATGAGGAAGCGTCCGCGGAAATGAGCCAGCGGATCGCGACCATCCATTGCAGCCGCGAAGTCTTCGCCGGCCTGAAACTGGCTTTCGGTCACGACACCAGCTCCAGCGGTGTCAGGTCACGATGGATCAAAACGTCCGCCTTGTTCCAGTCCAGGTCTTCGATGCGTTGGATCCGATCACACAGCTCCGTCAACATGCGGTCCTGCACCTGGCCCCGCCTCAAGGCAGTCGAGTACGGGATGCGGTGAAAAGTGACCATTGCGTACTTGGGCACAAAAAGCTGCGGATATCGGGCCTCCAGGGCCAGTTCAACCTTCTTGCGAAACAGAAATCGCGGGTCGGCGACGCGATCTCTCATCTCGCCGAAGTTCTCGACCGCCAGGTCAGCGATGGCGTCGGTGTTGACTTTTCGTCTCTCCTCGAATTCGCTGAAGACCCGCGCCCAGTCGGCTCCGTGCCGATTAAGCAGATCGAGCAGGCAGGTGCAGTCCTCAAACCCGCAGTTGATTCCCTGGCCAAAGAAAGGAACGATCGCATGCGCCGCGTCCCCCAGCAGCAGAACCCGCCCCCCAACATGCCATGGTGAGCACTTGATCGTCACCATCGACCCGGTAGGATTGGCGAAGAAGTTGTCAACCAAGTCCGGCATGAGGGGTATCGCGTCCGGAAATCGTGACTGGAAGAACTCGGTCACTTCTGAATGCGTGGTCAACTGGGCAAAGCTATCCCGCCCCTCAAATGGCAGAAAAAGAATGCATGCAAACGTCCCGTCAACATTGGGCAGCGCGATCAGCATGTAATTGCCTCGCGGCCAGATGTGCAGCGCATTCTTTTCTAGAACGTGCTGTCCGTTCGGGTCAGCCGGGATCGTGAGTTCTTTGTACCCATAGTCCAGGTACTGTTGCGAAAAGTTGAAACGATTCTGTTTCAGCATTTCGCCGCGAATCGCCGACGCCGACCCATCACACCCAATGGTGACGCCTGAATCCAGACATCGGTCCTCGCCGGTTCGCTCATCCCGCAGGTGAACCGTTCCTGTTCTCAGGTCGATTCCGGTGCAACGCTGTTGGAACGAGATCTTTACCCCCTGCTCTTCGGCGGCATTCATCAGCGCAATATTCAGTTCGGCGCGCGAGATGGAATTAATGACTTCAGACTCGTCCTTGCCATACGGCTGAAACGCAAGCTCGGACGTGGCCGAGTGCATCATCCTTCCCTTCATCGCAATGACGATCTTCCGCATCTCGTTCCATAGTCCGGCTTCGGTCAAAGCATGAATCCCGCGTGTTGACAGGGCTAGATTGATCGACCGCCCGGCGCTCATTCGCACGTGGCGCATATCCGGCCGTCTCTCGTAGATCTCCACACGGAATCCGCGCCGGACCAGACCGAGCGCCAGCAGCGGTCCATTGAGTCCGGCGCCAATCAGCGAAATGGTTTCGGCTTCGCGAATCATCATGCAAAGAGGATGAACCCAGAGTCTGCGGCGGTCCTTCGCCTACTCGGTCAACAGCGTTCGGGCCTCCCACATTTCAGGGAAGAATTTCTTGTCCAGCGTATGTTTCAAGTAAGAAGACCCTGCGCTTCCGCCCGTTCCCATGCGCACGCCAATCACGCGCTCCACCAGTTGAATGTGGCGCAGCCTCCAACTCACGACGAGTTCGTCAAACTCGGTGAGCCGTTCGCACACGTCGATCCAATCGCGGTGGCTGCGTTCGTCCCGGTATAGCGAGAGAACCGCCCGGGCACGCGCATCAAATCGCTCGCGCTCACCTGCGTTGTCATTGACCTGCAACGTACCCATGGCTCGCAATGCGTCGAAGAAAACATCGTGCAGCGAAGGCTCACGCAGCCTGCGCTCCAGCAGAGCATGAGCTTCGGGCGTCGGCCGGTGATACCCCAACATCTTCTCGTCCTTCAAGCCGCATAGGAACTCTAACTCGCGAAACTGTTCCGATTGAAATCCACTGGCCGGCTCGAGCTTGCCACGGAACGCCATAAAATGTGTGGGCAACATGGTCTCGAGGATCGTGAACTGCTCCACCAGCACGCGCATGATTTCCGTGCAGCGCCGCAGCAATCGCGCCGCTTCATACACCTCGTCGCGAGACTTGGGGTTCGCTCCGGCTGCTCGCAGGTTCGCGACCACTGCGTCCAGATCATGCAGCAATTCCTTGAACCACAATTCGTAAGTCTGGTGCACGATGATGAACAGCAACTCGTCGTGATGTTTTGGTGAAGACTGTGATTGCTGCAGCTTCAGCAACTCAGGGATCTTGAGATACGAACTGTAGGTAAGCTGCTCTCCCTGCGGTACGGCGAGTATGGCGGTGGCTGAAGGCGCTGTATCCGCGTCACTCGCGGCGGTTCTCGTGCCCTTTAGGCCAAGAAACTCCACTGCATTCGTACCCAACAAGCGAGCCTTTGCCTGGTCGGTCAATTGACTCGATCGAATCAGCGTGCCCACTCGTTGCTCGCCCAGAGGGAAGGGATAGTCCGAGCCCAGCATCACGCGCTCCGCTCCCATGGTTTTCACCAGAAACTGCAGCGCGCAATCGTCGAACACCGCCGAATCTACGTAAAAGCGATTCAAGTAGCGACTGGGTGGGAATTCGCACACGCCGTGTGCCACCGGATGATGGTTCCAGGCATTTTCCAGCCGTCCCAACAGGAACGCGAAGCTTCCTCCGCCGTGGGCGAAGCAGATTCGCAAATTCTTCGGCAACTTGTCGAACGCTCCGCCGAGAATCATGGCTACAATGCCCAGTTGCGTCTCCGCGGGCATGCCCACGGTCCACGGCATCATGTACCTGGGCATGCGCTCGGGACCCAGCATGTCCCAGGGATGAACCAGCACGGCCGCACCTTCATCCGCGCAGTGATGCAGGAAGGTCACGATGCCTGGGTCATCGAGATTTCTCTCTCCCACGTGATTGCCAATCTGCACTCCCACGTGGCCCGCACGCATGCAGCGGCTCAATTCTTTGCACGACGCGTCCACGTCCTGCAACGGAACCTGGCACAAAGACTTCAGCCGGGCCTTGCCCTGCGCGCACAGTTCCAGCGCAGCATCGTTGAACAAACGTGCACAATCCAGCGCATGTTCCACAGGACGTTGGTATGCAAACAGTACTGGCGTTGCCGAGAGCACTTGCACCTCGACGCCGTCGCGATCCATTTCGCGGAGTCGCACCTCGGGATCCCAGCACGCGGAATAAATCTGGCGGAAGAATCGATCGCCCACCATGATCTCCGCCTTCCCGGCCTCGGTGTGCTTGATCCACGGCCAGTTGGGGGTTCCGTAGCGCGCCGCCAGATCCGGCCAGGTGCGCGGAAAAAAGTGGTTATGGATGTCGATGACTGGCATTACAGTTTGCCGGGGTGAACTGCGCCGCAGTGTTTGCACTTGCGCAGATTCTCATTGCTGTAGAACTGCTCAAACAGGGGCGGCAAATCACGAACGATGCTTTTCAGTTTCACTTCCGCGCGATGCACCCGTTGATGACATTTCTGGCAATACCACTCGAACCCATCCAGCACTCCCTCCGGTCGCGGCATCTCGACCACCACGCCGATGCTGCCTTCCTGCAACCGCTGTGGCGAATGGCGCATGTGCTTGGGAAGTAAAAATATCTCGCCCTCCTTGATCGGAATCTCGAGGGGAGGCTTGCCCGGCGTCTCCATGATGCGCAGAAAGATGTTTCCTTTCAACTGATAGAAAAATTCCTCAGTCGGATCATCGTGATAATCGCGCCGGTGGTTGGGGCCACCAACCACGGTTACCATCATCTCGCCGTCCTCCCACACCTGCGCATTGCCCACGGGCGGCTTGAACTTCTCTTTATTCTCTTCGATCCAGGCCTGAAAATTGAACGCCTTGAGACCCTTGATGGAGGGCATTAGGACTCCTATTTCTCCGGCTTGTATGCCATAGCCCGAATTTCGATCAGTAAATGCGGATGAGGCAGCTGGTGCACCGCTACGGTGGTTCGAGCCGGCCCGTCGTTACCGAAGTATTTACCATACACCTCGTTGTATCCTGCGAAATCGTTCATGTTGACCAGATAGGTCGTCACTTCGACGACATCCTTCAGTTGCGCGCCCACGCTTCCGAGAATATCGCGCACGTTCTCGATGACGGCCCGCGTCTGCGCACGAATATCGAGACTCGTCGTTCCGAATTCATCGACTTCTGCGCCCGTAATCGAGTTATCGGCACGGCGCGCGCTCGTCCCCGACACAAGGAGGAAGTCACCCGCGCGCTTGACGTGCGGGTACTTGCCGCGTGGTTTCGCCTTCCCCGCGATTATCTTACTTTCGACTTTCCCCCTGCGTGCACTACCGCTCGTCTCCACCAGATCCTCACAGCCGAATGCAAACGTTGTTCAACTCCGAATAAAAATTCAGGGAATGGATGCCGCCTTCCCGTCCAATTCCGGAAAGCCCCATCCCGCCAAAAGGAGTTCGCAAATCCCGCAGGAACCAGCAATTCACCCACGTGATGCCCGCATTCATCTGCTGCGCCACGCGGTGACCGCGCTTCAGATTCGTCGTCCAGATCGATGCGGCCAAGCCGTACTTGCTGTCGTTCGCCATCTCGACCGCTTCCTCCACCGTGTCGAAGGGGGCAACATGGCACACCGGACCGAAAATTTCCTCCTTCACGGAGCGCGCCGATTCCGGCAACCCAGTATAGATCGTTGGCTGCACGTAAAAACCCCGGTCGAGCGCATTGCCAAACTGAGGAATGCCCCCTCCCGTTACCGCCGTTGCTCCTTCTTCGCGTGCCAACCGATAGTAAGAAAGCACTTTCTCACGATGCTGGGCCGAAATCAGCGGACCAAGATCCGTGGTCTCTTCTAGCGGAGATCCAATGCGCAGACTTTCCGCCCTGCGCTTCAACGCCTCGACGAACCGGAAAAAGATCGCGCGTTCAACATAGACTCGTTCGGCACACAGGCAAATCTGCCCGGTGTTGAGGAACGCGGCCTCACTGATCCCCGTTACCGCCTCCTCAAAATCACAGTCGGCGAACACGATCGCGGCATTCTTACCACCGAGTTCAAAGGAGACTGGCTTTACCGAAGCGGCGACGGTCCTCATAATCGCGGCTCCCGTTTGCGACTCACCGGTGAAGGTCACGGCATTGACATCCGGATGCTGCGTAAGAAACTCTCCCGCTGAGTTCGGCCCGAACCCGTGGACGACGTTGTAGACTCCGTCAGGAATTTCGGCCTGCTTCATCACCTCGGCGAGCAGCGTCGCGGTTGCCGGAGTTTCCTCGGAGGGTTTCACAACCACCGTATTACCGCATGCCAAGGCGGGCGCAACCTTCCACGTCAGCAGGAGCAATGGCAGGTTCCAGGGAGTGATAATCGCCACGACGCCGAGAGGTTTGCGAACAGCGTAGTTCAGCGCGCTTTTGCCGTCTGGAGTTTCCGTCTGAAAGGATTCCTGGCCCGCGGTCTTAATCATGTCGGCGAACACGCGGAAATTTGCCGCGGCGCGAGGAACATCCAGCCTGGAAGCAAGCGCCACCGGCTTGCCCGTATCCGCCACCTCGGCTGCGACGAAGCAATCGAACCGCGCTTCGATCGCGTCGGCCACTTTATGCAGCCGCGTAGCGCGTTCGCGGATCCCCCACCGGCCCCACTCTCCTCGCAACGCCTTTCGAGCCGCCCGCACCGCGTCATCGACCAAGCCTTGATCCGCCTCCGTGACTTGGGCAAGCACGCTGCCATCCGCGGGATTGACGTCGACGAACTCCCGTTTCCCGCGTACGAACTGCCCGTCGATGTAATTCAGGATGGACTTCAATTGCTCGCGACCCCGCCGCATCGTAACAGCCCCACGTCAGGCGAAGCAACGCCCGAGCAGGAAGATCACCCTTTCCGTTCCTGCAAATAGCGCTGCAGTGCATCCTGCCAGGTGGGCACGGTAATTCCATGCTGTTGCAGGCTCTTCTCCGACAGGACGGAATACGCCGGACGCGGTGCTGGACGTGCCATTTGCCGGCTGCTGATCGGACGCACCTCGGTGGCCAGTCCCGCTCCCTTTACGATCTCGCGCGCAAACTCAAACCACGAACAATCGCCGGCGTTCGTCACATGCACGATTCCGCTGGCGTCCTTGCGGCATAACCCGATGATCGCCCTTGCGAGATCTACGGAATACGTCGGACATCCCCGCTGGTCGTTAACCACATCCAATACTGGTCGACTCGCTGCCAGCTTCAGGATTGTGTCGGGAAAACACTTCCCGCCCGTCCCAAACAGCCACGAAGTGCGGACGACACAACACGCGGGCAGCACTTCCAGCAACCGGACTTCTGCCTCCGCTTTCGACCGTCCGTAAACGCTTTGGGGATTGCGCACATCCGTAGTTTCGTACGGCGATGTCTTCTTTCCCTCGAATACATAATCAGAGCTGAGAAAGGCCAGATTCGCATCCGCCTGCTTCGCAGCCTGGGCGACACTGACAGCCCCATCCCGGTTGACCGCAAAAGCAAGATCCGGATGATTTTCGCAACCGTCCACGTCGGTATAGGCCGCCGCCAGCACAATCCATTCTGGACGAGCCTTCTCCACTACTTCCCGCACTTTGTCCGCGTCACGAATGTCTACGTCGCGCGAAGTAACACCGACTACTTCGTCTCCGACCCATTCGCGCATCAACGCCTTGCCCAGAAGGCCCGACGCGCCAAAAATCAGGGCTCTCATTTGGGTGATTTCCTGCGATTATTCGAACGTCTCGGCTTCACGAAGAGCGACGCCAAGCTGATCTTTGGCGGACACGATGGGCTCGCCTTCCAGTTCCCAGTCAATCTTCAAGTCGGGATCATCCCACGCCAGGGTTCGTTCATGTTCCGGAGCATAGTAGTCGGTCGCTTTGTAGACCACCTGCGCCTTCTCCGAAGTCACGCGAAATCCGTGCGCGAATCCGGCCGGGATCCACAGCATACGCTTGTTCTCGCCCGACAGACGCACAGCCTCCCATCCGCCAAACGCTGGAGAACTCCGGCGTAGATCCACCGCGACGTCAAGGATCTCGCCCTCTACCACACGCACGAGTTTCCCCTGCGCCTGTTTGATCTGATAATGCAGCCCGCGCAATACATTGCGCCGTGAGCTGGAATGATTGTCCTGCACGAACCGCTCTCCGATACCCAACTCCGCAAAGACCTTCTCGTTGTAGCTTTCCAGGAAGAATCCTCGTTCGTCGCCAAACACGCGTGGCTCCAGAATGAAGGCACCGGGCAGTGAGGTCGCAATTTTCCTGATTGCATCCATCGCTCGCCGCGTTTCTGGAATGGCGGTCACCTCAGAATACCCTTTCTCGCAAGAGTTGCAGCAGGTACGCGCCATAGCTGCTGTTTTTCATCGTGCTGGCGATCGTTTCCACCTGAGCCGCGGTAATGTAACCGGAGCGGTAAGCGATTTCCTCCGGACACGCCACCATCAACCCCTGCCGCTTTTCAATGGCCTGAATGTAGAGCGCGGCATCCATCAACGATTCATGCGTGCCCGTATCCAACCACGCCATGCCGCGCCCCATCACGACAACCTCCAACTGGCCGTTCTTCAAGTAGGCTCGGTTCACGTCGGTGATCTCGAGTTCGCCGCGCGCGCTCGGTTTCAGCGATTTCGCAATCCCTACCACCTGGCGATCGTAGAAATAGAGCCCGGTCACGGCATATCGCGACTTCGGCTGCTTCGGCTTTTCCTCGATGCTTAGAGCACGTCCGCTGGGATCAAACTCCACCACTCCGTAACGCTCCGGATCATGCACCGGGTATGCGAAAACCCGGGCACCCTGCAGGTGATTGGCCGCCTCTCGCAGATCTTTGGCAAGATCATGTCCGTAAAAGATGTTGTCTCCCAGCACCAGCGCACAGGGACTGCCATCCAGAAACTCTTCCGCCAGCAGCAGTGCCTGTGCGATTCCCTCCGGCTTCGCCTGCACCTTGTACCGTAGGCGAATGCCGTACTGACTCCCATCCTGCAGGAGCGCCTGAAATTTGGGAACATCGTCGGGAGTCGAAATCACCAAGATGTCCCGGATTCCCGCCAGCATCAAGGTGCACAGCGGGTAATAAATCATGGGCTTGTTGTAGACGGGAAGCAGACTTTTTCCCATCGCGTGCGTGACGGGATACAGACGCGTGCCCGAGCCTCCCGCCAGGATGATGCCTTTGTATTGCGTGATTTCGCTCATGATTCGATCGGTCAACCAGAATAGTGCGTCGCAACCCACTGGCGGTAAGCACCGCTGGTCACGTCCCGCACCCACTCCTCGTTTTCAAGGTACCAGCGAACGGTCTTGCCAAGCCCCTCCTCAAACCTTGCTTTTGGCTTCCATCCCAGTTCGCGTTCGATCTTGCGTGCGTCCATCGCGTAGCGGCGGTCGTGCCCCGGCCGGTCCTTCACAAACCTGATCAGCTCACGGCGGGAGCCCGCCGTCCTGGGCGCCATCTCATCTACAAGGTCGCAGATCGTCTGCACGATCTCCAGGTTCGCCTTCTCGTTCCATCCGCCGATGTTGTACGTCTCTCCGGGCTGCCCGTGCCGTAGCACAGTCGCGATCGCCTCGCAGTGGTCCTCCACGTACAGCCAGTCGCGGACATTTTTGCCATCTCCGTACACGGGCAATGCTTTCCCATCCCGTGCGTTGAGGATCATCAACGGAATCAGCTTCTCCGGAAACTGAAATCGCCCGTAGTTGTTCGAGCAATTTGTGGTGAGCGTCGGCAGACCGTAGGTGTGGTGGTAGGCACGCACCAGGTGATCGGACGCGGCTTTGGAAGCCGCATACGGACTATTCGGGGCGTAGGGCGTGGTTTCGGAAAACGGCGGGTCGTCGGGGCCGAGCGAGCCGTACACTTCGTCGGTAGAAACGTGCAAAAACCGGAAGTGTTTGTGGTCTTCGTCCCCGAGCGCGCTCCAGTACGCTCGCGTCTCTTCCAGCAACGCGAAGGTGCCGTCAACATTGGTGCGGATGAAATCCTCCGGGCCCCGAATGGAGCGGTCCACGTGGCTTTCGGCCGCGAAATGTACGATCGCCCCCGGTTGATGCTGGTCGAGCAATTGCCGTACACATACGCGTTCGCTGATGTCGCCTTGAGCGAACTCATACCTCCGGTCAGCGGCGAGGCTCTGGAGATTCCGCACGTTCCCTGCATACGTCAGTTTGTCCAGATTCACGATCGATGCCGACTCACCCCGCATTTGCTGCAGGATGAAGTTGGAACCGATGAACCCCGCACCGCCGGTGACCAGAATTGTATTTCGCATGCGCAAACGTCGTTTGCTTCAGAACGGTTCCGCCTTGCCCATCGCAAGACAAACATTTGATTGTAATAAAAAAGGACGGGGTTGGCCCCGCCCTTAGCTCGAATGTTGCTATTTTGTTCTTCCATCGGTGGTCGGCCGCCGCACCCTTCGCAGTCTACCGCGAAAGAATTATGTTCAGGATCACAACAAGGCGGCAGACGTCGTCAGAAAAGCCGCGCACACATCGTTGGGCCAAACTGTGTTCTCGAAAGCACAGGCTGTAAACGATCCCGCTCGCCGCTCCGGCATCTCGGTCTGACCGACCCCAAGGGCGCACGCGTCGGGTCTCTTGGCAAGTGCCTCCACCAATTTCCACCCCATCATCTGGAAATGGGCTTTCTCAATGTCTTCGGCAATCGTTTGCCTTTGATAGTGCTCTGCGATCCGCCGCTTAGCCATGCTGGCAGCGGCCGATCGCACCTCCGGATTCGCGATCAGGAAGCGCAACCGGTCTGCCAGGTCCGCCGCACTCCCGCGTGGGAAGGTAAATCCGGCTCCGTCCACTGCTTCGCGGTTTTCCGGAACATCGCTGGTCAACGCGCAGACTGCGGCTCCCATGGCGTCCAGCAGCGCCAGGGACAACCCCTCCAAGTCTGACGGCAACACGAACACCATGGCATTGGTCAGCAGTTCATCAAGCGTCTCACCCGAGACCCAGTCGAGCATCCGTATGCGTTCACTCGCATGTGTCCGCAACTCCCGGCTGTACTCATCGCAATAGCTCGATGCACCGGCCATCACCAGTTTCACATCTGTGGCGATGTGCTCAAACGCCTCGACCAGATCAGTTCCCACAGGATCGAAGGCGACAGATGGTGACAGATGTTCCGCACATGGGCGACGTCCGGCCGGAACAGGAGATCCCCGGCAGGCCCAATGGTTGGGCGGCGCCAGTCGCTTTATGCCGCGCACTTGAGCCGGTCGGTTGCCTTGCCAACGGCGCCGGTAGCTCGCCGGCTGTCGCGAAGGGAGCCCCAACAACGCAGGAGACGTTCCCGGATGTGAAGGTGAAGGCCGCAGATGCGCTGAAGACCGTTAGTTCAACTGGCAGAGAGGAATCTACAGAGCAAGCAGGCGATCGGGAAGACGAACTAGTTGGCGTCCGCGATTAGCACCGACGTGCAATTGAAAACCCTGGCCTGGCCCTGTATAACTTGGGTCGGAACTACGTGCCCGACGCCACTTCCAACCCGGCTCCCGCGCCCAAGCCTCGTCGTTGGACCATCTTTGCTGCCGGCTTGCTTCTCCTCGCGCTCGCTCTGGTCGTGATCTACACCAGCCGTCCCGCTTTCTCCAGCCCGCTCGCCCTGGTCGTCGTGGCCGCCATTGGACTCGCCGCGATCCTATTGCAACTTCGCCTTCGCAAGGACCTAAGCACCCGGGTCCGCGCACCGCTCTGGCTCAATGTCATTGGGCTGATCTTCGCAATTGCCGCCGTTTTTGCTGACGTCCTCCACCTCAGCGCGAACCACATGCTGGTAGCCGCCTTGGGAGCTGTAGTCTGCTTCGCCGTCAGTGGCACCGCAGTCCTGCGTGAACTCCGCAAGAAGAAGAGTTAGACGGGCGTCCGGCCCTCGGATTCCTTACCGGCTGCCTCCGGCGGACCTAAAACTGTGTGCTGTTTAATTCGCGAACCTGCTGCCAACTACGCGGATCGGTCGATGCCCCGGCAGGCGGAGGCCAAAAGTCGCTGCTGCTACCGCTTAAACTCCACCGCTACCGTCGTCTCCACCACCGCTGGTTCGCCATTTACCCGATACGGCTCAAATTTCCACCAGCGTAGCGCGTCCGTCGCCGCCCGCGCCAGCACCTCGGGACCGTTCAGCGCGTGCGTGCTCACCACCGACCCATCCCGCCCCACCACTATGTCGAGCGCGATCACACCCTGCAGATTCGCCCTCCGCGCCTCCGCTGGATAGGCTGGCTCCACCCGGTGGATCAACAATTTTTCCATGACTTCCGCGGGAACCAGCGCCTGTGGCTTTTCCGCCGGCGCCGTCTGCGCTGCCTTCAGCCCAGTCTCCAACTCTTCCCACTCGCGGTTCCAGTGCCACCAGAACAGGTATGCAGCAATCGCGATGAAGACGAGCACGATGGCCCATCCTATCCAGCGTCGCTTCCTCCTAGCCTTGCGCGGCGCTCCCCCGTTCGTGGTTAGCCGGCTTCCCCCTCCAGCGTCATCGCCTTTTTTCGCCATCACTGCAATCGGACTCCCGCCGACCTCCGCCTCCGCCTTCGCCTGAATGGCCCAATCCCGGATCGCCGCGCGCTGCTCAACCGACAACCCTATAAACTCGAGCCCGCAGCGCAGCTTGTCCTGATACCGAACCAACGCCCGCGTCCGCAGGGGATCTGCCAACTGCGGCAGTTGCACTTCAATCCCCACTGCCTCGCCCGCAACCAATTCCCCCGCCAGCATGGCGGCAATCCCACGCTCGCAGACGTTTACCGACCGCCCCGGCACCGTGTCAGGAATCCCCGACCGCAGCACCGTCACATCCAGCGGCGCCTGCACCTGATACCTCTGCACCCGCCTCCGCGACGGTCCGCTCCACTCCCGAACTTGTGCCCCAGGTGCCATACATGTGCTCGTGTGGGGACGGGCGCATTCGCCCGTCCGGGCCGAGCAAAGCTCGGCTAGCTCTCCTCGCAAAGTCTCCACTTCTCGCAAAAAACGCGAGAAATGGGGCACCCAGTTCCTCAACTCAGCTATCTTCTCAATTCCACGATCTCGCTGCCACGGGCAAACAACACCACACTCGCCATGCCAATAAATAACCCATGCTCCACGATACCCGGCATTCCGCTCAACTCCCTCGCTAGCCCGTCGGCATCCCGAATCTGTCCAAACCGGCAGTCGAGAACGTGATTGTTCTCGTCCGTCACATAAGGCTTCCCATCGGCACCCGTTCTTACGGCCACTTCAGCGCCCAGCGCCGCAATTCGCTTCGCCACTAGCGCCTGCGCGAAGCGGATCACTTCCACCGGCAATGGAAATTTCCCCAGCACCGGCACTTGCTTCGACGCGTCCGCCACAATCACCAACTGCTTCGTAGCCGACGCCACCACTTTCTCCCGCAGCATCGCCCCACCGCCGCCTTTGATCAATCGCAGTTGCGGATCAACCTCATCCGCTCCATCCACCGTGACCGCTATCTCCTGGCACTCATCCAGCGTTATCAGCGGAATCCCCAGACTCTCCGCCAGTTCCCGCGACCGCACTGAAGTTGGAATCCCGCGAATCATCAGCCCGTTCTTTACCTGCTCCGCGAGCAGCTTGATAAAGTACGCTGCCGTCGACCCCGTCCCCAGCCCCACCACCTGCCCATCTTTCACAAACCGCAAACTAGCCCGCGCCGCCGCCTCTTTTTCCTGATCGTTCGCCATAGTCTCCAGTGAATCCTAAACTAACCATCACCGTGGAAGAGCGGCCCTTCAAGAGCTTGCCCTGAGCTTGCCGAAGGGGCCGCGCTGGAAGTCAAGAAAGGACGAGGGCTTCAGCCCCTGCCCACGCTCAACCCAAACTCGTCTCCGTATAAATCAAGTACCCCGCCAACGCCAAGCCAAACAACACCGTCAAAATTGTGATCAGATCCAGCACAAACCCCGCCGGCTCAAACGTCCCCGCATCCAACTGCACCCGGGTCTTGCGGTATCGCACCAGCCCCGCCACCACCAGCGCCACCCCCGCGAGAATCGCGCCCGAACCCATCCACACCGAAATCCCCGCCGTCCGCAGGGGATGCCCTTCGAGCGCGGTCAACTGTCGCATCGCAATCGAGAACCGCCCAATCGCGAAGCCAAACACCACGATCGCCGCTCCCGTCCGCACCCAGGCCAAAAAGGTCCGCTCATTCGCCAAATGGTCGCGCGCGCGATTCGGATTCGTATTCTCCGTCACAATCTCTCCGGGTGCCCCATTTCTCGCGCGTTCTGTGCGCGAGAAGTGGGGGTTTTAGACAGTCCAAGCCGCAGCGCATACCGACTGCATTATTCCACAGCTTTCCCGATCACAACGCCCGCACCTGCCAGATTCTTGATCAGCTCCTCCGGCACGCCATGCCGCTTCTTCAGATACTCCGGGTCGTTGTACGTCACCGAGACGTTGCCCTGCGCGTCCTCCGCCACCAGCGCCTTCAGCGGCAAATCAATCGCCAGGCTCGGAGCCGCCACCATGAGCGGAGTTCCCGCCTTCGGACTCCCAAAGATTAAAACCTTCGTCGCCCTCATCTTCAAGCCCACTTTCTCCGCTTCGCCACGGTGATCGATCACGGCGAACACCTGCAGCCCTTTCTCGGCAAACGCCGCCATTAGCCGCCGCACCGTCTCATCAACCGCATGATGACTCCCCACCTGAATCAATCCGTTCGATTGCGCCATATCGGTTACCTCACTCAGATGCATGCGACCCTGTGGCACTCAACCTCCGGTTAGACTATTCGAGAGGAACGAAAGATGCCACACTCCCGTCAGTCCACCATCGCAAGATGCGCTCTAGCGATTGCCTCTACGGCCACCGTCATTTTCGCGCTCCATGTTGCCTCCGCACAGACCGGCTACCAGCCTTCTCCCGAAAACCTCCAGGCCCGCCGCGAATTCCAGGACATGAAATTCGGCATGTTTATCCACTGGGGCGTCTACAGCGTTCTTGGTGACGGCGAATGGGTCTTCCACGAACGCCATCTCCAGCTCGACGAATACAATCGCCTGCCTTCGTTCTTCGATCCCGAGAAATTCGATGCTGCAACCTGGGTCGCTTTAGCCAAGGCTGCCGGAATGAAGTACATCACCATCACTTCGCGGCATCACGACGGCTTCGCCATGTTCGACTCGCAAGTCTCGGACTGGAACGTAGTCGCCCGCACGCCCTACAAGAAGGATCCGCTCAAGCTACTCGCCGACGAGTGCCACCGACAGGGCATCAAGCTCTTCTTCTATTATTCGCAACTTGACTGGCACAATCCCGACTACTATCCGCGCGGCTCCACCAGTTGGAACAACGGCCGCCCCGACCGCGGCGACTTCAACGCCTACCTCGACACCTACATGGACGGCCAGTTGCGCGAACTCCTCACCAACTACGGCCCCATCGGCGGCATCTGGTTCGACGGCATGTGGGACAAGCCCGACGCCGACTGGCATCTCCCCAAAACCTATGCGCTCATTCACCAGTTGCAGCCCGCCGCGCTCATCATTCCCAACCATCATCAGACGCCGCGTCCCGGCGAAGACGTTCAGACTTTCGAGCGCGATCTCCCCGGTCAGAATACAGCTGGCTTCAACACTAAATTCATAAGCACTCAACTCCCGCTCGAAAGCTCAGACACGCTGAACGGGTCCTGGGGGTTCAACATCGGAGACAGTCAATACAAGAGTTCGGAAGACTTGGAGCGAAAGCTGGTGCGGGCCGCGGGCAACAACTCAAACCTTCTGCTCAACATCGGCCCCTACCCGAACGGCGAAATTGATCCGCAATTTGTCATACGCCTGCATTCCGTCGGCCGGTGGCTTGCAACATACGGAGACTCGATCTACGGCACCCGCGGAGGTCCCATCCCACCCGGCGACTGGGGAGTCACTACGCAGAAAGAAAACAAGATTTACGTCCACGTGCTGAATTGGGGATCACCGCTCCTGGCCCTGCCGCCGATCGCAGGAAAAGTGTCAGCCGCTCAATCTCTAGCCGACGGGATAAAGACGGACTTCACGCAGAGTACAGACGGCGTAATCCTGAAACTCCCCCCACCGAAGGCCGACGAGGTCGACCGCGCAATCGTGCTGACGCTGGCCCAATAACACCTCATGTAGGGGCGGACGCATTCGTCCGCCCCGCGGAGCGAAGCGGCGCGTGTGACGGCGTTCAGCCAAGGTGCCGTTGGGTTTTCTCGCCGTTCCCGCAGTTCCGCTGCCCCGCATTGCGCTGCGCGCAACCCCGGACGAAGGCGTCCGGGGCTACATGAATCAGGCCTTCGGCGGCCACACATACTGCCCGCCGTGCTGGTAAGCCAAGTTGCCAAATTGCCCCGCGCGCGCCGCCGCGACCCCTGTCTCTACCGGCGCGCTCGGCTCTTTGCGCGACTTGATGCATTCGAAGAAATTCTCCATGTGCGAAATGGTGCCATCCCGGACGCTGTGTTCGGTAAGAGCCGGATTCTTCCCCTCTCCCTCATCAATCTGTTCGCGATAAACGGCGAAGCCGTCGCGATCGATCTTCAAGGTTGCCTCCGTCCCACGGAACTCAAGTCCACCACCGTCAATGGAGGAATTCATCATGCCCTCGTACACCACATCAAAACCGGGGTAGCGGAACGCCGCCTGAATGGTGTCAGGGCACTCCCACTGCTCAAAAAGATATTTATCGGCGAGCATCTGCGCCTGACGGGGCTGATCGGCTTTCATCGCCCAGTGCACCACGTCGATCCAATGGGTGAACAGGTCGGTCATGGCCCCGCCGCCAAAATTCCAGAACCACCGCCAATGGTTGAATTTTTCGTCGCTGAAGGGCTGCTCGGGAGCGGATCCGAGCCAAAGCTTCCAATCGAGCGCCTGTTGGTCGATCGGTTTCGCTCGCCAGCTCCTTCCATAGTTCTGCCACCAAAAGGTTCGCACCTGCACGACGCGCCCCAGACTTCCGCCCTGAATCAAATCGACCGCGTCGCGAAAATGAGTCCAGCTGCGCTGCTGCATGCCGCATTGCAGAATCTGCTTGCTGGAACGAACCGCGCGCGCGAGGGTAGCACCTTCCTCGACGGTGTGGGTCACAGGCTTTTCCAGATAGACGTCTTTGCCCGCCGCCAGTGCATCGACTGCCATGCGGACGTGCCAGTGGTCCGGGGACGCGATGATCACCGCATCGATGTCCTTCGCCAGCAGGTCGCGGTAATCCAGGTGCGTGGTCGCCAGACCCTTGGAGCGTTCCTGGACCGCATCGCGGTGGGGTGCATACACGTCGCTCACGGCGACGACCTCGTAGGGGCCGACCTTGTCCGCAGCATCGAGAAGACCCTTCATCCGATGGCCGGCTCCGATGACTCCGATACGGATGGTATCGTTCGCGCCGAACCCTCGGGTTGATGCGAGCGCGGTGAGTCCGCTTGCGATGAGGAAACTGCGTCGAGTGATCATTGACAGGTCCTCCCCTCCGTTTTGTGTGGAATGATGTTATCGAGTTTCAGTTTGCCCGCGGTCTCAAGCAGGGGAATCGTCCCCTTACACAACGGTTCACAGTTCCCCCTCCGGCGAGTCGAACTCGATGGTTGTAAATCGAAGAGGGCGTATTACCGGGCCTGCCAATCGAGAGCATAAATTTCCTGCGTGCCCGTGTCGCGCAAGAGAAGAGGTGAATCGTCGGGAGCTATTCCCAGCCATACGCTGTAAAAACCTCCCTGCCGAAAGTCTTTCAGATCGGCCACCCTCTCGATCTTCCGGTCGCGGAGGTGCACTCGCATCACCGACGGCTGGTTCTGTTCGTGCAGAAAATAAACATACTCTCCGTTCTTCGACCAGGTGGGAAACCCCATGCTGACGTTTGCGATCTCCCCCCATTTTTGGGTTTGAAAGTCGAAAAGCATCAGGCTGCGGGAATCAAAGGGCATCGCAGCGATATAGCGCCCATCGGGCGACCAGCGGGGCGAGTAGAGGCCGGTGGATCCGGGCAGAGTTGAAATCTGATGAGTATTCACGTCGAAAATTCGAATGTTGCTCGTCGGATTCGTTGGCCCGTTGGCGAAGATAATTCTTGTTCCCTCCGGCGACCAGCCCGGATCGTATTTGTCCGTAGGGTCCTCCGCCATCAGTTCACGCGGTGTTCCCCCATCGGTGGAAACCGTGTACAACTTCGCGTTTTGGCCCGGCAATAATGCGTAGAAGACGAGTTGCTTGCCGTCGGGCGACCAACGGGGGAGGACGGCGGTGAGCGGCGGGTAGCTGAGCTGAACTCGCTGGCTGCCGTCGGCTCTGCTTCTCCACAGGGTTCCCTCCGGGAAGCTGACATAAGCGACCCATTGTCCATCCTTCGAGAAACTGACACTGTCTGCTGAGATTCCGGAAAGAAATGGAAAGAACGTTGCGGACTTCCCGTCATAGCGGGACAGTTCCCCGTGCGCCAGCGCACCCACTACAAACAGCCTCTTGCCATCCTTGCTGGGGAGCGGCGAAAAAAAGGTCATCGGACCGGAGGTTAGTTGAAAGGGTTGCGAGCTGCCCTTCCCCAACCAACTCCTGTTTTCGGCAATGCCCCAAATGCCGCCCCCGGACCGGAAAACGAAATATTTCCCGTCGGCAGTCCATTTGCCGCAACACTCGCTCGCGGGCGTACGCCAGCCGGGTAAGAGGGCATGCAGATTCGTGCCGTTCGCGGCAATCTCCCAAAGCGAGCCTTGACCGGCTAGGACGTCGCTCACTCTGAATCGAATCACCTTGCCGTCCGGCGACCAGGCAAGATCAAAGGCGAAATCGGGCAATGAGACCAGCTTGCGGGATTCGCCACCATCACTCTTTGCCAGAAACAGGTCCTTCCCTTCGGCATAGGCGATTGTTTGTCCATCCTCCGAGCAGGCGGCGGCCTGTGCCTTGATGTCCCCAAGTCTGCGCGGCGAACCGCCAAGCACCGGCAGTCCCCAGAGTGGCCCCTGGAACGATGTCTGACCTACTTCGTCCGCGACGAGCAGGGTCGCCCCATCCGGGAAAACGTCTAACAGCAACATCGTCGGTGCGGGCACCGGGACATGCGCCACCTCTCCCCCAGTGATCGACACCTGCGCGATGGCAGGCCCTTCCGAAGGAAATTCATTGAAGTAAAGCCGTGCTCCGTCGGTGCCGACAAGGCCCTTTAAATACCCGTCATGCGTCACGGCGCTGTAGCCCGATACGCTCGGAGCAGGAAGAGGGCGAGATGCAAGATAGGCGAGCCAAGCGAGCACAGCCAGACCGAAGCCGCCAACCGTGAGCGCCCACAGTTTCCATGCGGCCCGCGCTGGTCTGAAGGTGACCGCCGTACTCGAAGCGCCCTCTGTCCCAACCGCGGTGTAAGCTTCCGGGCGGGCGGCAGAGACTACGCCTGACCTTCCCGAGTCCGTATCCCGCTTCAGGCGCTGCAGGTCGGCTCGCATCTCCGCCGCACCCTGATAACGCAGGTTTCGATCTTTCTCTAAAGCCTTGTTAATAATGTCTTCTAGCTTGGGCGGAAGCGCTGGATGGAAACGAATCGCTGGGGGCGGAGTCGAATCGAGGATCGCCTTGAAGATGACACCGGAACTCTCGCCCTGAAACGGCATCACTCCCGTCGCCATCTCATACAGCACGGCCCCGAACGAAAACAGGTCGGTGCGTGCATCCAACTCTTTCGCCCGCACCTGCTCCGGCGACATGTAACAGACTGTTCCGAGCGTCGCTCCTGGGCTGGTCAGTAGCTGTTCATTCACCGTGCGCGTCTGCGTATTATCCGACGCCATCCGGCTTGACGAACCGGCGTTAGTCGCGACCTTCGCCAGCCCGAAGTCCAGAATCTTGGCATGGCCGCGTTCGGTCACGAAGAGGTTGGCCGGCTTGATGTCGCGATGCACAATTCCCTTGGTGTGTGCGGCATCTAGCGCATCTGCCACCTCTATAGACAGTGGGAGCAGAATTTCCAAATCCAGCGGATGCCCGCCAATGCGATGCTTCAGGGTTACGCCATCGAGGTATTCCATGGCAATGAAAGCCATGCCATTCTCCTCACCGATGTCGTGAATGGTGCAGATATTTGGATGATTGAGTGCGGAGGCAGCCTGTGCCTCGCGCTGGAATCGGCCGAGCGCCTGCGGGTCGCGCGCGACCTCGTCGGGAAGGAATTTCAGGGCGACGAAACGATGCAGCCGCGTGTCTTCCGCCTTATAAACCACGCCCATCCCGCCGCCGCCCAACTTCTCCACGATGCGGTAGTGCGAAATGGTCTGGCCGATCATCGGCGCGAATCTTACGTGAGCAAGACAGGCAAGTCAATGAAAGCGATGGCTTTGGCCCTGGCGCAAAGGACCGTTGGTGTAATATCGTCGCCGTTACACTCACCGCGCTTGAGCGGGTTGGAACCAACACCTCTTCCAGCGCTGCCCAACCGCGCCCCTACTGAACTAGGACTGCACAATCTTCTCTAGCGCCATGCGACTGCGGATCACCAGCGTCGCCCCTTTCATGTGCATCAACTGCTTCTTCTTGAACTCTGAGAACAGCCGGCTGACCGTCTCCCGCGTCGTCCCGATAATCTCGGCAACCTCTTCGTGGGTGAGCGTTAGCTTCACCTGCGCTGAACCGTCGTCCTGTGCGCTCTTGGTCGACCAGGAGAGCAGAAGCTTGGCAAACTTTTCGGATGGTGACGCCGCCAGTCCCAGCGTGCGGATTTCTTCATAGGCTGTGTAGTAGTTGCGGCTCAACTGCTGCGCCACCCGCACCGCGACTTCCGGATGGTCCCTCAGCATGTGCAGCAGGGAGTCCCGGGGGATGAAATTGGCCTGGCCGGGCTCCATCATTTCGGCCGTCACTTCATACGGCCGGTTGGACACCACCGCATTCAGACCGAGCACGTCTCCCGCATCGGAGATCTTCGTGATGATGGTCTTTCCGTCGCGGGAAGAGGTGGAGAGTTTCGCCTTTCCCGCACACAGCACAAAAACGCCGCGGGGTTGCTGCCCTTCAATAAACAGCATCGCTCCCTTGGGATAGACCGCGGTCGACTTGACATCGTTCAGTCGTTGCGCCGCTTGCAGGGAAAGATTGCAGAACAGATGTTCTCCGCGGACCGGGCAGGTAAGGCAGTTATCAAGGATATTAAGGCCATAAGGTGCTCGCATCACAAACCTCCCTTGGGAGAGGAGCCGGCCGCATCTCCGCGGCGTTGCACCTCTATCCACGGACAGGTCATGGCACGCTGCGCACCAATCCGCATAGCCCTCCCCATTCGCCTGGAATACTAGCTATGCTATTGAAAACAGGTAGGTTGCGAATGTATGATAGGGGCTGAACGCATCCCAAAAAGACGTCGGATCGGGCAGGTTTGGGTTATTTCCCACACATGGGTGCGTGATCTGGATCACTAATTCTTGTGATTTGAGTAACTCGAATCTCTACCCTCGAGGCTTGCAGGCTCAAACCTCGACCCACCGTCGCTCACGCGCGCTTCGCACGATGGCATCGCACAGCACGAGTTCGTCGTGTCCCGTCTGAAAGCTCGGGAAATCCGCCGGAGCACTGCTCTCGATGTGGGCGTAGAAATCCTCAAACAGTTGCAGAAACGTATCGGGATAACCTTCCGTGTGACCTCCTGGATAGACCGAGTAGGGCCGCGCCACCGGGGTCATCAGCGAGGGGTCCTTCAGCAGTTCCTGGTTCGGCTGGCTGCGGTGCCCGATCCAGAGGTGGTTGGGGGCTTCCGAGTTCCAGGCCAGCGATCCTTCCGACCCATTGACTTCGAATGTAAGTGACGCTTTGTGACCCGCGCTGACTTGCGAAACCGTCATGACCCCGCGCAGATTCGCCTCAAAGCACAGCAGCACAGATGCATAATCATCGGTCGAAATCTTCACCGCGTCGGTAGCGGCGCTGGATGCAGCCTGAAAGGTCTCGACCCGGCTCCTCGGCCGCTGCCGCACTGGAATCGTGGTCGCAAGATCGCCGCAGACTTCGACAATCTTGCGCCCGGTGAGCCACATCGCCAGGTCGAGCCAGTGCGTCCCGATGTCTGAAACCGCGCGCAGCTCGCCCCCCAACTGAGTTTCGAGCCGCCAGTTCCAGTCCGTGGGATAGAACAGCCAATCCTGCAGAAAATTCCCATGCACCAGACGGGGTTCGCCGATCACCCCGCTGGCTACGCGGGCGCGCGCTTCCTGACAGAGGGGATAGTAGCGCAGGTTGTAGCACACTCCGCCGGCCCGCTTGTGTTCGCGCGCTAGATCAACTAATGCCGCGCTCTCCCGCGTGGTCAGAGCCACTGGCTTTTCGCACATCACATGTTTGCCGGCGCGCAGCAGAGTTGACGCTTGCTCAAAATGGAGGTGGTTCGGCGTACAGATGTGAACCACATCGACCTCGGAATCCGCAGCGAGCTCGTCGAGCGAACGGTAGGCCCGCGGTAGTTGCAGCGCTGACCGCGATGCCTCCCCGCGTTCCGGAGAGCTTCCCAGGACGCCAAGCACCGAAACGCCCATCCGGCGAAGAGCATCCATGTGGGCGCGTCCCACAAATCCCGCGCCGATTACCGCAGCTTGAAGTTGTGACATGAGATTTCCCCAGCCGCAAATGCCCTTGCTAAACGTCAAGTTCGGGTGGCGCAGCGCTTTCCGCGCTGCGATCACGGCTACCTAATTTCTCTGAGGGGCTTTATCCCCGGAGGCTGGATTCCACCGCCGCCTACGGCCCCACCGTCACCTGCAGCGGGGCCGGCGTTTGCAGCCGCTCCCGGTAAATCAGATTCTTGGCCAGCACCTCGCCCACCGCGTCCACGTGGACCACGTACCCCCCATTGGGCAACGTCTCGCCAAACGGTAACTCCTTCGAGAGGGTACCCCGCCGCAGCACAAAGTGCTGGTATCCGATGGCGGTTGCCCGCCCATTCGCCGCCACTGCCAGCACCACGAACGTCAAGTCCATATCGTCGGGCGTAGTATTCGAAACATCCGCGCTTCCCTCGATCCTGTTCCCGTTCACGTGCGCCGGCGCCTTCCAATTGAGCGTCATCGCCGAACGTACCCGAAGCACAAACCCCTTCTCCACCGCCTGTTGCGGCTTGCCGCTATCCGTCACCGACACGGTAAACTGAAATTCCCCGGTGCGCTCTGCCTGCCCGTGCAACAGGCCGTCATCCTCCAGTTTGATCCCCGGCGGCAAAGCTCCCTTTTCCAGCCTCCAATGCAGCACCGGCACACCCCCGTGAGCTCGAAATCGGACCTCATAGGATCCGCGCGGATAGGTCTCGGGCAGCTCTGATTCGTTTTCGATGATCAACCCAGGACCATCCTGCGGCAGGGCGGTCGCGCCCTCAGTTCCGGCCTGCTCCTCCCCGATCCTGTCCAACCCGATTTGGCATGCCGCCATCCCTAGCGCGCACCCTAGCAGCAGGACCAAGCCTGCATACCGGCGTTTTTTTCGACTTTTGCTCATCCGCCACCTTCGAAAATCGCCACCACTCTCAAACGGCTGTCATCCTGCACGCGCTCTTTGCACCAAGGCCCCCCGTAATTGGGCTGGAAACTACAATTTTTCGCTGTGTGCCAAAAGACATCCTGAATATGTATTCTGTTGACCCGACCCCGATTCCCTACTCTCCCACAATTCTGTCGCTTCCGTATAGGAATGTTCTGTTTGCGCGATCTTGCGCCAGGGCCCACCCCGCCACACGGAAGTCACATTGACTTGGATTTAAGATTTCTGAAAAACTATCCCCGGAAGCTGTGTTTCGAGTTCCCGCCGTCTCGGTTACATGGAACTGTTGCTCAACCTCGCCTGGCTGCTTCTGGCGCTGCCGGCTTTCTGGCTGTGGCGCGACGCCAGAAGTGTCCGTGCAGGTCGCGCGTTCACGCCACGGCAATGCCTGCTGGCACTAGGATGCATCTTGGTCATCCTTTTCCCCGTGGTTTCCGCCACGGACGACCTCCGTGCGATGCGGAGCGAGATCGAGGAATCGCCGGCCAGTAAGCGCAGCGTCCGACACGCGAGCCATGACAAGACTTCGGTCTGGAAGTTTCAGATTCCCCAGGGCCTGGCAGGGGCTACGAATTCCTTGTTTGTGAGTAACGAGGGCTGGCAGCCGCTGCCGACTCCCAGTTTGTCCCTGCCGGCAGCGCCTGCCATAGAGCGGGCCAGCCGCGCTCCTCCCGACTCCATCCCCCGGTAGGTTCCCCCATTCGCCCATGACTCGGAATGAAGAGGCGCGAAGGATTTGCTTATCTTTATGACATTCATAGGCGGGAATCGAAATAGTAGGGTTGTCGGCACCTAGCCAACGGCTGGAGGCCTGTCCCCCACGTCAGTCCGATGGCCGCCCGATGGAGTGATTGATGCGTTGGAGATTCTTGAGTGCAAGCTTCGTGGTGGCGCTCAGAGCGGCAAGTCTGATTGCCCAGACTGCGCCTCAAGCGGCGCCTCCGCCCGCACTTCAGGTCTGGACCTGGGACCAGGTCAAAGACCGCTTCGAGCTGAACAATACGACCTTGCAGGCGAACCGGCTGAACCTTGACGAACTGAAGGCCCAGGAAATCACGGCCCACCTTCGCCCCAATCCCGACTTCACGCTGTCGGCCGACGGCACCCAGATCAGTCCCACGAACGGCGTGTGGAAGCCGTTTGCCGGCACTTTTGTTTCGCCCGGTGTCAGCTATCTATTCGAACGCCGGAATAAGCGCGGCCTGCGGTTCGAGAGCGCCAAACAAGGCACCGCCATCGGCATCGCCCAGCAGTCCGATTCCGAGCGCAATCTCTTGTTCAATTTGCGCACCGCGTTCGTCGGCGTCCTTCAGGCTAAGGCCGTGCTTCACCTGGCGCAGGACAATCTCGAGTCTTACGACAAGATCCTGAACATCAGCCGTGACCGTTTTCAGGCTGGCGATATCGCCCGTATCGACCTCGACCGGCTCGAACTCCAACGCCTGCAGTATGAATCCGACCTCCAAACCGCTCTGGTCAACCTGCGCACCACCAAGATCAACCTCCTGGCGCTGCTCGATGACCGCAGGCCGGTCGATAGCTTCGATGCCGACGGACCGTTCGATTTCACCGGGGAGGTGCTGCCCCTGGACGACTATCGCAAGGATGCACTCGATGCGCGTCCGGACTTACGCGCCGCAGTGCTCTCGGTGAAGCAGGCAGAAACCAACTACCAACTGGCCGAAGCCAACGGATCTACCGATCCCACCGTCGGCGTCTGGTTCACGCACAACGGCTCGTTCAACAATCCTGACGCCCTCAATACGATCGGGGCCAGCGTGAGCATTCCGCTCCGCGTTTTCGACAGCAATCAGGGCGAAAAGCTGCGCAGCAGGATTGACATCAAGCGCAACCAAAAACTGCGCGAAGGGGTAGAGACCCAGGTCGACAGCGACGTGGATTCCGCCTACGCCGTTCTCAACAGCAACATCAATCTGCTGAAGCCCTACAAACGCCAGTACCTGGAGCAGGCGGTGCGCGTGCGCGACACTATTCTCTTCTCCTACCAGCACGGAGGCGCGTCCCTGCTCGATTTTCTGAATGCCGAGACTGAATACCGCACCGTGGAGTTGAATTACTTGAATCTGGTCGGATCCTACCTGACCGCTGCAGCTCAGCTGAACTTAGCCGTGGGGCGCGAGGTAATCCAATGACAAAACTTTCATTCCAATATCTACCGGCTGCCCTGCCCAAACCGTCGCTATCGCCGTGGCTCCTCCTCGTGCTGTTGCTGGCTGCACTCTCCTGCGCCGTCTCCTGCTCGAAAGACACTCCGGCAGCCACCAGCAAACCGCCGGTCACGCTCGATCCTGACGTTTTCGATACCGATCAGCCTCAGTTATTCAAAACCGCAAAGGCAATCTCGCGCGCGCTGCCAACCCAGGTCACGGCCAACGGCACGATCTCGCCCGACGTGAACCGCACCATCCACGTGACCTCGCTGGGCGCAGGCCGCGTTGTTGATCTCAAGGTGAAACTGGGCGACTCGGTGAAGAAGGGACAGACGCTGCTCGTGATCTCCAGTCCCGACCTGGCCGCTGCCATGTCCGACTATCAAAAGGCAAGAGCCGACGAAATCCTGGCGCACAAAGCTCTCGACCGCGCCCAGATGTTGTATGACCGTGGCGCTATCGCCGCCAAGGACCTGGAAACCGCGCAGGACGCCGAAGACAAGGCCAAAATAGACGTCGAGACAGCCGCTCACCACATTCAGGTGCTGGGCGCCGACCCGGCTCATCCGAGCCCGCTGATCGACTTGAAAGCGCCGCTGTCGGGAACCATCGTCGAGCAGAACGTCGCCGGATTCGAGGGCGTCAAGAGTCTCGACAGCACGCCCAACCTCTTCACCATCGCCGATCTCGCCGAAGTCTGGGTCGTCTGCGATGTGTTCGAAAACGATCTGGGCGAAGTTCACCTGGGTGACGCCGCCGAGATCCGCCTGAATGCCTTCCCGGATCGCATATTTAAAGGCAAGGTCGCCGACATTTCCCGCGTCCTCGATCCCAACACACGCAGCGCGAAGGTCCGCATCGTGCTCGGCAACGCGAGCGGAGAACTCCGTCCCGGCATGTTCGCCGTCGCCACCTTCCGCTCGCGCAAGCTGACTGATCGCGTGGTCGTTCCCTCCACCGCCGTCATGCGCTTGCACGACCAGGACTGGGTCTTCCGCAAAGAAGGCGACAAGCGCTTTCGCAAGATTGTGGTGCAGGCCGACGGCCTCGCTCCCGACGGCATGCAGGAAATTCGCGACGGGGTGAAGCCCGGTGACGAACTGGTTACTAACGCCCTCGAGTTCTCGACGGCCGTGGCGGAGAAGAAAGAACCATGATCCGCTCGCTCATTGATTTTGCCCTGCGCAACCGCCTGATGATTCTCGGCGCCTCGCTGGTCCTGTTCGTCTGGGGAATTATTTCGTTCCATGCCTTGCCCATTGAGGCCTATCCCGACGTTGCCGACACCTATGCCCAAGTCATCACACAGTGGCCGGGTCATGCGGCTGAGGAAGTCGAGCAGCAGATCACCGTTCCGATGGAGGTGGAACTCAACGGCGTCGCACATGTGACGCATCTGCGCTCCATGTCCCTCATGGGTTTGTCGATCATCACCATCATTTACGACGACGACATCACCACCTTCACCGCACGCCAGGAAGTGCTTGATCGTGTGGAACTCGTGACTTTGCCTCCGGGCGTGAATCCCACCATCGGGCCCGACTACAGTCCGACTGGCCAGATCATGTTTTACACCCTGACCAGCACGAATCCGAAGTATGACGTGATGGAGTTGAAGTCCCTGAATGACTGGTTCGTCGTGAACCAGTTGAAGTCCGTCGCGAATATCGTAGACGTGAATCCGTTCGGCGGCCCGACGCGCGAATACCAGGTACAGCTCGATCCCGGGAAGCTGGTGGCTTACGGGCTGTCTCTGGCTCAGGTCGAGACTGCATTGTTCGCGAACAACATCAATGCCGGCGGAGGATTCATCGAGCGTGGCGGGCAAGCTCTAAACGTGCGCGTCGTCGGTCTCATGCTGACTACCGACGACATCGCCGCCACGGTCGTGAAGGTGCAAGGCGGGACCCCGGTGCGAGTCCGCGATCTGGGCAACGTGGTTCAAGCCCCGAAGGTCCGCCTGGGGCAACTGGGCAAGACCATTCACCGGGAAGACGGCACAATCGTCAACAACGACGACGTGGTGGAGGGTATCGTCCTGCTCCGCAAGGGCGCGGTCGCCGAAACCACCCTCGATGCGCTGCACCGCAAAATCGACGAGTTGAACGGCAAGAACGGCAAGGCTGGACTGCTGCCGCAAGGCGTGAAGCTCGTTCCCCATCTCGACCGCAGCGAACTAATGCATCTCACCACCCATACGGTCCTGCGGAATCTGACCGACGGCGTCCTGCTAGTCACGCTGATTCTGTTCCTGTTTCTCGGAAACGTACGCAGCGCGCTCATTGTCGCCTTCACCATTCCCTTCTCTCTGCTCTTTGCCGCAATTCTGCTCGACCTGCGTCACATCCCCGCCAACCTGCTGTCCCTGGGGGCGCTCGACTTCGGCATGGTCGTCGACGGATCGGTGGTCATGGTCGAAAACATCCTTCGCCACACTTCTTTCGGCAATACCAAAAAGTCGTTCATGGAAACGATTGCGATCGCCGCCCACGAGGTACAGAGGCCAGTCTTCTTCGCGCGCGTCATCATTATTGTTTCCTACTTGCCGATTTTCACTCTGCAGCGCGTTGAAGGCCGCCTGTTCAGCCCTATGGCGTGGACGGTCGCCTTCGCCCTGCTGGGCGCGTTGGTTTTTGCCCTGCTTATCGCCCCTGTGCTCTGCAGCATTCTGTTCAGTTCGGGAATCAAGGAATGGCGGAACCCGGTCCTGGAGTGGCTCAACCGCAGCTATGCCCGCTCCCTTGACTGGTGCTTCGACCACATGAAGCTGACGCTGGGTATGGGAGTACTCGGCTTGGCGGTAACGCTGTTCCTGGCTCTGAGCGGAATTATCGGGTCAGAGTTTCTTCCCCATCTCGATGAAGGCGCGATCTGGGTGCGAGGAACCCTGGCTCCCAGCACCGGGCCTTCCGCCAGTATCGATATGGCGAAGAAGGCGCGTTTGGTGTTGGCCCGCTTTCCTGAAGTCAAACAAGTAATCAGCCAGGTCGGGCGCCCCGATGACGGCAGCGATGCCAGCGGTTTCTATAACACCGAATTTTTTGTCGATCTCCGCCCTCGCGACCAGTGGCGGAGCGACTTCCACCGCAAGAAAGATGAACTGATCACGGTCATGGACAAGGACCTCCAGCAGTTTCCGGGAGTTGACTGGAACTTCTCGCAGCCGATTTCCGACAACGTGGAAGAGGCCGTCAGCGGTGTGAAAGGGGAACTGGCTGTGAAGTTGTTCGGCCGCGATCTTAAGACGCTCGAGGCAAAGGCGGACGAGATGCAGCGCGTGATGAGCCAGATTCCCGGTGTAGCCGACCTGGGCACCTTCCAAGTCCGAGGCCAGCCCAACGTGAACCTCAACGTAGACCGCGCCGCCGCCGACCGCTTTGGCATCAACGTCAGCGAGATCCAGGACGCCGTGGAAACCGCTGTCGGCGGGAAAGCGCTGACACAAATCTTGATCGGCGAGCAGCGCTACGACATGACCGTGCGTTACCAGCCCCAGTTCCGCCGCACGGTCGAGGACATCAGCAACATCCGCATCCTCGCGCCCACCGGAGAGCGCGTCTCCCTCGCGCAAGTTTGCAACATCGCACTCGACGATGGCGCGTCCACCATTTATCGCGAAGGTAACTCCCGCTACATCGCCATCAAATACAGCGTGCGCGGCCGCGACCTCGGCAGCACCGTCCGCCAGGCCATCGAGGAAGTTGGACGCCAGGTCAAACTACCGGAAGGCTATCACCTCGATTGGACCGGCGAATACGAGAGCCAGCAGCGTGCCAACCGGCGCCTCGCGATTATCGTGCCTGTAACCCTGCTCCTGATGTCGTTCATCTTGTATTCCGCCTTCGGCTCCTGGAAGTGGGTTAGCCTGATTCTGGCCGTGGTCGCGCTTTCTCCGCTCGGTGGCTTTCTCAGTCTGCTCATCACCGGAACCCATTTCAGCGTCTCTTCGGGCCTCGGCTTCCTTGCCCTGATCGGCGTCTCCGTCGAGATCGGCGTAATCATGATCGAATACATCAATCAGTTGCGCACTCGCGGCATGCCGGTTCGCGAAGCGGCCAAAGAAGGCGCCGCGCTTCGCCTCCGCCCCATCATGATGACGATGCTGGTGGCCACCCTTGGCCTGCTCCCCGCCGCCCTCTCGCACGACATCGGATCTGATTCACAGCGTCCGTTCGCCATCGTAATCGTAGGTGGACTGATGGTAGAGCTTCTGGTCAGCGTGATTCTCTGGCCGACGCTCTACGTATTTTCGGCGCGGCCCGGCGACCGCCTGCCCCCGTCCGAGCAAAGCTTCATGGCCGAAGGCGAGCACGTCGACTGAGGAAACATGAGAAACACGTGGGCCGGTGGTGTAAGGAACACGGCGGGACTCGTCCGTCGACGCTCGCAGATGCAAAGTTCAAATCTTGCCTGGTCCACCAGCTTCAATTCGCAGGTCGAAGGCTTAAGGTCGTTGGGATGCATCGACCGCCGAAAATTCAAGGGGAGCGGTCAGCGGCCCTGATTGATCTTGGAAGCGCCGAGTAAGGCGAAAGCCGCTGGAAGATGGCTGGCTGCCAAAAATTAAGAGTTCCGAGGTGGTGTGGGGTCCATTCGTCTCGGCCAGTAGCTCGCGTTTGACCCTTGCTCGACCTGCTTTCGCTGCTTCCCTTGCGGGCCGCTGCGCGCGATCTTCGCTTGGGCTC
>JBARBI010000065.1:0-32353 GCA_049792875.1 Candidatus Sulfotelmatobacter sp.
GTGACAGTCACGGTTATAGCTGCATCCTCGTCAGTTTCCACGGTCAGGGTGTCTCCCGAGCGTAGGGTGATCACTCCTTTGCCTTTTACTTTATCGGCGGCAAGGGCCGATCCCAAGCTCAAGAGGCCCACTGCTAAGAGACTCAGTGAAACACCAATTCTTCTACTGGTCATAAATCCTCTCCATTCTCATGCGTTCATCGCGGGCAACTAGACACTTGCAGCTGCCTAACAAGAGATGTTATCGAGGGCGGGCAGGCGCCCAGAACTGGCAAAAGTGACAGGCGGACAACATTCCGGACGAAGCTGAAATTAGCTGGACTATCAGTTGAGAACTGGCAGTTTTGACAGTGGAATTGGGCTGTCGGAGTATGTACCGTTTTTCGGTAAGTCCTTTCGGGACGGCCCACCTTTGCCTGGCTGTTCGGCGGGGGGTGGGCTTTCTCTGGGCCACAACCGCGTCGCGCCTCACAACACTCACCCACCCCTTACGATAGTTGATGTGACCAGGCCATAGCACAAGCTTGCGCCGTCTGTTCGCCCCTCAGCTAGGGTTTTGAGCGCAATGGGGATGTTTCAACAGTCTGGTTTTGTGCTCGCGTGACTAGAGCATTAACGGTCTGGGATATCAGGTCGAATTTACTCACTCCCCCAGGCTCACTGCAGCCTTCGATTTTGTAAAGATAGGCGCCCTTTTCGCCGGATGCGAGCACTGCGTGGATCAGCCCGGGCGTCCCTAAGTCTGTGCAAGTCGCAAGTGAATCCCATGGCTGAAAAAGAACGAGAGGGGGCAGAAACTGTACGCGGAAACAATCTTGCTCGTTGGCCTCTCGCTCGTGTTCGCGTCAAGTGTCAGATTCGGATCGATTGCTTATTTTGTTGCACAACTCGTTGCACAACTCATACCGACTGAGGCGCATTTGCCCCGATTTAGAGGCATCCGCTCCGATGTAAGTGATTGAATCCGCTAGGTAGGATGGTGAGGGCAGCGAATTAAAAGGGCATTGCTCTACCGACTGAGCTACGCGCCCCACGCTCTTCCAATCTAACACAATCCAAACTGCTTAGTTCGCGCCCAGCCCGACCGCAACCACGAAGCAAGGCTTGCTCGGTCAGGGGAAATCGGGAAGGGCGTGCGCGGTCGGGGTCGACTGGCGGCCAACATTTGCGATACCGCCAGGAGTATCGAAGGCATCTGGTGGATGCTGAGAAACTTTCGAGATTGCGTTGTGTGCTTTCCCTCGGCGGATCGACCGCTTTGTTCGCACCTCGTCGGACCGTTCATCTCTCAAACAGAATGGCCGCCCGTTGCAGGCGGCCTTCCCCCGGAGTCCAATAGCCACAGACCACTGATCCGGATTGGGTTCCCCAGTTGGTTCTTGACTAACCCACCGGCGCTCCGGTCGCCCGCTCAGACCCCGTTACTCCTACCCCCGCTCCTATGGTTAGCCACCAGCAGGGGCCGCTCAAGGGCGGCCACTTTTCCTAGGTTGAGGAGCATTTGAACCACAGTCCACGCTCACGGAGCAACCTTGATCACCCCAAACGTCCCCGCAAAATTGTTGCTCGGGCCCGCGGTAAAGAACAATTGCCTGGCTCCTCCGTTGTTGCCGGCCCCATCCCCGAATCCGATCCCCCACAACTGGTCGATCACGATCGCTTTTCCATTCGTGTCCTTTATCGTCCCGATAAACTGGCCGCTCACTGCGTTGAAGGCGTTGATCGTCCCTCGGTTGGTGTTGTTCGAAACCAACAACGTGTTGCTCAACGGTCCAAAATTCTTCGGCGCTATCGCAATTCCCCATGGCTGGTTCAAGGGCAGCCCCTGGACCAATGGCTTCCCGGGGTTAACTGGCGTACCGTCCTCCGCAAACTGCACCACGAAGCCGCCGCTGGCGCCGTTTGTGCTGACAAATGTGACGTAAACCAATCCGTTGATGTCCGCGATGCCAAACGGCGCAAATCCTGCCGGAATCGAGGGATCGGTGAACGCACCGGCAGCCAAAGTGACAGGCATGAAAGTCCCGTCGTACACATCCACCTTGTTGTTCGCCATGTCGGTGGCATACAAGAAATTCTGCGAAGCCTTGTTCGTGATCGCCAGGCCGGTGTACACCGAACCTTTGTTCCCTTTGTTCACCGCCACAATCGCCTGGTTAAAGTTCGACTGCGGCGCCCACCCGCTGATGGTTCCATCCATGGTGGCAAACAGGAAAATCGATGCCCACCCCCGCACTTGAAATTCGCTCGATCCGTTAAACACAATCCCCGTCGGCGAGCCCGGGCCGTTTTCTCCCGCCGTCGGGATCAGGACTTTCAGGTGCGACTGCAGATTTCCCTGGCCATCGTACAGAGTCGACCACCCGGAGTTGTTGTCACTGATCCACCAAGGGGATCCCGGAGCATGCACCAGTCCCCATGCATTCACCAGCAGTGGATCGTCGTGGCGGGCCTGCTTGACCTGGTTTGAAGATAGATTGGTGAGTTGATACTGCGCCACGGCCGAGCTCGAAACCAACATGAGCGCGAAGCCTAGCACCCCTGTAAGAGTTATCCTGCGACGATGCATCTGTATCTCCTTTGTAAAGCCAGGTCAGAGCAGGGGAAGTGTCGGTGCAGCTTTCGTCGCACACAAATCACAATTTTCTGACTAGCCATCCAGATGCTAGGACACCGTCGGCCTCCGGTTTGTCAGCGCCATGTAACAAATTTGCACATTTCCTGCACTCTGCACCTTGCCCAGAACCCCGAATGCAACCACCACAGCGCTACCCCTCTTGGTAAAATCATTCCTCATCTTCCCCATGAGAAACCTCGTGCGTACTTCTCTGCTCACCATCGCCTTGGCGGTCTGCTTCTGCCCCAGCGCCTTTGCCCAACTCGACGAAACTCTTAAGAAAGCGGACGATGCGATCGAGAACCGCGACGCCTCTGGCCTCAGCAATGACAAAATCATCGCCGGCCTCAGGCAGGCTCTCGAACTCAGCACCACCAAGGCGGTCGCGCTCGCCAGCAAGCAAGACGGATTCCTGGATAACCCGGCCATCCGGATTCTTCTCCCCCCGAAAATCCAGGCGGTCGGCAAAGCCATGCGCTTGCTGGGCGAAGGAGATGAGGTGGACGAACTAGAAGTTGGCATGAACCGCGCCGCCGAACACGCCGCGCCTCAGGCCAAACAGATTTTCCTCGACGCCCTGAAAAAGATGAGCTTTACCGACGCCCGCCACATCCTCACCGGCGGCCCCACGGCCGCCACCGATTATTTCAGGCGCACCAGCGCGGCCGACCTCACCACGGCCTTCACTCCCGCCGTCCACAGCTCCATGCAACGCATCGGCGTTATCAAAAAGTATGACCACGTCATCAAAACTGCCCCTGGCGGCAGCGCCATCTCCAGCGAGTTCGATCTGGACAAATACGTCGTCGACAAAACGCTGGACGGCATCTTCTACCTACTTGGACAAGAAGAAATAAAAATCCGCCGCAACCCCGCCGACCAAACCACCGACCTCCTCAAAGAAGTCTTCGGCAGAAAATAAAGCTCCCCGCTTGATCTCAGGAAACGCCGGGTACCCCATTTCTCGCGTCCTTTGCGAGAAGTGGGGACTTGTCGCTATTCTGAGCGCACGTGAGGAAAAAAATTTGGGCCGCCCGAAGGCGGCCCGTGTGTTCCAAGCTAGCAGCTAGTAGCCAGAGGCTAGCAGCTCAATCTCCAGCCACCGGCTCGGCAATCTCCGGCTTCGCATCCTGCGCGGCGTGCCCATTCCCATTGCCATTCGGCTTCGTGAGGGCTCCGAGCGGAATGAACCCGTTCTCGGCGACGACCGGCTTCTCCTTCAGCACGACTTCGCGATACATAGCGGCCATGCGTGCGTTGTAAGCCTCATCGTTGATCTGCGGCCCACGTGCCTCGGCTTTGGCGTCGGCAGTCTGCTTCTGCTTCGCATCCCGCGCCCGCACCTTCTCTTCCCGCGCGTTCTTGGCGATGCCTTTGCTGTCGAGATCATGCTGCAGTTCGGTCGTGACCAGATCATCCCGCAACAGCAGCGAGTGGGTGGCGTCTTCCATGTTCACTTTCTTGCCGCCCGCAAAAATCTCATGCCGCCCGTGCTCTTCATACCACTTGGTCAGCGTAGCCGTCATGTGCATCTTTTCGATGATGTTCCGCCATCCCACGCCCGTGTTGTACGCGCAGAATGAGATTTCGCCTTCCTGGGTCGCGTACGGAATAATGCACTGCTCCGTCCGCCGGAAGTCGTAATTGAACAGGTCCTGGAACCACATGCCTGCGATGAACAGGAAGTTCCAGCGGTCCTGCCGTCGCTTCATGACGTCTTCAACCGTGCGCTCCGGCCCGACCTTCCCATAGTTCTTCCCTGTCGCATTGAAGTTCTTGTCGAACTTCTTCAGCAGGTCCATCAGCTTGAAGTGCGTCGGCGACTGAAACGGATCGTAGTTCTTCATCAAGCAGAGCGCCATTCCAAAGACGGTCAGAAACTTCCCGCGGGCCGCATCATTTACCTTCGCGATGTCCTTCGCTAGCTGATCCCCCTTCAGAAACGCCGTGACCGGAACAGCTTCCTTGGTTTCCTTATCGATCATCACCGCCATGCCCGTCCCGCAATTGGGATGACAACCGCATGACAGTTGGCCCCAGTCGTTTTTCACGTCGTTGACGTGCATCAGGTCGGCCCAGTCGCTGAATGTTCCCATGAAGCTGATCGGGAACCAGTCGCGCGAAGGCTCGCCCAGGCCGGTTTGATTTTTTACGTCGTGGGCCAGGTGCGAGAGCGTATAGCGCTGCGCGGCGCGGCGATCATCGGTCACCGCCTCGTCGCGGCCGGTAAAGCTGACTGGCTGAAAGCTCAGGAAGCCAATCGTCTTCGGATTGTCGAGCGCGAACTTGATGATTCTTCCCACTTGCTCGTTGTTGATTCCATTCACGATCGTGACGACCGGAACGATTTCCACGCCCGCCTTGTGCAGGTTCTCGATCGCCTTCAACTTCACATCGAACAGATTGCCGACAAGGCGATGCGCGTTGGCCGCATTGCCGATGCCGTCAAATTGCAAATAGGCATACCGCATGCCTGCTGCAACCGCCTGCTGACAGAACTCAGAGCTCTTGGCAAACTCAATACCGTTGGTCGCAGCCTGCACGGAGTTGTATCCAACTTTGCGCGCGTAGCGTACCGCGTCCAGGAAGTATGGTGACAACGTGGGCTCACCGCCGGAGAACTGCACACTCATCTGCCGACGTGGCTTGATGGTGATGGCATTGTCGAGCATCGTCTTGATTTCTTCCCAGGTCAGTTCGTGGACGAATCCCACCTGGTTCGCGTCCATAAAGCAGGGATCGCACATCATGTTGCAGCGGTTGGTCAGGTCAATCGTCAGCACGGACCCGCGCCCGTACTTCACGGTCGACGAGCCGTGATGATGTAGTTTCTCGTCGTTATGCGCGGCGATGTCACGGCCGGGGAATACTTCTTCCAGATGCTTGGAGAACTCGGTGTCGATCGACATCACGTCTTCAAAGTGCCCATGCGTCGGGCAGTCTTTCACCATCAAAATCTTTCCGTCTCGTTCGACGATCTGTGCCTTGATCTCGCCGACCTTCTCGTTCATCAGCACTTCATGCGGCAGGTGCCCGTCGAGGATCTGTTGCCGGATCTCCGGCACACACTTCGGGCACAGCGAATCGGTCGTCCGCGGCCAGCCCAGCGGAGGCTTCGACTTCTCGTACGACTTGAGCAGCGGCTTTTCCGACCACTTCGGCGTGGGCGACGCATTCGGCTTGATGCGATTCAAGCGCTCGAATACTGCCCAAGTTCCCTTGGCGGCGATGACGACTGCTTTTTCTACGTACTTGATCGGCTTGCGCATGGTAGCTTCTAGCTCCTGGCTTCTAGCTTTTGGCCATTGGCTCTCGGCCTTTGGCTTTCTCTTTCATTCGGATAGCTACCAACCGGCAACAGCTAGTGCTATCCCTCAACCTGCAGGGTGTTTCTGTTTTTTGCCGCGCCTTGGATGAACCTGGAACATCACCCAAAACCTGTGGCTTTCCCCGGGAGTGGTTCCTCGGTCCGAATCCAACTTGGGTTCCGGACCACGATTCCTACACTTTTTCCCTGGGTGTTAAGCTGCGCCTATCTTATTGAGCCCTAAGAAATGGCGCATCCTTATCCCAACGAACGGTGCAATTTGGGGGTTTAGCGGTTGCTGGAGGGATTATACGGACTTAAGTCATTGAAAGGAAAGGGGCAGACATCTTCGCAGGGGACGGACGCGATCGCAGCGCACCCCTTAGAACGTTATCCCCGCGCCTCCGGTGACCATCACGCTCTTCCAGTTGTAGAGGTTGTTGGGATTGCCTGGATTCGAAAGAAATTTGAAGTAGCGATTTTCGTACGTTCCCTGGGCATACCATTTGCCGAAGGTGTAGCCCACGCTTCCCCGCACCGTGTAGCCGTAGTCGAAATTCGGCTTGGGCAACGACACCCCCGTCTTGGGCGCGAGGAAGCGGGGAGTAAATTCCGGCTCACCTTGTACCTCGACGAAAGCGCGCTGGGCGGGACCGAACTTGTATTTGATGACGATGGGTAGTTGAAACAATTCCAGGTTGCCCCGAACGAACACCTGGCTGTTCACCGTGGACGGCGGGAGAAGAATCTTGCGGACCTGGGCGTTGAGGCCGATGGAAAAATTGTGGACGCGGAAGGCAGGGCCACCGTACACGGCAAACTCCGTGGCATGGTAGGAATGGTCCCCCGAAACGCGGAGCTCGCCACCGGCCACGATGCTGGGGCCACTGTTCTTGGCCTCCCGCTGGATCACGGCAATCTGTCCGGTGAAGTCGAAGTCGAGCCCCGACGATGGTGCCAGGGAGCCAAATTTGTCGGTCGTCTGGCCGACATTTATATCGAAGTTGCCTCGTTGACCATAGGCCGGGATCGCGGCCAAAAGAAATAGAAGAAATAAACCAGTGCCTACAAGTCTCGCCTTGCCGAGCTTCATCAATCCGTTTCCTCCCCGTCTGGGCAGTGTACACTCCCGCGAATCCCGCCGGACAGCGGGCAACTTGGATTCGTGGAATCCGTCGGGGTGTCTTGTTGATGCCTGTTGTCTGATGCTTACGAGGATGGAATCGTTTTATGGAGCCGCAGTGCGGCTTTGGTCAGGTAACGCGGACGAGGGGAGCGCCCGCGCCTCACAACCGCCGAGTGGGCCTCAGCGGCCGTAATGGAACTTAAGATCCTTGCTTTTCGAAAACGAATTCGGCTTTCTTGGCGGCGACCTTTTCCTTGCGATAAGCGCGGGCTACGTCGCCCAAAGGAGCAGGCGCCTCCGAGACGGGACCGAACTCCCAGAGCGGGCGTTCGCCTTGGGCGTAGGTGTAGGTGTCTGACGCCCCCCCAACCAGTGGACGCTCGGTGGCCAACGCATGCAGCTCGGCGTGCAGCGGATGGTCAGGAACGCTGACCATTTGCGGTTGGCTGGACAGTACGCCGGCGGCGGATTGTCCGAAAGCGGCGGCGGTGCAAAGAATAAGCAACATCAAGAATGTGATTTTCATGGTGGTTTGTCCCAATCCACAAGAGATGAAAGCAACCTCGGTACCAACCTAAATGGCCTGCCCGTGCGGACTTACCGGGACTCCGCGGAGGACGACGCAAGACTTTGCACATTTAGGGAAGGGCTGGGCAGTGGGCAAAAGCCGTGCTGAGCAAGGGCTTCGGCCTGGTGGGACGTTCCGGAGGGGGTCACGGAAAGGCCCTGCGTTGCTCTGACATAGGTTCGCGGTGTATGTTTCGGCTGACTAGCTGGAGATGACATGGGCAGACGCGATCGAGAGGCGAAGAGATTCCACGCACGGATTGGATCTGTTCCGCTGACGTTGTTCATCGTCGTCGTGGCCGTACTTCTGGCAGGCGCGCACGCTCAGACCGATTGCGCCGAGGGAAATGGTGTACTGGACATGTCTCCGCCGAAGAACATGACCCCGCAGGATTTGATCCAGAAATTTGCCGCGGAGGAGACCAAGGTCAAGGAGGCCCGTAACCACTACACCTACACCCAGGACCTGCTGGTGCAGACCCTCGACGCCAAAGGGGTCGATGGGCAGTTTCACCAGATCGCCACCGTGTCCTATGACGACAAGGGAAAGCGCCTGGAGAACGTGACCTTTGCCGAGCAGTCCACGCTGCGCGGCATTCAGTTGACGCAGGAAGACCTGGACGACATCCGCGTATTTATGCCGTGGATCCTCCCTACGGAAGAAGTCCCGCAATACAACTTGACTTATGCGGGGCAGCAGCACGTCGATGATCTGGACACCTACGTATTCCATGTCGAGCCCAAGAAGGAAGAAAAGAATCAGAGGTATTTCCAGGGGCGGGTGTGGGTCGACAATCGTGATTTGCAGATTGTGAAACTGTGCGGCAAGAGCGTCCCCGACGTGGTCTACGCGAAAAAAAACCAGCCTATGGATATCCGGACAACGTTCGTGGGTTACCGCCAGGTAGTGGATGGACACTGGTTCCCGGCGTATGCGCGAGTGGATGACACGCTGCACTTCCAATTGCAGTCGATCCACCTGCGCGAGATCGTGAAGCTTACCGGCTACAAGCGAGCGGGGGCGGCCGCTCCGGCGTCAACACCGTAACTCGAAGGGTATAGGGGAAATCAGCGCGGCACTTGAACCGCGATTTCAGGTATGGTGTACTTCTTTTCATGGCAGAAGAAAAAAGCCGTAGCAAAGACATCGTTCTGTGGATTATTACGGTCGCCCTGATAGCACTGGCGATCTTCTGGTACAAGAAATAGTTTTTCGCGAACCGGGATAACCGCCGGTGCATGGGCCGTTCTACGTCTGAACCACGCCCAATTGCGGGGAAAAACACGTTCCACTCAACCTTTTCGAGCGGATTGTGCGGCCAGCAGGAGTTCGGCGGCGACGAGGTCTTCCAGGGCACAGCCCACACTTTTGAATACGGTGGTTTCTTCCGCGCTCCGTCTTCCCTGCTTCTTCCCACTCACGACTTCATGAAGATCTGCGGCGACGTGGTCCGGCGCAATCGCACCTTCCCGGAGAGGAATCAGGAGCTCTCCCACTTCCGACGTGGCCGCGCCGTGGATGTCGACCACCACGCGCGATCGCTGGATCGTGTACGTATCCACTTCACGGGTTTGCGGCCGGAAGGCTCCGACCAGATTGAGATGGGTTCCGGGACGCAGGTCGCGGCCGTCGAACAGCGGAACCGAGGCCGAGGTGCAAGTGCAGAGTACGTCGGATTGAGCAGCGCAGGTGCGAGCATCGGCGGCAATGACGGTCAGTTCGGGCAAGTCCCCGGAAGCCTGTTTCACAAATTCGGCGGAGCGCGACGGATTGCGCCCGCAGATGAGCACGCGGTCAAACTTGCGTACTGCGGGAAGCACTGCCAGATGCGCGCGGGCGAGGCGCCCGGTGCCGAAGATGCCAAGGACGCTGGCGTCGGGGCGCGCGAGAAATTTTGTAGCTACGGCAGAAGTTGCGGCCGTGCGGAGGTCGGTGAGGTAGTTGGCGGCAATGGTCAGGCGGGGTTGCGCGGTTTCGGGATCGAGCAGCAGGTAGGTGGCCTGGACTCGGCCGTCGGCGGAGGCAACGCTCTGTTCGGCGGCGCGAGGACTTCGACTGCTCCCGTTTTGCGCCTTATCGCGCACCAGTACCAGTTTCATACCGAGGGTGTCGGTCGCCCCGTCGTAACACGACATAGTGAGGAAGATCCCGTGAGCAAGTTCCGCTTGGGTGCGCTGTGGCAGGCTGATCGAGGGATAGCGATCGCGAAACGCGGATTCGATCGACGCCAGTAGTTGCAGGGGATCGAGGAGACGGCGTACGTCGGACTCGGTGAGATGGCTGTCGGACATTTTGTTGGGGTTCGGCAAGCGGACTCATTGTACAGAGTAGTGATGACCCGTTCGCCCGCAACAGCATTCACAGTTGACATTGGTCTGGAAGGAACGCAGAATCAAACGAATCTGTTGCCCCCGGATCCGGAGGTTGGTGGAGCTCCGGACCCGACAAGGCCCTCTGGCTCGAATCCAGCGCATGTTTCGTGTTCGATGATCTTAAGGAGAACTCTGAAATCCTATGAAGCAACGACTCATCCTCCCCAGACTGCTGGCAGCGCTCGCCGTAGTGGCCGGCATAACTGGCACTGCCCTCGCCCAGGAAGACACAATGCCGGCCCGACCGATGTATGCGCGCTTGAAACCAAATCTGCGCACGAACGCTCAGCCGCCAGCCACGCCGCTGCCCAAATGGAACGGTTCGTACGTCTACAGCGGCCACGCCTACACCTACACCATGGTGGGGACGGCACCATCGACTGGCACTTCGACCACGATTCCAACATTTATTATTCCAGTCAAACTGGTGTACGTAACGAGCACGGGGACGACAACGTTCACCCCGACGCACAAGCTGTCGAACGGTCAAACGGTCCTCGAGAACACGATGGCATCGCCGATTTTCAAGAGTGGGATCGATTTCGTCGAGGACGGAACCGACCTGGGGGACACGCAGTACATTGACGCTTTCCAGCGCGGTAACTTCTGGGGGACCGTTTCGAAGCACACGGGGTATCACCTCTTGTTGGGAACACCGAAGGTACTTCCGACGCTGACGCTGAATGTTCCCAAGATCGATGGCAAGGTAGCAACGGAATTCGGGGTGAGGGTAGGACTCGCCGACATCAACTATTTTGACGCGCAACTGCAAACCTACATGGCGACCCACACGCAGATCGTGCCCAACTCGCTGCCAATATTCGTTACTTACGACGCCTATTTGACCCAGGGTGGATGCTGCATCGGCGGATATCACTCTTACAACGGCACCGTGGCGTACGCCCATTTCACTTACATCGGCAAGACGGGTGCGTTCTCGCAAGACGTTTCGGCCTTGTCGCACGAAGCGGGGGAGTGGGCGGACGATCCGCTGACGAACAACGTCCATGTCCCGGTCAAGTGCGGGGTCACTGGGTCGCAAGTCCTCGAGGTGGGAGACCCGGAGGAAGGCTTCGCCAATTACGGGGCCTTCCCCTACACACTGGCGGGTTTCACGTACAACCTGCAGGACATGACGTATCTGCCCTATTTCGGAGCACCCACTAGCACCTCGGCGAATGGTTCCCTGACGTTCCAGGGAAATCCGTTTAACCTGACCGTGTGTTCGAACGGCGGCTAGACTCGCCAGCGTCGAGATCCAAGGGACCCGCTCCGCGAAGGGCGGGTTTCTTGTTTGGGGGAGACACCACCGGGGAACCATTTTGCAGAGATTGGTGTCTACCGTTTCAAGGTCTGCCTCCGCTCGCAGAAATCAATTTGAAGGAGTCGCTTATGAGGATATGGCTAGCGGCATTGGGTCTGGTGATTTGTATCTCTTTTCTAGCCTTTGGACGTCCGGGTACCAGCACTTCAGCGGTGAACCTGAGCGAGGATGATTTCCGCAAACTGGAGCAGGCCTGGCTCGACGCTGCGTCTGTTCCCGATTTGCCGGCCCTGCGGAAGATGTTTTCGGATGACTTTATGGGAACGTCGTTCGGCAGCAGCGTGCTCAGCAAGAGCGATGTCGTCCCTGCGGATGGAATGAGCGCGAACCACATGCCAAAATGTACTCTGAAAGATTCCACCGTACGCGTCTTTGGCGACACCGCGGTGCTGATGGGGAACGTCGAGATGCAGGTTCCGGGACAGCTGGAGGATGTCCGCATGACCACCGTGTTCCAGAAGCATCCGGAAGGCTGGCAGGTGATTGCGGTGCACATGTCCAAAGCTCCGTCCACTCTTTAAGCGCCTCTGTTGCCAGCGTACCCCCCGTCGAGGACACCCATCGTAGGGTACCCCATTTTTGCCGCGCCCTTTGCGGCAAAAGTGGGGATCCTTAACGCAAGGAATCTGAATCGGATCTCGCCTGTGACCTCCGCAACGGGTTGCCGGTCCAGTGCGAGATAGTTCGCTCGGGCCGCAAAAGCTGCCGCCGCCCTGTGTAATATCGTCCACCATCACCACCGTTCCCTGCTCTAGGGTTTCTGGCTTTCATCGGGTAAGATACTCGGCTGCGGAACGAGAGGTTGCCGGCAACCTCTCTCCGGTGGCATTTCTACTTCATCATGGATCGCGAATATCACCAGGCTTACAGCCAGGAACTGCACCGGGACATGGAGGCGTTGGTTTTCGGGCACTCGGGGACTCCGCTGCTGGTGTTTCCCACTTCCATGGGAAAGTTTTTCGAATATGAAGACCGGGGGATGATTGGGGTGCTGGCGCCGAAGATCGAGCGCGGCGAACTGCAGGTTTTCTGCCCGGACGGCGTGGACACTGAGAGTTGGTACAACCAAGGCGTGCATCCCCGGGTACGAGTGCTCCGGCACTTGCAGTATGAGCGCTACATCTTGCACGAGTTTCTGCCGTTCATCCGCTGGAAGAATCAGACGCCGCAACTCGCCGTAACCGGATGCAGTTTTGGGGGGTATCACACGCTGAATTTTTCCCTCAAGCATCCCGACATCGTGACCCACTGCGTCAGCATGAGCGGGGCGTTCGATATTCACCAGTTTCTGGATGGGTATTACGACAACGACTGCTATTTCAATAATCCGCCGGACTTCATTCCGAACATGTCGGATGACTGGTTTTTGAGCCGCTACCGGCAGATGAAGATCGTGCTGGGATCGGCGGACTGGGATATTTGCCTGGACGCCAACATCAAGTTCTCGGCGATTTTGAATGGCAAGGCGATTCCGCACTGGCTGGACGTTTGGAACGATAATTCGAAGCATGACTGGCCGCTGTGGTTGAGGATGGCAGGGAAGTACTTTTAGGGCTTCGTGGAAGGGCTCGGCTTCAGCCGTGCCGAATGGCCGCTTCCCGGGCCAGGCTTTTAGCCGCTGCGGAACGCTGCAAGGGGGGGAATCCCTTGCCGCGATCCCGTCGGGATTACGAGGGTAGGGATCCTTCGACTTCGCTCAGGATGAGATGCTTGAAACGATTGGAAATGGAGATTAAGTCGTGAAGAAGATTGGAATTTTGTTCGGGATGGAAAATACGTTTCCGCCGGCTTTGGTCGAGAAGATTAACTCGATGAAGGTCGATGGCGTCGAGGCGGAGTTTGTGAAAATGGGCGGGATCCGGATGGATGAGCCGAAGAAGTATGACGTCATCATCGACCGGATTTCGCAGGATATCGAGTTCTACCGCGCCTATCTGAAGAACGCGGCGCTGCACGGCACGATTGTGGTAAACAATCCGTTCTGGTGGACGGCGGACGACAAGTTTTTCAATTACGCGCTGGCGCACAAGATGGGCGTGGCAATCCCGCCGACGGTGATTCTGCCGCACAACAAGCATCCCGAAGGAACGACGGACCAGTCGATGCGGAATTTGATGTTTCCTCTCAACTGGCAGGAGCTGTTTGATTACGTTGGCTTCCCTGCCTTCCTGAAGCCTTACTCCGGGGGAGGGTGGAAGCATGTGTATAAGGTGCATTCGCCGGAGGAATTCTTTCATCACTACAACCAGACCGGCCGGTTGTGCATGACGCTGCAGCACGGGGTGGAGTTTGACGAGTATTACCGGTGCTACGTGGTGGGGCAGGAAAAAGTCCACATCATGAAGTACGATCCAAAGGCGCCGCACCATGAGCGCTATGTGAAGGGCAATCCACCTCCGTCGACTCCGGCTTTGAAGGAACGCATCGAGAAGGATGCGTTGTCGCTGTGCCGCGCGCTGGGATACGACCTGAACACGGTGGAGTTTGCGGTGGAGGGTGGAGTGCCGTATGCGATCGACTTTCTGAATCCGGCGCCGGATGCGGAGATTACTTCCGTGGGCCAGGAGAATTTCGACTGGATCGTGAATGCAGTGGCGGAGATGGCAGTGAAGATGGCGGTGAACGGGGACAGTCCGGTGAAGGAGTTGCGGTGGGCGGGGTTTTTGGCGGGGGCTGGTCCGGACAAACCGGCCCGCAAGGGTGAGCCGGAATGGGTCGCGGCGCGGAAACGGAAGCCGGCAAAATAACAACGAATGGCGTGTGACTGGAAACGCTCAAGCGGCTGCACCGTTGGCATCAACGCCGTGGTCATCCTGAGGACCGCGGCTTGTGCGCTCCGAAGGATCCCTGCAACTCGCCAGCTGCTCGTGGGGCGCAAGCAAATTACCTAGGTCCTTCGCTTCGCTGAGGATGACAAACAGATGCGAAAAGGCAAAGTCGCGAGCAACGTGGACGAATATCTAGCCGCAGTGCCGGAGCCGGCTTGTAGCACGCTGAAACATGTTCGCGCGGTGATTCGGTCTGTCGTGCCCAAGGAAACGACCGAGGTGATCAGCTACGGGATTCCGATGTTCCAGTACAACGGCATGCTGGTGGGTTACGCGGCGTTCAAGAACCATTGCAGCCTGTTCCCGACAGGGTCGGGCGTGCTCGACCAGTTCGAGAAGGAACTGAAGGGCTATCGGACTGCCAAAGGGACGATTCAATTCCCGCCGGATAAGCCTTTGCCGGACGCGTTGGTGAAGAACATCGTGAAAGCACGGGTCAAAGAGAACAAAGAGTGGGATTGATGTGATCGCGACCGTCTTTTTTCGCTCATTCGCTATACTGTTAAGGCCTAGTTTCTCCCCACTTCTCGCATAGAACGCGAGACCTGGGGCACCCGGGGGTTGGGATTCCCGGGTAGATTTCGCGGGCCAGAGTGCCCGCGCTACATTTGCCACACAGATATGCAGCCTACGTTCACCATTGGAATTGAAGAGGAATATCAAACTGTTGATCCGGAGACTCGGGATCTGCGGTCGCACATTCACGCCGAAATCCTGGAGAAGGGGAAGATGATTCTCCAGGAACGGGTGAAGGCCGAGATGCACCAGTCGGTGGTGGAGGTGGGAACGTCGGTTTGCGCCAACATTAAGGAAGCCAGGGACGAGGTCAAGAAACTGCGGCGCAACATGGTGCGCCTGGCCAAGGAAAATGGGCTGCGGCTGGCGTCGGCGGCGACGCATCCATTTTCTGACTGGCGCACACAGGAGATTCATCCCGACCAGCGCTACAAGAATATTGTTGAGGATTTGCAGGTGGTGGCGCGGGCGAACCTGATTTTCGGGCTGCACGTGCATGTCGGGATCGAGGATCGCGAGACGGCAATCCACATGATGAATCATGCGCGATATTTTCTGCCGCACATTCTGGCGCTGTCGACCAATTCCCCGTTCTGGCTGGGGATGAATACCGGTCTGAAATCGTACCGCTGCAAGGTGTTCGACAAATTTCCGCGGACCAACATTCCCGATTATTTTCCGAGTTGGGGCGAGTACGAGAACTTCATCAAGCTGCTGATCAAGACCAACTGCATCGATAACGCCAAAAAGATCTGGTGGGACATCCGGCCCCATCCGTTCTTTAACACGATTGAGTTCCGGGTGTGCGACATTCCGATGCGGGCCGACGAGACCATCGCGCTGGCAGCGTTGATCCAGGCGACCGTGGCCAAGTTGTACAAGCTGTATACGGCGAATCAAGGGTTCCGGCTGTACCGGCGCGCTCTGATCATGGAGAACAAGTGGCGGGCATCGCGGTACGGGCTCGACGGCAAGATGATCGATTTCGGCAAGCAGACGGAAGTGCCGGCGCGGGATTTGGTGCATGAGTACCTGGAGTTCATTGACGATGTGGTGGATGAACTGGGCTCGCGCGAGGAATTGAATTACATCCACACGATTCTGGAAAAGGGCAGCGGGGCTGACCGGCAGCTGCGCGTCTTCCAGGAAACGGGGGATTTGAAGAAAGTAGTTGATTACATCATTGAGGAGACGGAGGCGGGACTGGAAGAGGAGCCCACTTCCGTTAGAAAAGTAGGGTAATGAGTATTCGTGCGGAACAAGTCAAAATCTCCGCTCAAGCCAAGCTTGGACGGGGCACCCTCAACACTCCATTTGATCCTGAGTATTCACCCGGGGCGTTCAATGCGGTGAATGTTTGCTTGCGCGTGCAGGCGGGAGAACAGGTTTGCGTGATTACCGACGAGGCGACGATCGAAATTGCGGCAGCGATCGCGCGGGAACTGGAGACAATCGGGGCGCCTTATCATGCCTGGGTGCTGGAGGAATTGGCGAAGCGTCCGCTGACCGATTTGCCACGTGAGATTCTGCACGACCTGGAGAGCAGCCAAGTTTCGATTTTTGCGGTGCAGGCCCAGACCAACGAACTGCGGTCGCGGATTCAGATGACCGACGTGGTCAACCGGAGAAAGATCCGGCACGCCCACATGGTGAACATCAACCGTCAGATCATGCTGGAGGGAATGCGGGCGGACTTTGCGCGTGTGGACCGACTGAGCCAGAAGGTTGTAGATATGGTGCGCAAGGCTTCTAAGATCCGGGCAAAAACTGCCGCGGGAACCGATCTGACGGCGGACTTGAATCCGAATTACAAGTGGTTGAAGACCAGCGGCATTATCTCCCCGGAAAAATGGGGGAATCTGCCCGGCGGCGAAATCTTTACGACGCCGGGCGAAGTGAACGGGACGTTTGTGATTGACGGCGTGGTAGGCGACTATTTGTGCGCGAAGTTTGGGAATCTGAAAGAAACTCCGTTGACGGTGCGGATGAAGGGAAACCGGCTAACGGAGGCGCACTCGGAGAATCGCGAACTGGAGAGTGACTTCTGGAAATACACGCACACCGACGAGAACAGCGACCGCGTGGGCGAGTTTGCGATTGGAACGAATATCGATCTGAAGGAAGTGATTGGCCAGATCCTGCAGGACGAGAAGTATCCCGGCGTCCATATCGCGTTTGGGAATCCTTATGGGGCGCACACGGGCGCGGACTGGGATTCGACGACGCATATTGATGTAGTGGGGCGGAAGTTTAATATTTGGGTCGATGATGAGCAGATTATGCGGGATGGGAAGTTTTTGGTGGAAGCGTAGAGGAGCTTCGAGCTTCATGGCTCTCGCGTGAGCGGGTTCAGAATGCGAGGGCGAGATGCACTCGCGATAGCCGGCAGGACACCGGCGCTACGGTTCGGCGAGTTTGATGGGCGCTTCTCATGATTCCTTCCCTCCGTCAGCAGTTCAACGAGAGTTTCACTCCCGGCAAATATCAAACATTTTTGCGGCGGATGGATGACGTGTGCCGAACGCATGTGCAGTTCCGCCTTTCAGAAACGCCCTGCTTTTTCCCGAAGGAACTCATTGACCGGATGGCGTCGGATGGCCAAGCGCTGATCCGGCAATTGGTCGACAATCCTGCGTATCTCGCAAAGTCGGAGGAGGCGGTTCCCGCCGAGTTCAAAGTTCCCAACGAACCTTCTCATCCGATGTTTGTTCAGGTGGACTTTGGTCTGGTGCGGGATGCGCGCGGCGAACTGCAGCCGAAACTGGTGGAACTGCAGGCGTTCCCCTCTCTATATGCGTATCAGGGGCCGCTGGCGGATGCCCACATTGACGTGTATGGACTCGCGGCTTCCGGCTTTGGGCTTCCAAGTTCCGGGCGGCTGAAATACTTTCTGAGCGGACTGGAGACGGCTTCCTACCGTGAACTTCTACGGCGGGCGATTGTGGGCGCACAGGACCCGGAGAACGTGATCCTGATGGAGATTCACCCGCAGGAGCAAAAGACGCTGCCGGATTTTCTGCTGACCGAGAAGATGCTGGGGATACCTACCGTCGACATCGTAGACATCCAGAAGGAGGGAGCGCGTCTTTATTATGAGCGCGGCGGGAAACGCATTCCGATCCGGCGCATTTATAACCGGGCGATTGTCGACGAACTCGAGCGCAAGAATGTGAAGCTCGCGTTTGACTGGCGCGACGAGCTTGACGTGGAGTGGGCGGGGCATCCCAACTGGTATTTTCGGATCAGCAAGTTTTCCATTCCCTACTTAAAACATGCGTCGGTGCCGAAGACCTGGTTTCTAGACCGGCTAGAGGAAATTCCTGCGGATCTGCAGAATTATGCATTGAAGCCGCTGTATTCCTTTGCCGGGCTCGGTGTCGTGATCGCGCCGACGAGAGAAGATATTGCAGCGATTCCGGCGGAGAAGCGTCCTTACTACATTCTGCAGGAGCGCATGCACTTTGAACCGGTGATCGCCACTCCGTTTGGCGGGACCAAGGCGGAGGTGCGGGTGATGTACGTGTGGCTGGAGGAACTGACGCCGGTGCTTACAATTATCCGCATGGGACGGGGGCTGATGATGGGCGTGGATCACAACAAGAATATGGAATGGGTGGGAGCGTCGGCGGGGCTGTATTTGGAGTAGTGGCGTATTGCGGGTGACGACACCAACGCTCCCACTTCTCGCAAAGAACGCGAGAAATGGGGCACCCGGCAACCCGGTCTCCAAATTGATGGGAGCAGCTATTTCAGCTTCACGAACAGCAGGACGAAGATTGCCCAGATCCCGACGGTCAAGGGAAACTGCACCACGGCAGCATCCCGCAGCGGGCCTCCCCTGGGCAGAGCGAAGGTCAGCAGCATCATTGCGAGAGCAGTCAGCACTCCGACGATAAACTTGCCTTTCGAATTCATTTTTCGTCCTCCCCGTTTTCCCCGCATAGTGGCATCGTTGCGGGAACACCTTGCGAAGCGGCAGTGATTGTACACCCCTTCCAGCAGCGTGCGAAGTTGTGGGCTATGCTGGCTCTGTCTCCAATCGCCGGCCGATCAGAATTCCGCCTGCAATCAGCCCGAGTGTCAGCGCGACGAACAGCAACATCCAGCCCCAGTGTTGCGTAGGATGGCGGAGCGCGCGGATGAAGTGACGCCCGTAGTGGTCGGCGACGAAGGCGATGGCGGAATAGCGGGCTGCCCGGCACAGGGTGACGATCACGAGAAACTCCCCCAGCGGGTAATCGGAGGCTCCCGCAGCCGCGAAAAACATGCTGGTCGGGGACGGAAGAGGAATAGCCGTGGAGGCGGCCAGAGTTCCGGTGCCCCACTTCTTAAACAGCTTCAGGAACTTCGAGACTTTGCCCTTCTTAAACTTGCTGTCCAGGTAAGCCGATCCGGCTTGGCGTGCAAGCCGGAAGGTGAAGTAGGCCCCAAGGACCGATCCAGCCGTGGCCGTAGCGGCGTACTCATACCACGGATTGCGGTGACTGGCAGAGAGAATCGCGGTCAGAATGTCGGGACCACCAAAGGTTGGGAGGGGAGAACTGTCAAGAACCGCGAGGAAGAAGAGTCCAAGAGCGCCCAGGTGCCGCACGGTCGAGGCGAAAGTCCGAGGCGCCAGTGGCCTTTTCGGAGCGAGCAGGTTCAGCATGTTTGCAATATATCAACTGGCCAGGCTGGAGGGACGTTCTGCCGCCAATCGACGATCGAATCCTATCCGTTCTTCTTTTCGTCGGGCCTCTTGATGATGGTGGTCTCGAGGATCTTGCCGTTAGGGCGTTTGATGAACATCTTGTCGCCGTGGAAGCGCACGGGGACGGTGGCGCTTGAGCCGAACTCTCCCGGGAGGTAGCCGTCGGAGGATGCGGCACTGTACTCGCCGACATACTCCGCGCCATTGACTCTGACCACGATGGCGGTGCGGTGAGCGGGAGTGGCGGCGGATTCGCGCAGGATTTCTTGTTCGGCTTGGGCCCAGTTTTCCAGGTCGCGGCCGGGGATTCTTCCGTTGCGAATGTAAATTTCTTCCGCACGGCGGCGGATCGCATCGTGCTGGTCGGCTGGATTCGCGGGCCAGGGGTTGGGGGTCTTGGGAACGGCGTTCATGAACTCAAACCTCCAACTGCACCAATCGGCATTGGGCAGTTTCGTTCTATCTCATCATATTGCGAAAACCGCGTTGGGGTTAGAGGGCATCTCACTAAAAGACGTAGGTTAGAGCAAGTTTGGGATTCAAGAGTACGGGGTTCCAAAGACGGAATCACGAGGGCGGCAACTTTGGGCCGCGCCGACGGCGCCTTGTCGGCCTTGGAGAATAAGGGAGTTGACCGGATTGGGCCGGGGGCCTAACATTACCGCCGAGTAGGGTCGCACGATTTCATGATCGGCCAGCAGGTATCCCATTACCGCATCCTAGGAAAACTTGGGGGCGGTGGTATGGGCGTAGTCTATGAGGCCGAGGACCTGAAGCTGGGACGGCATGTCGCCCTCAAGTTTATCCCAGAAAATCTGGCCGGCGACCCCAAATCGCTGGAGCGGTTCACCCGCGAGGCGCGAGCCGCGTCGCAGTTGAATCACCCTAACATCTGCACCATCCACGGCATTGAAGATAATAACGGGCATCCCTTCATCGTCATGGAGAAGCTCGACGGGGAGAGCCTGAAGCAGCACATCGCCGGGCACGCGATGGCGGTGGAGGAAGTACTGGACGTGGGCGTGCAGGTGGCGGACGCGCTGGTGGCGTCGCACGCCAAGGGGATCGTGCACCGCGACATCAAGCCCGCCAACATCTTTCTCACCCCGAGCGGACAGGTGAAAGTGCTCGACTTCGGCCTGGCGAAACTCGTACACAACCTCGGGACCGACGACGATGCCGGCGCGGACAATTCGCTGACGGCCGTGGGTGTGATTCCGGGGACAGCCGTATATATGTCGCCGGAGCAGGCCCGCAGCGAGACCATCGACGCCCGCACCGATCTGTTTTCGTTTGGCGTGGTCATGTATGAAATGGCCACGGGGAAGAAGCCGTTTACCGGGGCCAACTCTCTGGTCACGCTGGATGCGGTGCTGCACCAGAAGCCGGTACCGCCGCGCAGTTTAAATCCGAAGATTCCCATCGAGTTGGAAGGGATCATCGGCAAGGCGATGGAAAAGGACCGCAACCACCGCTACCAGAGCGCGGCGGAGATGCGATCCGATCTTTCGCTGCTGAAGCGTGAGACCGAGTCCGGGACGGTCAAGAGTGGAAGCAATACGGCGACGATGATCCGGGCGGCGTCGCGCACGTTTGGCAGGAATTCGCGGCTGCAGACCTACCTGCTGCTGGGCACGGCTGGTCTGCTACTGGCGGTGCTGGCGTCGGTGGGAGCCTGGTGGTACAAGCACCGCGAGGTGGCGAATGCCGAGCAGCAGAATGCGATCGCGGTGCTGCCCTTGCAGAACATGAATGGGGATTTCAACATTGACTATTTGCGGTTCGCCCTTGCGGATGAACTTTCGAGCGTGCTGACCTATTCCCGGTCGCTCGAAGTGCGGCCTTCGTCGGTCACGCGCAGGTATGTGGCGCTGGATATCGATCCGAAGAAAGTGGGCCAGGAACTGCGGGTGGGAAAGCTGCTGCAAGGGCACTTTATGAAGCAGGGAGATCAGTTGACGGTAACGCTGGAGGCGATCGACGTGCCGACCGAACGCCTGCTATGGCAGGCCACGGTCACCGCGAAGGCCGAAGATATGATCGGCCTGCAGGAGCAACTGACGACGCAAGTGCAGCATGGGTTGTTGCCGATTCTGGGAGGCGCGTCCGGCGAAGCCGAGGCGGCGGCCTCGCGACCCAAGAACCAGCAGGCCTACGACTTCTATTTGCGCAGCGTAGCAGTGCCGCACGATCCGACTCCGAACAAGGAAGCGATCAAAATGCTGGAATGGGCGGTGGGGATCGATCCAAACTATGCGCCGGCTTGGGAAGCTCTGGGGCAGAGACGTTACTGGGACTCGACTTATGGCGGCGGCGGCGAGGACATGTTCCAAAGGTCGAACGCAGCGTATGAACGGGCATTGACGCTGGACCCGAATCGGGTGATGGCGGCAAGCAACCTCATCACAGCCCGGGTCGAACGGGGCGAACTGGGGCGCGCCTACGATGCGGCGACGGACCTGGTGCGGCGGCGTCCGCAGAGCGCCGACGCTCACTTCGCGCTCAGTTACGTGTTGCGCTATGCCGGGATGCTGGAGCAATCGACGCAGGAATGCAACACGGCCCGGCAACTCGATCCGGGAAATTACACGTTTCGTTCGTGCGCCATGTCGTTCCTCGAGATGGGTAAGACCGACCGGGCGATGGACTTCGTGCATCTGGATGCTGGCTCCGAGTGGGCCGCATGGATCACTCCGTATGTGTTCCTGGCGGAGGGCAATTTGGGCGAGGCGCGAACCGCCGCCAGGTATATGGGGAAGGCCTCGATGTATCACCGCGGGTTGATGGAGGCGTGCACGGCAGCGCAGCGTCCGGCCGACCTGGCGAAGACTGTGCGCGAGACCGAATCGTCAGTGATGATGGAGCCGGACGCCGAGAGGTGGTATCAAGTGGGGGCTCTGATGGCGGCTTGCGGGCAGAACGAACCGGCCCTGCGCCTGCTGAAAGCCGCGGTGCAGCAGAATTATTGCGCGTATACGGCCCTGTTGGATGATCCCCTGCTCAAAGACCTGCGCAAGGACACGGCGTTTAATGAAGTGCTGACCGCTTCGAGTAACTGCCAGGCGGTGCTGAAGGAAGGGCGACAGTAAGGCAGGTCTCGGTTTCCAGTTCCCAGTCTGAGAAGAACTGTTCTCTACTCCATGCCGAAGTTTACGCGGCGAGCGCTCCTGAAATCTTCCGTTATGAGTGCGGCCGCCACGGTGGTTCCGACGCTTGCGTCAAGTGTTGATGCCGCGCCGCGCAAAGGTCGCATTCATCAGTCTGTCTGTCAGTGGTGTTACCCTCACACTCCGCTTGATCAGTTGACGGAGTACGCAGCAAAAATCGGGTTGCTCGGAGTCGATCTGCTTGAGCCGCAGGAGTATGAAGTCCCGCGCCGCTATGGACTGGTGTGCACGATGGGATATGCCGGTGGGGGAGAGATCAAAAACGCCCTGAACCGGGTGGAAAACCATTCGGCGATTGAGCAGGCCTTTCGTACGAATATTCCACTTGCGGCCAAGGCCGGAGTTCCCAACGTCATTACCTTCTCTGGAAACCGGGCCGGCATGTCCGATGAGGAAGGTGCGCGCCATACGATTGCGGGACTGAATCGCGTCAAGAAGATTGCGGAAGATCACGGCGTGACGATCTGCCTGGAATTGCTCAACAGTAAGCACGACCATCACGATTACATGTGCGACCGCACAGTCTGGGGAGTGCGCGTGCTGCAGGAAGTGAACTCGCCGAATGTGAAGCTGCTGTATGACATCTACCACATGCAGATCATGGAGGGCGATCTGATCGATACGATCCGGCAGAACCTGCAATGGATTGGGCATTTTCACACGGGCGGAGTCCCCGGGCGGCATGAGCTGGATGGGACGCAGGAGGTGCAATGGGACGCGGTAATGCGGGCCATCGCCGATGCGGGTTTCCGCGGTTATGTCGCGCATGAATTTGTGCCGACGGGCGATCCCCTGGTGTCCCTGCGCAAAGCGGTAGAGTTGTGTGATGTGTAGGGATGCCGCCGTCTGAGCCCCCATCGAAAACGACGAACCCCCTCGAAGGCTCGGGTGCCCCATTTTTGCCGCGTCCTTTGCGGCAAAAGTGGGGATTTTCGACCGCCGAACATGAATCGATCGCCTCCTCCCCAAGCGTCGCCAGAACGCCCCAGCGACAGCCGGCGAGACTCCGGCGCTACGTTTGTACGGAAAGAATTTGCGTCAAAGCAGGGGTAGGCCCCATCCTTGTAGCGTGAGACATTCCGGAACCCCTAGCCTGCTGCGGCCCGGTCAGCGCCGCGCTTCCTTTCTTCCTCAACCCATACATGTTTTCGGCGCGAAGCTTTTGTCCCTCGTGGCGATTTTTTCGCTCGTCTCGACCGGCCAGGGTCCGGTTGCGGACAAACCAGTCGCTCGAGCGACAAAATCCGCCGCGAGTTCTCCCTCCACTTTTCCAGCTTCGAAACTGGAAGTTGTGGCGCATCCTCCCGGGTTGCTCTATCAGGGCGTTCCCGCGGAACTACCGCAGGATGAAGGCGTGGCCGGATTGCGGTTGGAACTGTTGCGACTGGGAACTACGGCGCGGTTGATGCAGGTGGTGGCGCATCCCGACGATGAGGATGGTGGGATGCTGACGCTGGAGTCGCGCGGGAGAGGCGTGAGCACGCTGCTGATGACCATGAATCGCGGCGAGGGTGGCCAGAATAAGATTGGGAGCAATCTGTCGGATGTGCTGGGCGTGCTACGGGCAGAGGAATTGCTGGCGTCGGATCAATATTACGGAGTACAGGAACGGTTCTCGCGGGTCGCCGATTTTGGATTTTCGAAGAGCGCCGATGAGACCTTTGCGAAGTGGGGCGGGCACGATGTGGCGCTCGCAGACATAGTGCGCGTGATTCGGACCTTCCGTCCGGATGTGCTGGCGCCGCGGTTTTCGGGGACCGACCGGGATGGGCACGGGAACCACCAGGCGTCGAGCATTCTGGCGCAAGAAGGGTTCCGGGCGGCCGCCGATCCGAACCGGTTCCCGGAGCAGATTGCTGCGGGTCTCGAGCCCTGGCAAGCGAAGAAGTTGTACATCGGAAATGTTTGCGGGTTCGGGGCGATGACTTGTCCGGACGCGGATTGGACTTTGAAGTTGAATACGGGCGTGCGCGACGCCGAACTGGGGATGGGGTACGTGCAGTTTGCGATGCAGGGGTTGCGGCACCAGATGTCCCAGGGTGCGGCGAACTGGACCATTGATCCAGGGGACCGGTTCACGTTCTACCGGCTGGTGGATTCGGTAGTTCCCTCAACCAAGGGAAAGGATGGGCACGAGAAGGGTTTCTTTGATGGGATCGACACGACGTGGCCGGGACTGGCGGCGCAACTGGGAGCGGAAGAGACGAAAGTTCCGCAGCTGAGGGGGGAACTGACTGAGATTGCGAAGAGGGTTGCCGAGGCGACGGAGGATGCGAAGGGGAACGACCCATCCACCGCGGCGGCGCCCCTGATGAAAGTTGTGGCCGGGCTGAATCGAGTGAGTAGCGAAGTACGCGGGAGCACTTTAACTGCGGCCTCCGCGCTCGATTTGCTAACCCGGATTGCGGAGAAGCAGCAACAGGCCGAGAGGGCGCTGAACCTGGCGTTGGGTGTGAGCCTCACGGCGGATGTGTCTTCCGGCGGGGGCCGCGATGTTCCCGTGCTGAGAGAGGCGGATGCACCGACCACTGTCTCGCCGGGGCAAGAATTTGTGGTGGCGGTGACGCTTCACAACGGATCGAAACTGCCGCTGCTGATTGATCACATCAAGCTGGAGGTTCCCGCGGGATGGAACACTATCAACGGGAAGACCAGACCTGAGACCGTCAAGGCGGGAGACGATCTGCATGCGGATTTCCGCCTTCGCGTGCCCAAGGACACGACGTTCACGCGGCCCTACTGGCATCGGGATGATCCCGAGACCGAGGCGCTGAATCACATTGATGACGAGAAATATGCGACGCTTCCCTTCCCGCCTCCGGCGCTTCGAGCCCGGGTGGAGTATTCGGTAAGTGGGACGGGGAGCGCGCCCACGAAGAATGGGATTACCCGAGTGGTGGTGACACCGTTCCTGGACGATGCCGGGAAGCAGCGGGCACGTCCGCTGGCGGTGGTTCCTGCGTTTTCTGTAATGCTGGAACCCGGGACCCAGGTCATTTCGACGCACAACGGCTCGACCTCAACCGTGGCGGTCGGCGTGACCAGCAATTTGTCGCGTGATGTGCGCGGAGTATTGCGACTGGAGTTGCCGCCAGGCTGGCGTTCAGAGCCGGAACAGTTTGCCGTGGCGTTGAAAAAGCGCGGGGAGAAGCAGGACTTCCAGTTCAAGATCTTTACCAGCGGTTTGCAGGAGGGCCGGGCGATCGTGCGAGCGGTGCTGGAATCGGAAGGCGAAAAATACAGCGAGGGATACACACTGGTCACGCGGGAAGATCTGGGCAGCTTTTATTACTACCAGCCGGCCCGCCAGCGGGTGAGCATCGTGGATGTGCAGGCGCCGCATGATCTGAAGGTTGGCTACATCCTGGGCGCGGGCGATGACATCCCAACCGTACTGAAGCAGGTGGGAATGGACGTCACGTTGATCCCTTCGGAAAAGATCGCGACCGAGGATCTCAGCCAGTATCGAACGATTGTGCTGGGAATTCGGGCCTACGACACACAGAAAGACGTTGTCGCGAATAACAAGAAGCTGCTCGATTTCGTTTCCGCCGGCGGGACGCTGGTGGTGCAGTACAACACGGGCACGGCAGAATTCAATAGCGGAAAATTCACTCCTTACCCTGCGGAACTGAGCCGGGCGAGAGTTTCGGTGGAGGAGGCTCCGGTGGAGATTCTGGCACCGGGCGATTCCATCTTTCATTCTCCGAATACGATCACCGCGCGGGACTTCGATGGCTGGGTGCAGGAGCGCGGATTGTACTTCATGGACAAGTGGGATGAGCATTTCACGCCTCTGTTGTCGTGCCATGACCCAAAGGAAGATGCGCAAAAGGGCGGCCTGCTGCGGGCGCAGTATGGCAAAGGGGTTTATATCTACACAGGGTATGCGTTCTTTCGGCAGTTGCCCGCGGGCGTGCCCGGAGCGGTGCGGCTGTACGTTAATCTTCTAAGCGCGAAAAGCGACAACTAGCCGTAGAGACGTAGCTTGTTACGTCTTTCTTCTTTGCGGTCAGAAGACGTTGCCATCGACGTCTCTACGAAATGGACTCTTCATCGCAACCCGAAGCCAGTTCTCCCACTCTCATCCGCGGGATGGGGCTGGGGAGTGCGACGGCGCTGAACATGATCGACATGATCGGCGTGGGACCGTTCATCACCATGCCCCTGGTGGTGAGCGCCATGGGCGGGCCGCAGGCGCTGCTGGGGTGGATCGCGGGAGCGCTGCTGGCCGTATGTGACGGGCTGGTGTCGGCCGAGTTGGGTGCGGCGCTGCCAGCGTCGGGCGGTTCATATCGCTATTTGCGCGAGATGTATGGGCCGCAGAAGTGGGGCCGGCTGATTTCGTTCCTGTTTATCTGGCAGGTGTCGTTTTCAGCGCCCCTTTCGATTGCGACCGGGTGCATCGGACTGGCGGGATATGCTGCCTACTACTGGCCGGAACTGGATACGGTGTACGCGCATCATGAAGCGGCACTGCATATCCCGTGGGCGGGAACTCTTCAGGCCAACTGGATCGTCACTCCGGGAACTGCCGTTGCGGTATTGATTTGCTTCTTTACGGTGCTGTTGCTTTACCGGAACATCACGGCCATCGGGCGGCTCTCGAAAGTATTGTGGTTTGGCGTGATGGGGACGATAGGCTGGATCATCTTTGCCGGACTGACGCACTTCAACGCCGCACGGGCTTTTGACTTTCCTCCGGGCGCATTCACGATTTCCCGCCACTTTCTGACGGGGCTGGGCGGAGCCATGCTCATCGCGACCTACGACTACTGGGGATACTACAACGTCAGCTTTCTGGGCGACGAGATCAAAGACCCGGAAAAGAATATTCCGCGGGCTCTGCTGCTTTCCATTCTGCTGGTGGCCTGTCTATATCTCATGATGAACGTGTGCGTTCTCGCCGTGGTGCCCTGGCGGGAAATGCTGCAAGCAGGACAGAACAATACTGGCTTGTATGTTGTCTCCTTGTTCATGCAGAGGGTGTATGGCGCTTGGGCAGCGCGCCTGGTGACGGGCCTGGTGATCGTGACCGCGTTTGCATCGGTCTTTTCGCTGATGCTGGGGTATTCACGGGTTCCCTATGCGGCGGCGAAGGATGGCAATTACTTCAAAGCATTCGCGAAAGTGCATCCGGTGCACCGTTTCCCGCATGTTTCCCTGCTGGCCCTCGGGATAGTGGCGGCGGCATTCTGTTTTCTGCGATTGAAGGATGCGATCGCTGCGCTGGTGGTGATCCGGCTCATATTGCAGTTTCTGGTGCAGGCGGTGGGAGTGATTGTGCTCAGGTTCACGCGGCCGGAGATGCGACGGCCCTTCCGGATGTGGCTGTATCCGTTACCGGCGTTACTGGCATCGGCTGGGTTTCTCTTCATATTGTTTAATCGGGAGAACTGGCAAAAGGAGATGCGGTACGCCGCGGTCATTCTGCTGACGGGTGTAATGATTTACTTGATCCGCGCCTGGAAGGATTCCCAGTGGCCGTTTGCAGCTGGGCTAAGGGCAAAGCCCTGAACCGCCAAGGACACCGAAGGTACACGAAGGTTTTTCAGATTGGCTGAACACATTTCAGTTCCGGTTCATGGTTCGGAGATTCGGCGTGCGGACGCGGCCTGGGCTCCGCTGGGCGAGCCGTTGTTTCGCTCCCTATGGATCGCCGCAGTTGTTTCTTATACCGGTACCTGGATGCAGAACGTGGGTGCGGGCTGGTTGATGACGCAGCTCACAACCTCGCCCTTGATGGTCAGCCTGGTGCAGGCGGCGGCCGCGGTTCCCGTCTTTCTGGTGGTGCTGCCGGCGGGAGCTTTGGCCGACATGGTCGACCGCCGGCGCCTCCTGCTGTTCACGCAAGGATGGATGGTGATCGCATCGGCAGCGCTGGGTGTCCTCACCCTTCTGCATGCTGTGAATCCGTGGGGGTTGCTGCTGTTCACGTTTTTGCTGGGGCTGGGCGCGGTGATGAACGACCCGGCCTGGCAGGCAATTACGCCAGACGTGGTTTCACCGGCGCGGCATGCATCGGCAGTCGCGCTGAATTCCGCGGGATTCAACGTGGCACGTGCGGTCGGTCCGGCGCTGGGCGGCATGGTGGTGGCGGCCGCGGGATCGGGGTGGTCGTTCTTGCTGAATGCGGCATCGTTCTTTGGCGTCATCTACTTCTTGTGCAAATGGAAGCAGACCGCTTATGAGCCGTTGCCCAGGCAACGGGTCCGGGATGCGATTGTCGAGGGCTTTCGCTACGTACGGGGTGCACCGCAGGTTCGCTCGGTGCTGATTCGCACCGGCGCGTTCAGCGTAGGAGCAACTTCCCTGCTCGCCCTGCTCCCGGTGATCTGCCAGCCGCATGGGGCGCAGGGATATGGGTTCCTGCTGACATGTTTCGGGCTGGGCGCATTGAGCGGAGCAGCTTTATTGCCACGGTTGCGCCTGCGCTACTCGGTGGACGGACTGGTGGCTGGTGCGACCGTTGTGTTCGCCCTGATGACATTGCTGGCCGGACAGGTCCATGTCTTTGAATGGCTGTGTCTGGTATTGTTTACCGCAGGAGCGGCGTGGATTGGCATCCTGGCCTGCTTCAACGTCGTGGCGCAGACCATGTGCCCGGCCTGGATGAGAGCGCGGGCGCTTTCCATGTATTTGCTGGTGCTGCAGGGCGGGATGGCCTTGGGCAGCGCGGTTTGGGGAGCCTTGGCAGCGCGGGAGGGCGTTCCGGCGGCTCTGGCATGGTCGGCACTGGCGATGGTGGTAGGGCTGACAAGTATCCTGCGGCATCGCTTGACGGCGGCAGAGTTGAAAATGGCGCCGTCTGTAGTAAGGGACTAAGGGGACCAAGGAGAAATCATGGCGAACAGAGTGGGACTGATCGTGTGCAGTTTGCTGTTGCTGACGATTGCGGCCGTCGGGCAAGGCGCCAAGCCAGTGGAAGAACGCCGTACCGTCACGATGGTATTGAATCGCACCGTCAGCAATCTCGAGCAGGAGTTCATTCCGGCCGCGGAGGCTATGCCCGAGGATAAGTTTGGATTCGCGCCCACCAACGGCGAGTTCAAGGGCGTGCGCACCTTTGCCCAGCAGATCAAGCACGTCGCGGCCGTGAATTACGAGCTCGGAGCCGCGCTGTTGGAACAGAAGCCACCCGTGGACATCGGGGAGGAATCGGGACCGCCGTCGATCACGAGCAAGGCAGACATCCTGAAGTTCCTGAAAGAATCATTCGAGTACGTGCATAAGGCGATCGGGACCATCAACGAGAAGAATATTGTAGAAACCGTGAAGAGCCCGTTCGGGGAAGGCTCGGTGTCGCGACTGGGACTGGCCACCGTGGTGGCCTCGCATGGGTTCGACCACTACGGCCAGATGGTGGAATATCTGCGCATGAACGCGATTGTGCCGCCAGCCAGCCGGTAGTTTTGTCAGCCGCTCCTCTTGGCAGGCTAGAGAAACACTCGATCTCGCGCTTGATTTTGCCCGCCGCAGTGCCTCGGCGCTGCGAATATTGCCTTTGTGCAGTGTTGGCTTAGCGGCTTGCAGAAACGCCCGATTTTCGGGTGGCGCAGCGCTGGCTGCACTGCGAACCACCTTCCTTTTCCAAGAGTCCTTTAGCCCTGAGGCGTCTGAAGTTGGGCACGGCGACGCGGCTGGGCATGGGCAAGCGCCAACACGCTGCGGCGGTGCTCATCGAACGTGATGCCAGGGTCCTTCGCAAAACGGTCTGGATAGGAATCGAGGGCCTTCAGGAAGCTATAAATTTCCACCCACACCCGTTCATTGCCTGACCGGGAATTCTCACTCGTCTTAAGTCGCGGCACTCTGACCTTCATTTCTGCATACCCCTGCGCACTGGAACGACTGCCGCGTAGCAACCCGGCGGCAGCCGCCGATCGCACCGATGATTGGAACACTGCGCCCATAGAATTAGTTTCGCAAGGGGGGAATATCCAAGGTAACGGGGCCCGATGCAGACCGTAAATGGCACATTCGGGCTAGGGTGTTATCTATTAGGGTGTCCTGTCAGGATTTCGCGAACGAAGAACGTGCCCCTCGCAGGGTGATCGAGGTAGGAAGTAGCTCGGCGGCGAGGCGATTTCGCGAGAGATGAGCAGCAACCAGCGAGCGCGTTTTTTGCAGCGCGGCGCGCGGATCGAGGAAGACCAGCACCGAGGGGCCAGCGCCGCTGAGCGCCGCGCCGAGAATGCCGTCCTTTCCCTTTAATTCCTGCAGGCACGGCAGCAAGGGACACAGAGCCGCGCGATAGGGCTGGTGGATGCGGTCTTCGAGGGCGGCGGCGAGCAGGTCGGGGCGTCCTTGAGTAAAGGCCGCCAACAGGAGCATCGAGTTCTGTACGTTGGCGACTGCATCGGCGCGCGAATACTGTGCCGGGAGTACCCCACGGGCTTCCTCGGTTGAAAGGCTTTGCGGGGGGACTGCCAGCAACAGCGGCCACTTCCCTTTCGGGCGAACGCAGGCCACCTGGGCCTCGGCGGCGCCGTCGGCCAACCTGGACATGCGCGCTACGGTCAGCCCGCCCATCCAGCAGGCGGAGGCGTTGTCGGGGTGGTGCTCGCGGCAGGAAGCTTCGCCGACGATCTGCGCATCGGTCCAGCGCAGGCGGCCGAAGTGGACAGCGAGCGCGATGCCTGCCAGGCGGGCGGCGGCCGAGGAACCACAACCTTTGCCGATCGGGATGTCGTTCGCGATGCGGAGGGACAACGGGGTGATCGACTGACCCGCTCCTTCCAGGACCTCCCGATAGGTGGTCAGGATGAGGTGATGGTCGAGTCGGCTACAGATTTCGCGGTCGCGGCCGGTTGCTTTGATGGAGAATTCCTCAGCTACGCGGGCGTTGAGCTCGATGTAGAAGTCCATAGCGAGCGCGGCGGCGTCGAAGGCCGGACCCAAGTTGGCGGACGTGGCGGGAAGGGCCAAGCGGATGGGAGAGCGTTTCGGGGTTGGGGTTTGGGCCCGCATTTCAATATCTCAGAGTTAAGTCGCCGCAGTCCTAATTCCGGCATCTTGCCCGGCTGTCGGGAGTGCGTCTCGCCCTCGCAGTGGCGGCGGAACACTGCCATGACAGCCGCCGCGACGGCGGCTCTACCGGAATCGGGTCACGACTTGTCGGATTGCTCCAGCCTGCGCATCACTGCATCCAGCGTAGCGTCCAGAACCACAGGCGGCCGGCGCAATTTCGTCAGTTCAGCACTTGCCCCTCGATCACTCTCTTTGAATAACTCGCCACTATGAAATTCCATGGTGAAGTCCGGGTCCTTCAGCAGGTTTCCGGTCAATACCAACACCACGCTTTCTTCCGGCTTTACGAATCCTTGTTTCACCAGCTTCTTCAAGCCGGCGAGCGTGACCGCGGATGCCGGCTCGCAGCCGATCCCCTCCGCGCCGATCTCCGCCTTGGCCTGAGCGATTTCAACTTCGGTCACCTGTTCGCAGGCGCCGCCGGTGGCCTCGAGAACGTGAGCCGCTTTTTTCCACGAGGCGGGGTTGCCGATGCGGATGGCGGTGGCGCGAGTTTCGGCCTGCACGCTGATCAGGTGTTTGCCGGCGGCTTCGCGCAGTGTACGCACCAGCGCGTTGGCGCCTTCCGCTTGAATAACGGATAGTTTGGGCAGGTGCGAAATCAGCCCGAGGTCGCGCATTTCAAGCAAGGCCTTACCGATCGCGGAACTGTTGCCGAGGTTACCTCCGGGAACGATGATGTGATCGGGCGACTGCCAGTCGAGTTGTTCGAGCAATTCGAGCGCGAGCGTCTTCTGGCCTTCGAGGCGGAAGGGATTAATCGAATTCAGCTGGTAGACGGGCGCACGCAGAACGAGTTCCTGCAGCAG
>JBARBI010000066.1:0-4046 GCA_049792875.1 Candidatus Sulfotelmatobacter sp.
TTATTTTCGCCGGAATCCTGTTGAACAATCGTGGCATGAAAAACGTGTCCGCAGCCTATCCCAATCAGTTTGGCGAGGACATGCAAACCGTCAACGTGAACCAGATTCCCGGGGGCTACCAGCAAGCCTGGCAAGGCGCCTCGGTGATTTACGGCGGCCACTACGGAGTCGACCCTGGAGGCACACCCGTCAGCCCAGGCCTGTACGGACCCTATGAGCAACTGCAGCCTGTGAGCTGGCCGTTGCTGAACGGCGACGAACAACTCGGCGAGGCCTATCGACGCTGCTGCACCTCGGTCTCATGGGTAGGTGAAGCGCTCGCCATGCATATCATGCAGGCGGAAAGCGTCTGGAACCATCCTGCCTTCTTCGACTACGTTGATCGCTGGATGTACGAGGACGACACCCAAGCAGTCGCCGACATCAAGGCGCAAACTGGCTTTGACTACAGTGCAAACTGGGAGCGTCAGGGCCAGACCCAATACTGGCTGCAGGGAGAATTCCCGCAATCCACGTTTATTGACGACATGTGGAACGCCTACAGGAAGTAGTCCGGGGACCCGCGCAAACTTTTCAACGAGAGCGAAATGGCGCTCTTCTCGGAGTGCACGGGTTCGTACGCTCGAAAACATCGTGACACCGCCGACATTGTAAGAGAGGCATTCCCCAGCGGCTGCAGCTGCCGTATAGGCCAAGCACATCACTCCGATCAGCTTGTTCCTCATCGGTCCTCCTGCAGCGCCTCGCGAATTGTACGCCTCGACTGGGTGCGATAGACCTATAGGTCCGGGCGGGAGTGCCAGTCCCGAGTAGTCGCTAGCCTTGATCGGAAACGCCTCGGGGCAGACTCTGTGGGCGAGCGGGATTTCGATCCGAGGCGTTTTCGACAAGGAGACTAGGAGGAAGCCGCTGGCGTTTGCGGCGGACGCGGTGCGCTATGGGATTTGAACGACAACGTGGATCTGAACGGGGCTTGGGAAGAACAGCGAAACGTGGCGGGAACGCCGCCAGGATTGTCGGAATGGTGTTGAAGATGAGCCAGAGCGTATGCGGAAAGTGGCCGGAGAGACGGTGGCGAGGCGGCGGGCACACGAGTGCGCCGGCCTGCGGGAGCACATCCCTGGGCCGCCAGTGGTGAACACGCTACGAAGAATCGAAGTAACCGCATGCTTGAGGATGGGGATGTTAGGGTCGGCGTCTTTCCAGAGCGTGAGGAAGTCTTTGTAGGCGGCTTTCTTTACGGTTGCAGCCCCACCTTCCGCACCAACTCTGCAAAACGTGGGTCAGAGTGCAGGGGATCGAGTGCGAAGTCAGTTTTCAACCCCGCTAGAGATGCATCGCGCTCCTGGTAAGCGCTATTGAGCCACTGGAAAGCCTGATCTTTGTCTCCCAAGTCGGCATACAGCGTAGCAATCGTGTAGGCAGAAGAGTAGCCAGTTTTGCGTTGCGCTTGCAGGGTCTCAATGCCTCGGGTGAGAGCGCCCTTCCAGCCTGCGGAACGAAATCCTTGTTCCATTGCAAGAGCAAATTCGCTCTCGCTTTGGTCACCGGAAAGTTCGCCAAAGATCCTCCGTTCTTCGATTACCTGCGGGTACATCCGTTTCCCCCAATATGCGGAGGCTAGGCAATCGTGCGCTTTGGCGAATGTCGGGTTCTCATTTGCCAACTTCTTGCAGACGACAATGGCCTCGTCATACTGCCGTTCCACGATGTGAATAGATCCGACCTCGTAGGTGATGATCGGCGACAGCGGATCGAGCTGGTGAGCACGATTGATTTCGGCAAGAGCATCCTGCCCCCTCCCGCCGATGGCACCAATTCGTTCCCCGTACCATTGACGGGCCGTGGCATCGTTGGGGTCGATTTCGACAGCCTTCTTGAACTCAGCCTCCCCTCCCGCAACATCCCAGTCGTACTGCATCTCGATGCCTCCTAGGACGGCGTGGGGATGGGCCAAGGTCGCGTCCAGCTCCAGTGCCCTGTGGGCGGCGGCATTCGCCTTCGGGTAGTCTTCGCCAGGAGTGCCACCATAGTCCGGCAATACGAGATAGGCATCGGCCAGACCCGAATACGCTAAAGCGTAGCCGGGGTCTTTCGCGATGGCTTGATTGAAATAGGAGATCGCGGCGGCAAGGTCCGAAGGAGTCCGTTTGTTCCACGAGTAACGCCCCTTCAAATACAACTCGTAGGCTTCTGGATTCTGGGTGCCCTGTTTGGTGACCTGCTGCTTTTCTGAACTGCTGAGTTGGGAGCGCAGTTTGTCCGCGAGGTCGCCCGCAATCTGCTGCTGCAACGAGATGATGTCTGTGCTCTTGCCGCTGTAATGCTGCCCCCAGATTACGGTGTTATCCCGAACAGCGGTAAGCTCGGCGCTTATTTCCACGTTGTCCCCGTGCGGCGTCACTCGTCCGCTCACCAGCGCCGACACGCCCAGCTCATTGCCTACCTTTTGCACATCAACATCTTTCCCCTTGTAACGGAAGACGGAGTGGCGCGATTTCACCTTGAGCTGGGGCACATGGGCGAGGCTGTCGATCAACGATTCGGTAATGCCGTCGCTGAGATAGTCGGAATTGGCATCTCCACCCCCATTGGTGAAGGGGAGCACGGCAAGAGAATCGATAGTGGAGCCTGAGGGCGAAAGCCAGCGGTACGCCCCGTAGCTGAGGCCAGCCAAAACCAGTATGGCCGCCGCAGCTACCCCCAAAAAAGCCTTCCTGTGCCGTGCCAACAGCCCAACGACGACTTGGCTGTCGGAACTCGCGTTCCCGCTGGCCACGGGGACAGTGCCTACAGATGTCATCGGCGACGACCCGCCCCCTTGAGCAACATCAGTCGAGGACGTGGCGGGAGGTACAACTGAGCGCCCGGTGTCGGTATCGCGCTTCAGCCGTTGCAGGTCGGTGCGAATGTCGGAGGCGTGCTGATAGCGGAGGTTTCTGTCTTTCTCCAGAGCCTTGTAGATGATCCGTTCCAGTTCCGCTGGCAGATCGCGATTGAAACGAATCGGGGGTGGTGGAACAGAATCGAGTATTGCTTTGAAGATGAGCGCAGAGCTTTCGCCATAAAAGGGCAGTTGCCCTGTCGCCATCTCGTAGAGAACAGCACCAAACGAAAACAGATCGGTGCGGGCATCCAGTTCTTTAGCTCGCGCTTGCTCTGGCGACATGTAGGCCACTGTCCCTACCATCGCTCCCGGGCTGGTCAGATGCTCCGCATCCACAGTCTGTGTGTTAAGAGCCCCAATCCTGCTCGAAGAACTGCTTGCGAGTGTGACTTTTGCCAGCCCGAAGTCGAGAATCTTGGCATGCCCGCGCTCGGTGACGAAAATGTTTGCGGGTTTGATGTCTCGGTGGACGATCCCTTTCGCGTGTGCGGCATCGAGGGCGTCGGCAATCTCGATCGCTAGCGACAGAATCATTTCCGTTTCCATCGGACGCCCACCGATCTGGTGCTTCAGCGTCATGCCATCAAGAAACTCCATGGCAATGAACAACTGGTCTCCACTCTTCCCAATTTCGTGAATAGTGCAAATGTTGGGATGGTTGAGTGCAGAAGCGGCACGAGCTTCACGGCGGAAACGTTCCAATGCCTGTGGGTCTCTTGCAACATCTTCGGGCAGAAATTTCAGGGCGACGAAGCGACCAAGGTCGGTGTCCTCAGCCTTATAGACCACGCCCATGCCGCCGCCCCCGAGTTTCTCGACGATGCGGTAGTGCGAAATGGTCTGGCCAATCACTAAAGGATGCCTTGCCTCCGGTCGTTTCATCTTACGGACGCAGTGGCAGCCCGTCAACGAATGGCGCCTCCGGTCCAAGCGGGCAGAGCCCGTCGCCCTGCCTCGAAACAGGGTAGTACATCGTGGAGGGTTGCCCGTGACTCTGGTTGGAGTGGCAGGGGGATGAATCAGCTAAGGTTAACTCAGGACCTATCCACTACAGGACATCTCTGCGAATTTTCAATCAAGTCCCGTTCTGGAGTGGGTTAACCGGATAGTCTCCGGATGGCAACCCTTAGCTCATCGCGTTACGTCAAAGTTGCTCGTC
>JBARBI010000067.1:0-5018 GCA_049792875.1 Candidatus Sulfotelmatobacter sp.
GGCCAGCAGTATGCGTCGGCGCTCGGTTACATCCCGCTTCCTTCCGAAATTGGAGGGAAAGCGTTGGCGGCCTTGCAGACGATTAAGCCATGAGTCTGTTGCCGGCGCCCTGCGGGATGTGCGAGAATTCCGGCAATCTAGGGATAAGACGATTTCCGCTGCGCAAGCATGAGAAAGGCTGAGGACTATGCCGAATTTGTTTATCAATCTGTTTCGTGACAAGGAGACGACGGCCTACTCCACCGGGCAAACCGTCTTTAAGGCGGGTGAGCAGGGGACGGAAATGTATATCGTCGTCGCGGGGGAAGTCGAAATTTTCGACGGGCCCATCCTGCTCGAAACGGCGGGTGAAGGCTCGATCGTGGGCGAGCTCGCCTTGATTGACGATGAGCCCCGCAGCGCCTCGGCAGTTGCCAAGACGGACTGCCGGCTGGTGGCGGTGGATCGAAAGCGGTTTCAGTATATGGTGCAGGAAACGCCGCTGTTCGCGCTTTCGGTGATGAAGGTTCTCGCGGATCGTCTGCGCAAGAAGAACATTAGGAATCGCGCCTTGGTGTAGGACCACCGGCGCGAAGGTCTTCGATTAAGTTTAAGCCTCGATGCGGCGGGCGTGGTTTTTTGTTGCTGCGTGGCCGCTCCCATCCTAGCAGGGTGATGAAAAACCAAGATTTGCTTCTTTATTAGATATATTCGATGAGGTTTAATCCAAATTAAGGATTCTAAAGGAGGATACCTCATGCGCGGCAACGATCTCCAGCAAGGTACGATGTTCAGTTATCTCTCGCCGGAGCAGCGGGTTCCAGCCGATCACCCCTTGCGGCCCCTTCGCCAGATGGTGGATACGGTGCTGAAACGTCTTTCGCCGCGCTTCGAGGCCATGTATGCCGAGGGTGGACGCCCGTCGATTCCTCCCGAGAAACTGCTGCGCGCCCTGCTGTTGCAGTGCCTCTATTCGGTGCGCAGCGAGCGTTTGTTGATGGAGCAGTTGGATTACAACCTGCTGTTCCGCTGGTTTGTGGGGTTGAACATGGACGACGCGATTTGGGACTGCACCGTGTTCTCCAAGAACCGTGAGCGTCTGCTGCAAGCCGACGTGGCGGGGGCCTTCTTCGCCGAAGTCGGGCAGTTGGCGCGAGGACAAGGGTGGTTGTCGGACGAGCACTTCACCGTGGACGGCACCCTGATCGAGGCATGGGCAGGACAGAAGAGTTTCCAGCCCAAGGCGGGCACTCCACCGCCCACCGATTCCGATGCCGGGAATCCCGACGTGGACTTTCGCGGCCAGAAGCGCAGCAACGACACGCATGCGTCCACCACCGACCCCGACGCCCGGTTGTATAAAAAGGCGAAAGGGCAGGAGGCGAAATTGGCTTTTCTCGGCCACGTGCTCATGGAGAATCGCCATGGCCTGGTGGTCCAGACGCGGCTGACCCGGGCGACGGGAACGGCGGAACGCGAGGCGTCGCTGGAGATGATCGGAGAAAAGCGGCACCAGAAGCGCGGACGCCTCACCCTGGGAGGCGACAAGAATTATGACACTCGCGAGCAGGTGGCGTCGCTGCGCGCCTTGAAGGTCACACCTCATGTGGCGCAAAACACCGGACGGCCGGGGGGCAGTGCGCTGGATCAACGCACCACCCGACACGCGGGCTACGCCGTCAGTCAGACCAAACGCAAGCGGGTGGAAGAAATCTTTGGCTGGTTCAAGACCGTAGCCCTGATGCGCAAGACGCGCTATCGGGGCTTGGAACGGGTAGGCTGGATGTTTACCTGGGCGGCGGCGGCCTACAATCTGGTGCGCATGAGAAATCTGCTGGGAGCGACAACATGAAACGCTCGGACACGGGGGCCCCGGATCAAAATCCGGCCCGTCGCAGGGCGCCCGGCGGCCAACAAAACGGCCCCTCCCAACACGGTCTGCGCCACGATCATGGCTCCGCCGTTGGGATTGAAGCGAAATTTGCTTGTTAAGTCGCATTTTTCATCAGCCTGCTAGGATTCTTCGACGCCGTGCGCATCGATTACGCCCGGCAAATGTTCGAGGGGGAAAGCCATGGTTCAGAGTGGCGGGTGCTTGGCTTCCCCGAGCCGCTCAAATCCGTGAACGTGCATTCGTCCGCCTCGGGCACACTCGTATCAACGACGGTGACACGCACGATGACGCGTTTTTACGTCCCGGGTTCAACCTGGAGCGATTTCCCTGTAGGAACCACTTTCGACGTTCAAGTTGAAAAGGAGCATCGCCAGCTTTTTCCCAAAGGCCAGAAGCCCACGGTTGAAACCGGCTTCGAGCACTGGAAGTTGACCCAGAAAAAAGAAACAGATGCTGTCTTCCAAGTTTCAATCGGCACCGCCAGCGAAGAAAAGACGCTGCCGCTCGCGAAGGATGCTCCGCCCGCCGAAGGATCGGTACTGGGCAATAGAGGGATGGAAATCCACGCTCAAATTATGCGCGAGGTGCTCCCAACTCCCTTCGGAGATTTTTACGCCACGCGAATCCACGTTCGGCGATTCATGAATGAGGCGGGCGGCGAAGACGATGAATGGCGCGTGGCGGGATATCCAATTCCTCTGAAGAGTCAGAATCGTTGGATGCACAAAGAGCAGGAAGATTCGGAAACGCGGACCGTCGTCCGATTCGAAGCGGCCACTCCTGGTAGTAAGTGAGACCGTAGCCTTGGCAGATTCATCAGGGGCAAGTCAGCTCGCGGCCTCGGCCTTTTGCGGATGCAACCGTCTCCAACGGGACGCGAATAGAAAAAAGACCCCCGGCCCGTAGGAAAACAGCATAACGGCCACGCCGAAGGCGATTCCGAGAAACGTATACACTCCGGCACAACAGTAATCCCGCGACCGCGCCACGATGTGCGTCGGCACGGCCACCAGCAATTCCAGAATGCTGCCTTTCAAGAGATAACTGCACTGCTGCGTGATCACATCCATCGCCGGGCGGTTTCGGCCGGCACTATAGAACATGACGGTCCACAGCGTCCACAGCCCTAACAGAACTCCCCAGGGAATGGCCAAGTTCATGACATCGGCATGTTCCCGGCGAATGAATTCATTGACTGATAGGACTACACCCAATCCCAGGATTCCCACCATCAGCCCCGCCGCGAGAACCAGCCACAGGATCGACCGGTGCGATTCGGGCCGCCGCATGGAGATATTGACCGGCACCACCAGCATAACGCCTTGCGCCAGAGTGAAAACTCCGAGTATCACCCAATACAATCCATTCTCTATGGTCGCGAGCGAAGATGTTGAGGAATCGAGTGGATGGAATGCCACCTTAATAAGGGGAAACGTAATCGCAACCAGAATCAGGAAGTAAAGAGCGACCACGACCAACGCCCAGCGTTTCATGGCAACCCTCCTTGCCAGTCACTGGAATCCCAAGGTGGGACGCATTATGCCATACTCGAAAGGCTTCAGCAGGATAACATTTGGGGAAAGCCGCTGGGCGGCACGATGGTGAGGGTACCATCAGTTCATCAACGACTAATATTCTTAGTGTTCTTAGCTTGTCAAGTTGTCCGGTTTTTATAGCAAGTGATCTGTCCGGTTTTGGTTTTTCTTCTCCTGCACAATTTTGCGGGCTACCGCCGCCGTCGTCGCGGTGGGAATGTGGGAATCCGGCGTTGGGTGCCGGATTTCCAAGCGCGGAGGGAAGGGCGGGAAACTCGTTTTGGGAGTTTTCCGCGCTTTCCTCGGGGCGTCATTTCCACAGCGTGGGGCGCGGGCTTTTTGCGCTCTCTCCAGGACTTCCCCGGACGCGGTGTAGCGTCCCACCACGTGGGGTCCGTGGGCAATCGTGACGTGGCCATCCAAGTGTTCACAGATGGTGACGCGGCAGCTGGCCAGCGTGCCCCGCCAGGACGTGCGCTCGATCTGCCAGGTCTGGTCGGCCAACCGCACGGTGTTGTCCTGAGCCACGGTGCGCTCGTGCTGAACCGAAAAGATGAGGTCCAGGTCCTGGCCCCACACCGGTGTAAACGCGTGTCCTGACTGGGTGGCCGGCACGCTGAATTTCCGGTTCATCTCCCCGATGTAATGCTCGCGCAGAAACCGATTGGCTTCTTCCACCCCGGTGATTCCGGCCAGGCGCAGTTCCTGCGGCAATCGCCCTTGCCAGGTGCCAAATCCGTCAGCCGACGGACTCGCTGCGTCCCCGCGCTTGCGGCGAGTAGGCCGCGATCATCTGAATCCCCAGCCCCTGCAGCGCTCTCCCCACTTGGCTCAAGCGTTCGCGGCTCACCGGCCCACCCGCCGCCGGGGTGTGAAAAAAGTGGCTGGCCCGATCGCTGTAAAGTGCGCAGAACCGCCCCTTCCGTTCGATCACTTCCCGCAACCCCGCCATCACCGTCCGCGTTGATTCTTCCTCCACCAACTGCGCGTAGTAGGTCTCGCTGGTGGCGTCATCGAGGATCTCGATCAGGTCATACCAACGCTCGTCCTGAAACCACTGATGCCGGCTCCCGTCCAGGTGCAACAGCATCCCCCGCAGCGGACGGCGCGCTCGCCGCTTCCGATGTACGCCCCGCTTTCGCCCTTTCTTCACCAGCCCCGCCCCTTGCAGCGCTCCCTTCACCCACGTGTAGCTCAACTTGATCCCGTGCGCTTCCCGCAGCTTCTCGTGAAAGTGCCGCACGTTCAGGTCCGCATACTTCTCCTGATATAACCCCAGCACTTCTTCCGCCTGCGCCAGGGGAACGCATTTCGGGCTCGGCTTCCCCCACCGCCGGTCCAGCAGTCCGTCATAGCCGTGCTCTTCGTAACGCTGCCGCCAACGCCGCATGCTGCGGTCCGAGAGCCCAACAATCTCCGCCGCTTGCCACCAGGTGATCTTCTTCGCCAGCGCCCGCAATATCACTTCTTGTACTTTCATCGCCCGCTCCCAGGCGACCGCTGAGTGTTTTGGCATCCTGCCTCCGGCCTCTTGGATGCCTCTACCTCACGCCGCCTTCAGCGGACACATCACGTGCTAACTGAACCGGACAGATGACATGCTAACGACA
>JBARBI010000068.1:0-64544 GCA_049792875.1 Candidatus Sulfotelmatobacter sp.
GCGAAGCTTCCAGCTGGGCGCTCGAGCATTGGCGTGGCTGAGTGAGTCGTAAGCTTTGCCCGACTCTCCTGTCCCCCAGAATAGCTTGCCGTCAATCCACCATACCTTGCCCTCAATTGGGGCAGCCTGGATCTTTTGCAACCCCTGCGAGAGCACGGCACGCTTGTGCGGAGGCAGATCGAGAGCTGGATCTAATTTCTTGAGCGATTGAATTTCGCCAGCGAGCAGGCGCGGGACCCTTCTCTTTTGAACACGGCGCTGCTGGGACGTAGTGAGGCGACCGAAGGCCTCCAGAAGGTCGTCTCTTGTTGTGGGACGTCCGATGAATTCGCGGGCGCCAGCACGCATGGCGTCGACGATGACCTGAGGTTTGTTCAGATTGCCGATCGCGAAAATGGCGGCGTCGGGCATCTCCTGATGCAGCAGTTCAATGGCACGCAGCGCCAACGGCGGATTGTCCGCAGGAATATCGACAAGGGTAACAACGGGGTTAGCGGTCCGCACACCGTGCATAATGGGATCGGACGCAGCCACGGGATAAGTAGCAAATGAATTCACCGTACGGGCCACGCCGATGCCATTCACGAGCGCCTTCAGAACCCTACGCTGCTCATCGTCGCTGGCAACGATAACGACTGAAAGCTCGGGCATGGCATCTGCTGCGGTCTTCGGCAATACCGGGTCTCGCCGCCGTGTACGCGACGCTGTCTCCGGCGTCACGTCGGAAGGGATGAAACGGTGCCCGCTATCTGAATTCCTCGGCAGCATGAAGCTCCTCCGGCGGACTGGGCCTATGCTCTGCACGGAATCTCGGATTTTACCTTAATAGTCTCTCTCTGGGATCCGTTAAGAATTTCTATCTCATCACACTTGGGAAGCTCGGGCAGCGGTTGCGCGGCGCGTTTTCCTCGCGTCACTCTTGGTGTTGCTTCTATGCCGCCTCCGAACAAATTCTTATTCCCAACGGATCGCGGCGTCTCTTCTGTCATGTCGACTGGGTTACGCAGAATTAGTTGGATGTGACCCTCCTGCCTAGCCAGTGCCAGCTTTTCGGCGTCTTCCGGTAATACAAGTAGAGTCACCACGTGCGCCAGGCCGCCAGTGCCATGATCAAGATTCTGATCCGTTGCTAGTACCTTCATATTTTGCAAAATCGTCAAAGTGCGCGGTTCTTTCGAGCCGCTGAGATTGAGTGTCGCCAACACGTCGACCCGACTGCCTGGTGCGGCAAAGCCGGCCACACCCGTGACCTCGTTCACGTCGACGGTAACGGCGCGCATCCCCGACGGAATCATGGACGACAGGACTGATCCCCCGTCTTCTGCCGCTAGTTTGTAGGGCAGAACTAGGTCCCCTTTTCCGATGGGCAGCACGACCCCGCGGCCAACCGCACGACCTTTAGCGTGGAAGACATCCGCCGCCAGATCCTCAGGCGGGAGCTGCACAACCATCAGATCACGATCCACAATCTTCGCGCCGACCGGGATGTCGCGGGCAGCCACCACGACATCTACAAACACTCTCACCGGGCCACTTTGCGCCCGCAGCATGCGATAGACCTTCAGGCTGACGAGACTGCCGACGGCCAGAGCTGCGGTTGCAATAAACAATAGTCGTCTGCGGTTCATTGGCGACTCCTTCTCGTGGGCAGCTCGACAACGAATTCCGATGTCATTTCCGCCTCCAACAATATGCTGATGGCTTCATAGCATACTCCCTGCCAAGGGTATCGGGCTCTGCTTTCGCTCACATACCGCATCGCCATGCAGAACGGCAAGGTGCAATCGAATCCCGCTCGGTTGGTCCGGCAGCGCAAGGAAGACAATGGCCGGATTCGCTTCCTCTCGCCGGATGAAGAGCAGGAGCTCAGGAGGGTCGTTCAGAGAGACCACCTGCATCATGAGTCGGAGCTAGACCTCGCGCTCAACACGGGTCTGCGGAGGAGTGAGCAGTACCGGTTGACTTGGGACTGTGTGAATCTTGAGCGAAGGCAACTAACGGTGCAGCGCAGCAAGAACGGGGCCCCTCGGCACATTCCATTGAACAATGCTGCGCTCGCCGCGCTGAGGACGGCCGAGGCCTTCAGGAATGGGAATCCTCAGGTATTCTTGAACCGCAGCGGAATTCGTCTGTACTCCCCTCGGTTCTGGTTTGAAGCGGCAGTGAAGGACGCAAAGCTGTCGGATTTTACGTGGCACTGTCTCCGTCATACCTTCGCCAGCCGGTTGGTCATGGCAGGCGTCGATCTGCGCACCGTGCAGGAATTGATGGGCCACAAGACCATTCAGATGACCGTCAGGTATGCCCTCCTGGCCCCCCAGCATCAGTTCGCCGCAGTACAAAGGCTGTGCGATACTGAGGCCATGCAGAAGGGAGCAACTGACACCAGAACTGACACCGAGACAATCGCAGAGGCTGGTTCAAAGTCCTCCGCTGACTCTCAAGCTGTTGATTCGAATGTCGTTGTATGAATCAGGGGCGCGTAGCTCAAACGGATAGAGCATCGGATTTCTAATCCGACGGTTGCAGGTTCGATTCCTGCCGCGCCTACCAGCACCCTCATGCCCTGTGGGACTACCAGCCTCCTCGTCCGGTTCCCAACCTTACGCTTTTTGGTTGCGATGTTCGCACGTCGACGTGTTCAGGCAGGAGTCCGCAAGGCGGAGGCGCTCGACCGGCTTCCCGCCGAGGATGTGCGACTGGATGATTTCATCGACGTCCGCCTCGGTGACGTGTCCATACCACACCGCATCTGGGTAGACCACAATGTTCGGACCGTGTTCGCATTGATCGAGGCAGCCCGACTGGTTGGCGCGCACTCTGCCCTTCAGCCCGATCTCCGCCAGCTTCTGCTTGAATAGTTTTTGCAGTCGGGCCTCCGCGAGAGGATCACAGCATCCGCGCGGATGGCCCGCCGGGCGCTGGTTTCCACAGACGAAAATATGTTTGTCGAACTTGGGCATCAGGCCACCGTGGCTACTCGAGCTTCGTCCGCCGCGCCGATTCCCGCGTCCCAGATTCCATCGAAATCGACAAAATATCCCTGCACCTCAATGCCAGGGATCGCGGCCCTCAGGTTGACGGCCGCGCGCTGCAGTTCGCGTTCGTGGTGGGCGGCTTCTGCTACCGCATCTCCACCGAATCTTCCGGCTAGCCCACCGTATGCGCCGCAATCGGAATGCAGCATCAGGATCACCCGTCTTGTGCCGTGCAGTCGCATGGACTTGCGGATCTGTTCCAGCACGAACTCGCGGTCGCCTTCATGTTCTGGAGAGGCCATGCACTTGGCGCCGCCGGCGATCTTGATGGGATCGGAATTCACCACCCCGATTCGCTTCAGGAACTTTCGGAACCCCCGCTCAAAGCGGTTGTCGAAGCACCACAGAATCGCGGCGTCGCAATGATACTTTTCCCTCGTAGCGTCGAAGTGGAACACCTTTTTCACAGAACCCTCCTCGACGGATCGTCTTCTCTGGTTTTCATCTTACCGTATCCGAGCATGTGGTCATCCTGACCGGAGCCGCTTTTCAGGCGGAGGGAAAGATCTGGCGCGGATCGGCAGCGCGCTCGCAGAATCTCCTACGTAAGGTTCCCTCGCGCGTCTGAACCACGCCTTACCTCGGCATGGCGCCTCGGCATGACGCCTCCAGGATGGATCGAGCCCATCACGCCGATAGCCGGATGGCTCGATCGATAGCCGGCCGCAGCGTTGCTATTCGCCGCATGGACACGATAAGATAATCCGTACACGTCTTCTCCGCTCTTATCCCAGTAATTTCGTTTTGCAGGCATTCCCGCGGGCGAGGAGTGTGCGACCCCGGGCGCAGCGCAGACATCTGCCTGCTCAAAATCTCCCTGACGGAGCTGGAATTGAAAAAAGGCAAGACTGCGGTGATCGTAGGCGCCCAGTGGGGCGATGAAGGCAAAGGGAAGATCGTCGACGTGTTGTCGGAAAACTTCTCGGTCGTGGCCCGTTATGCCGGTGGGCACAATGCCGGCCACACCGTCATCATCAACGGCAAGAAATTTATTCTCCAGCTCGTGCCCTGCGGCGTGCTGCGCCCCGGTTGCCGCAGCGTGATTGGCAACGGCGTGGTACTCGATCCCCTCGCATTTCTGAAAGAAGCCGACGCCCTCCGGGAGACTGGGGTGAAGATAGACGGTTACCTCTTCGTTTCCAACCGCGCCCACGTGATCCTGCCCTACCATCGCATGATCGAACTGGCGGCGGAGAATGCCCCGGGACGAGTCAAGATTGGCACCACCTCGCGGGGCATCGGCCCCGCCTACGAGGACAAAATGGGCCGACGTGGCCTACGCGTGGCCGATCTGCTGGACCTGCAACTCCTCAAGAAGCACATTGAGAATGCCGTGCGCGAGAAGAACATGATTGCGCACGCCCTCTTCAACTCCGAACCACTCGATGCCGACAAGATGTATACCGAATACGCTCAGGCCGCCGAAAAGATTGCGCCTTTCGTCTGTGATACAGCAGTCCTGCTGAACCAGGCTCTGACGAATGGCGAATCCATCCTATTTGAAGGCGCGCAGGGCACCATGCTCGACATCGACCACGGGACCTATCCCTTCGTGACCTCCTCCAGCGCAACATCCGGCGGAGCGGTCATCGGCACCGGCGTCGCCCCCAATGCCATCAACTCGGTTATTGGAATTACCAAGGCATACTGCACCCGCGTGGGCGAAGGTCCATTCCCCAGCGAAGACAAAGGTGCGGCCGGAGCCAACCTCCGCAAGCGTGGCAACGAATATGGCGCGGTCACCGGACGTCCCCGGCGCACGGGATGGCTCGACCTGCCTCTGCTGCGCTACTCGGGCATGATCAACGGTACTTCCTGGCTGGTCGTTACCAAGCTGGACGTGCTCGATGAACTCGCCGAAATTCCCGTCTGCGTCGGCTACAAGATCAACGGGAAGGCCACGTCCGACGTGCCCGCACAGGCCAGCGGCTACGACAAAATCGAGTGCGTTTACCAGAAACTGCCGGGCTGGCAGACCTCAACGGAGGGCATTACCGATTACGAAAAGTTGCCCAAACTGGCGCGGGAATACCTGGCGTTCGTGGAGAAGGAAGCTGGCGCCAAAGTCGGCATGATTTCCACCGGTCCCGACCGCGGCCACACCATCCTGGCGGATGAGTTTGTTAAGGAGTTGAAGACCGCATCGAAGAAAGCCTAGAATGTTGCTCCCCGGCCGACCTGCCGGCGGGAAGGAGCGAAACGATGGTGGTGTTGGCAGTTACCTGGATGGCAAAAGCTGGGCACGAAGTCGAAGTTGCCGCACTCTTTGAAAAGTTGACCGAGCAGTCCCGCAAGGAACCGGGCTGTGCCATGTACCAGGTGCATCGGCATAAGACTGAGCCCCGCCGCTTCTTCATCTACGAGCAATACAAGGACGATGCCGCGCTCGAGGCGCACCGCGGGGCACCGCACTTCCTCCAGCACGCCCGCAAAGATCTCCCCAAAGTCGCCGACCGCGTGGAAGGCCATCTGTTCGAACCGCTAGGGTAGGTTGTGTGGCGCGGGCGCTCTCGCCCGCGCAGTTTGACCAGTTCCAACTGCGCGCGCGGAATCGTTACTTCCCCTTGTCGATCATCAACTCGCCGCCTGAAGCGTAGCTTTCCTTCGAAAGCTCGTTGAAAGCCACGACGATCGCTTCGCGCCGCGCTCCCGCTTCTTCCACCAGCGCGTCAGTAATTCGTTTCGCGATCTTCCGCTTCTGATCGGCAGTACGGCCTTGCAGCATTGTGACCTGAACCACTGGCATAACAGGAACTCCTGATAGCGACTCCGTCGTTACTTCGCCAATTCGTACCCCGCGAAGAAAAAGCTCAGCTCAAACCGCGCCGTATCTTCCGCGTCCGACCCGTGAATTGCGTTGTGCTCGATGTTGGTCGCCCACTTCTTGCGGATCGTGCCCTCCTCGGCTTGGGCCGGGTTGGTGGCGCCCATCAGTTTGCGCAGATCAGCGATGGCATTCTCCTTCTCCAGAGCCAGCACCACGATTGGCCCGCTCGACATGAAGTCGGTGAGCGTGTTGAAGAACGGCCGTGCGGCGTGCACGGCGTAGAACTGCTCCGCCTGATGCTTCGAGATCTCCAGCATCTTCATGGCCAGGATGCGGAAGCCGTTCTTCTCGAATTGCTCAATGATGTCGCCCACGGCATTCTTGCGGACGGCGTCAGGCTTAACGATAGTGAATGTGCGTTGCAGAGTCTTCATAGGTTCGGTCGTCGGTCCTTGGATTTAGGTCTTGGGTCTTGGGTCTTTGGCCTCAGGCGATGGTCCATCCGAAATCTAAACGAAGTTTGTCATTCCGAGCGCAGCCTCGAATCTGCTTCGTCTCGCTACGCGGTACTCGCAGCTAAACGTTGACTCCCAGCGCAGCCGCCAGCGTCTCCCCGATCGCCGCCGGCGATTTGGACACGCGAATTCCAGCCGCTTCCAGCGCTTTCATCTTCTCCGCGGCTGTGCCCTTGCCGCCGGAGATAATCGCTCCCGCGTGCCCCATCCGGCGTCCCGGAGGCGCGGTCTGTCCCGCAATAAAGCCCACCACCGGCTTCTTCATGTGAGTCTTCACAAACTCCGCGGCGGTCTCTTCAGCGTTGCCGCCAATTTCGCCAATCATGATCACCGCTTCGGTCTCCGGATCGCGATTGAACAAGTCCAGCGCATCGATAAAACTCGTCCCGATAATTGGATCTCCGCCAATGCCGATGGCGGTTGATTGTCCAATGCCGCGCTGCGTAAGCTGATGCACCGCTTCGTAGGTCAGCGTGCCCGAGCGAGACACGATCCCAATCGATCCTTCTTTATGAATCGAGGCGGGCATAATGCCGATTTTGCATTTTCCCGGCGAGATGATCCCCGGGCAATTCGGCCCGATCAGCCGCGACTTCCGGTCCTGCAGAAATTCCCAGGCCTTCACCATGTCAAGCGTCGGAATGCCTTCGGTGATGCACACGATCAGGTCAATTTCCGCGTCGGCCGCTTCCATGATGGCGTCTGCCGCGAACGGTGGCGGCACGAAAATGACTGTGGCGTTGGCGCCCGTCCTGTCGGTGGCCTCGCGCACCGTGTTGAAAATCGGCCAGCCCTCGTGCGTAGTCCCACCCTTGCCCGGGGTCACGCCGCCAACGATTTGTGTGCCGTAAGCCTGGCTGGCTTTCGCATGAAACGTGCCTTCGCGCCCAGTCAGTCCCTGCACCACCACCCGCGTATCTCTATTAACCAGGATTGCCATATGAAAAGTACCTCGTAACCGTGATTCTTCTCGCACTCAGATTCTGTGTTTCCTCTGCGTCCCTCTGTGCCCCCTGTGGTGAAAGCCTTCAAGCGCAGTCCTTACCGCCATTCGGTCACGCCGAGAGTGCCCCGGGCCGCCGCTACCACCTTGTCGGCCGCGTCCTTCATGGTGTCCGTCACCAAGAAGTTGAATCCCGAGTTCATCAGGATCTTCTTCCCCTCGTCGACGTTGGTTCCCTCCAGCCGCAACACGATCGGCAACTTGATGTTCGTTTTCCGCGCCGCTTCGACCACGCCGGTGGCCAGCGTATCGACGCGCAGGATCCCACCGAAAATGTTGATCAGCACTGCTTTCACGTTCTTGTCGCTCAACAGGATTTCGAAGGCGTGCGCCACTTGCTCGGAACTCGCGCCCCCGCCCACGTCGAGGAAGTTTGCCGGCATGCCGCCGGCATATTTGATGATGTCCATGGTCGCCATCGCGAGGCCCGCGCCATTGACCATGCAACCGACGTTGCCGTCGAGTTTGATGTAGTTCAAGCTGTACTTCGACGCCTCCACTTCCAGAGGATCTTCTTCCGTAATGTCGCGCAACTCCCGCAGATCGGCATGGCGAAACAACGCGTTGTCGTCGAAATTGATCTTGGCGTCGAGCGCGAATAACCGCCCATCCGTGGTCGTGATGAAGGGATTGATCTCGAGCAGCGACCCATCGGTGTCGAGGAAAGCCCGGTAGAGACTGGTTAGAAACTGGACAGCAGGATTAATCTGCTGCGCCTTCAGTCCCAGTGTGAATGCGATCTTCCTCGCCTGGAATGCTTCCAGCCCCATGCCCGGGTCGATGTGCTGTTTCAGAATCGCGTCCGGATTCTCCGCCGCGACCTGTTCAATCTCCATTCCGCCCGCAGCCGACGCCATGAATACCGGTTTACCTTCGGCGCGGTCCACCAGAATGCCCAGGTACAGTTCTTTCTCGATGGGCAACGTCTCTTCGATCAGCAACCGGCGCACGATGCGGCCTTCTGGGCCCGTCTGATGCGTCACCAACTTCATGCCCAGCATCTTGGACGCGAGTTCGCCGGCCTCGTTCACCGACTTGGCGATCTTCACGCCTCCGCCCTTGCCGCGCCCGCCGGCATGGATTTGCGCCTTGACGACCACTCCGTTCGCGCCCGAATTGAATAATTCCCTGGCGACAGCCTCGGCCTCATCCTGCGAAGCGGCCATCGCCCCACGCGGCACAGTTACACCGTACTTCTTGAGAATTGCCTTTGCCTGATACTCATGGATTTTCATAAATGAAGCTCGCCTGTTAAAAATCGGAAGGACCCTGCTTGCGGCAACGCGCTGCGGGCAGCAAACCTTCAATTCTATAGAGGCCAAGGAATTAGGGCAAACCTTGCTGGGGTGATGGGGTGATTTTCCTCGCCTGGTTCCCATAATTCCCATGCGGGGACAGCCACCCTCGGCTGTCCGTCGAGCGCGGCTCGACAGCCCTCGAGACAGAACCGGCCTGTTCCGAACTCTGCGACTTTCCCCGCGCCTCCGACATCCAAACGATTGCCCGCGAGATCACCCGGACGAGCACTCACTCGGACGTCGAATCATCAGGAGGCTGCTGCCACCGTGAAACTCATTTCCCTAAATGTCGCGCGTCCGCGGCTTACCGTGTACAAGGGACAGACCATCACCACCGGAATCTTCAAGCAGCCCGTATCCGGTCCAATCCAGTTGCGCACGTTGAACCTCGACGGCGACCGTCAGGCCGATCTCACCGTCCACGGCGGCCCTTTCAAAGCGGTTTACGCCTATCCCTCCGAACATTACCCATTCTGGCGGCACGAGTTGCCCGGCGTCGATCTACCCTGGGGGATGTTTGGCGAGAACTTCACGACCGCGGGTCTTGCGGAAGACGACCTTCACATCGGAGACCGCTTTCAGATTGGTTCCTCGATCGTGATGGTCCGCCAGCCGCGCGTCCCATGTTACAAGTTGGCTGCCAGGTTCCAGCGGGACGACCTTGTGGAGCGCTTCCTGCTTAGCGGCCGCAGTGGCTTTTATTTCTCAGTCGAGCAGGAAGGGTCGGTGGCAGACGGCGACGGGTTCGAGTTGCTCCAGCGGAACCCTGGGGGGATCACGATCTCCGAGATGAACCGGCTCTTTGTCCGCGATAAATACAATCACGATCTGCTCCGCAAAGCCATCCAGTCCGGAGCTCTGCCGGAAGACTGGCGCGAATATTTTTCGGAAAGATTGAACCGGCCTGCGGTTGCGACATAGTTCCTGGCAGGATCGCGGCGAGGTCCATTCATGCCGTACAATGCGGCCTGACCCCATGATCCTCGACGCCCTCCATCGCATCGCGAACCACGGCCAATCGCTCGCACGCGCCGAGGCTCGCGAAGTGATGTCCGAAGTGCTGGGGGGCAAATGCACCGACGCGCAGATCGCCGCTCTGCTCATTGCCCTGCGCATGAAGGGCGAGACGGTCGAAGAGATCGTCGGCTTCGCCGAGGCGATCCGTGCCGCCGCAGCCCCATTGCCGATTCGCGGCGCCGACGCCCTGGCGGTCAGCGGCACCGGTCGCGACGCTCTTGCCGAGGAATCCCTGGTCGATACCAGCGGCACTGGCGGCGATGCCAGCGGCACCTTCAATATCTCCACCGCGACCGCCCTCGTGACGGCCGGAGCCGGAGTCCGCGTCGCCAAGCACGGCAATCGCAGCATCAGTTCCAAGTGCGGATCGGCCGACGTGGTTGAAGCCCTGGGCATTAACATCCAGCTATCACCAGAATGTGCTGCCCAATGCCTGCGCGAAGTCGGCATCTGCTTCTTGTTTGCCCCGAATCTGCATCCCGCCATGAAGCAGGTCCAAGGAGTGCGTCGCGAACTGCGGATGCGCACCATGTTCAACCTGCTCGGTCCACTGACCAACCCCGCGCGAGCATCCGGCCAGGTCGTGGGCGTGTACTCTCTGGACCTGGTCGAGAAACTGGCCGAAGCGCTCAGCATGCTGGGCTTGCATCGGGCACTGGTCGTCCATGGGCTCGACGGCCTTGACGAAATCACGATCACCGGCACCACGCGCGTGGCAGAAGCCCGCGAGGGTTCGGTGCGATCCTACGAAGTGGAGCCCGAAGAGTTCAGCATGGCGCGCGCCACGTTGCAGGAAATTGCGGGAGGCGATGCCGCGGAGAACGCCGCCATCATCCGTGCTGTCCTCGGTGGCGAGAAGTCGCCGCGGCGCGACGTGGTCCTCCTCAACGCAGCTGCGGCGCTGGTCGCGGCCGGAAGAGGCGATCGCATAGCCGACGCGATCCCTCTCGCGGTCCAATCAATCGACTCCGGCGCAGCCGCAGGGAAACTGGCCGCTCTCGCGCGCTTCACGTCAGCCAGTTGATTCCCCAAGGCGCTCTTGTCATCCTGAGCGAAGCGAAGGACCTCTGCACTCTCCCGCGGTGCCCGTGACGCTTGGTCCTACGTCACTTCCACCTTCTCCAGGTACTGCCCCACCTGAACATTCCACCCGAGCTCCTTCTTCATCAGATCGCGCAACTGCGCCGAAGCGTCGGGCTCCCCGTGCACCAGATACGTCGTCGCCGGCTGGTTCTGGAATGTGTGCAGCCACTCCAGCAACTCCGGCGGATCGGCGTGGTCGCTGAACTGCTCCAGCGCCGCAATCTGGGCGCGGATGGGAACGTAGTCGCCAAAAATCTTCACTTCGTCGGACTGGCTCTTGATCTGAAAACCGCGCGTCCCTGGCGCCTGAAAGCCGATGAAAAGCACCAGGTTTCTCGGGTCGGGCAGCCTCTGCGCCAGGTGATGCAGAATGCGTCCACCCGTCACCATGCCGCTTGAGGAGATGATGACGGCCGGCATCACTGCTCCGTTGATCTGCTTGGATTCTTCCGGAGTGGATGCAAACGTGAAGCCCGGCCACCGCAGTGGTGAGCCATACTTCCGGATCATTTCGCGAGTCTCGGCGCTGTACTCTTCGTCGTGCTTCAGGAAAATCTCGACCGCCTTAATGGCCATAGGGCTATCGCAAAAAACGGGTAACCGCGGAATCTGCCCCGACTCAATCAAATGCTTGAGGATGAAAACAAATTTCTGCGTGCGTTCGATCGCAAATGCAGGAACCACGACGCTGCCGCCGCGATTGACCGCTGCCGTAATGAGGCCCGCGAGTTCCGGCAATGGATCCTCTTTCGGATGCGTCCGGTTGCCGTAGGTCGATTCCATCACGACCAGGTCGGCAATCTCGCCTTCGGCGGGTCCGGAGTGCACCACTTTTCCCGGTGCGACTTTGTGATCGAGCACGCGCCCAATGTCGCCGGTGAACAACAATCGCCGCGTCTGCCCTGCCGTGTTAAGAGATATTTCCGCCATGCACGACCCCAGAATGTGCGCCGCCCGCACGAAACGAAACGAGAGTTCAGGCGAGAGCTTTACGTCCTCCCCGACGTGTACAGGCTCGAAGTACTGCAGCGAATTCTGTGCCTCGTCGAAGGTGTACAGCGGCAGGGCTGGATCGTGCTTCGACTTTTTCGTCTTGTTGTAGAAGCGGGCGTCTTCTTCCTGCAAGTGGCCTGAGTCGGGGAGAATGATTCCGCACAGGTCGATGGTCGGCGGTGTGGCGTAAATCGCTCCGCGGAATCCCTCTTTCACCAGGCGCGGAATCCATCCGCAATGGTCCAGGTGAGCGTGCGTCAGGATGATCGCTTCGATGTCTTTGGCGGGAACCGGCGTGTCGCGCCAATTGCGCTCGCGCCATTCCTTCGGGCCCTGAAACAGCCCGCAATCGATGAGGACCTGGAAGCCGTTCTTTCCCGATGGATCTCCCGTGTTGATCAGATGTTTCGATCCGGTGACGGTGCCAGCGGCGCCTAAAAACTGGATGTAGGCCAAATATTCCTCCCGGACTGAAGATCAAGCTACCACGGAGGCACGGAGGAAGAAAAAGCCAGGAAAGCAGGGGTCGAAGAACGATCAGCTGAAACTACCGGAATCAATCCACGGAACGGGTTTGCACCTTTCCGTTCTTCCTCCGTGTCTCCGTGCCTCCGTCCGTGAATTCTCATTGTGCTTCTTGCGTGACCTTGAACACGTTGTTCGCCATGTCGCTCTCAGGCACACTTCCGTCGTTGACCACAACTTCCTGCGGTGCCGCCGGAACCTCCACCCGGATCACACCCTTACTTTTCCCGCGTACTTCGAGCCGCTTCGTGACATCTCCTCCGGAAAACTTCACCGTGATTGGGACCTCGGCTCCGGCAGCCCCCAGATTATCGAGGGTGATCGTGAGCATAAACGAGCCCGTCATGGTTTTTCGCGAGAAGGCCGACTCCACTTTGAAGTCCGGCAGCCCGCGATCACGATACACCCAATCGTCGAAGAACCACTCCAGGTCACGCTGCGTTTGCGCCGCGATCAACCGAGGCATGTACGACGGCTCTTTGTCCTGCTCCGGACGGTAGGCAGCGATGGCTTTCTTGAGCCCAGCCTCGCCGACCATGTCGCGCAGCATCCACCACACGTACATCGCCTTGCTGCGATACAGTTCCTCGCTGGTCGTATTCACGAGAGATCGGTTCACGGCATCTTCAGATCGCGGCACAGTGGTTGTTGCTTCGATATCGCCGAACGCAGACCGGTGCAGTCCCATGTACTCTAGCGCCGCCGGACGTCCCTTCTCGCGTTCGACGTAAAGTGCCTGTGCGAAGTGTGCGAGCCCTTCTTCGATCCACGGACGGGATGATGAAAACGCCGCGTGTGTAAGTTGATGAGCGGCCGCCAAGCCAGCCTGCTTGGAATTGTCGCTGGAGATCGGCGTCAGCAACAGCGCACCGCTCTCGAATGCAGCCGCCTTAGGATCGGCGAGGTCGGCGGTTTGCGCTCTTTGGCCGAGCGTTCCGAACCAATCGGTCACCAGAGGGGCGACCTTCTCCGTGGCCTCCGCATGGTTCACCGCGGACGCGTCATGTCCACGCAGGTAATGGACCACTACACTTGGACGTTCCACGATCTGATAGTTTGCGGCCAGAAAAAGGGGCGCGATCAAACCCAGAGGTTGATAAGTGCAATCGGCGTCGTAGACAGAAGACATGCCCATTTGTTCGTACATCAGTTTGCACGACGCCTCGTTGACAAGGAGTTCTTGCAACTGACCATCGTCTCTGAATGCTCTGATATCCACGTGCATCTTCGATGCTGACTGTCGCGCCTTCCACCGGCCCAGAACCTCAAACAAACTGTTGCCTTCCGAAAGATTCGCGACCTCGGTCGCGATCGGATACCACGCTACGTAGCCCACTCCGCGCACCGCGGTGAAGCCGGGACTGATCTGGTCCCAGTCCGTGCTGCTCGCGGCTTCCTCGGGCGTGCCAATGCGAGTCAGCCTCGTCGCGTCCAGCAGGATGACGCCTTCATACGCAATCTCCAGTTCGACGGTCCCATTAGGCGCGACCGCTTGCAGCAAAGTGACGACGGCCTCTGAAAGGCCGCCGGTGTGGTCGATGTCAGACGCGTAGGGCTGAGCCACGAATTGTACCGCCTTGTCGCCTGCCTTCACCGATCGCCAAGCGAGCGACGAAGAGATCTGCAGCACGGCCACCTTCTGCGGAGTTTGTGAGTCGTTCCGCAGCGTAATTGTGCCGCGGACCCCGAGCCGATGTTGTTCCGGCTCTACCTGAACCTTCAGGTCGTAATTCGTGAAAGTGAACGCCTCGCGGTCGAGGGCGAGAGCGTTCACGGCCGAGGCAGAAAGCAGCAACAGCAGACCAAGCTGGATGAAACGAAACCTCATTTTGTATCCGAGGATCCAGCGCGGGCGCGCCTCTGCCGCACGATCTCAAACAACACCACGGCCGCGGCCACGGAAACATTCAGCGACGGCACCTTGCCCAGCATCGGAATCGAAACCAGGAAGTCGCACTTCCGCTTTACCAGATCGTGCAGTCCCTTTCCTTCTCCGCCCAGAACCAGCGCGCAGTCCATGTTGTAATCGAGCTCGTCGTAGGTTTGTTTGCCGCGTTCGTCGAGACCAACGGTCCACACGTTGTGTTCCTTCAGTTCTTCCACGGTGCGCGCGATGTTGGTCACCTTGGCGATGGGCATATGCTCGCTCGCTCCGGCCGAAACCTTCGTGACGGTACCGGTCACGCTCGCTGAGCGGCGCTCCGGAATCACGATGCCGTTTGCTCCCGCAGCATCGGCGGTGCGCAGGATCGCTCCCAGATTGTGCGGATCCTCCACGCCATCGAGCACGACCAACAGCGAATATTCCGCGCGCTTGGCGGCAATGACATCTTCGAGATCGTTGTATTGCTTGGCCGACGTGACGGCCACAACGCCCTGATGCGCAGCATTGCCAGCCAAACGGTCGAGTTCAGTGCGCTCAAGGAAACGCACGGGCACGCTCAGTCGTCGACAATCTTCAATGAGCCGCTGCAAACGGATGTCATGGCGCTCCTTGGCCATCCCCACCCACTCAAACGCCCGCCCGCGCGCCTTCAGCGCCTCGGTCACGGAGTTGATGCCATAGATGTAGTGCATGAGTATTCAGTGTACCGCGTAGAAGAGTTTCTCACTCGGAGTGTGAGTTGTCATTCAGAGCGGAGCGAAGAACCCGTGTACTGTGTTTGCAGCAACTCGCTGCGGGCAAATTGCAGAGGTCCTTCGCTTCACTCAGGATGACAAGACTCGGAAGTGGGATTAAGACTAGCGATTATGTTCCGGCCTGAAGAATTCCCACGATCTCTGCCGGCTCCGGCCGCTCCGTGTAATCCTCACTCGCCGACGCGTACAGAACCGTACTGTCGCGGTCGAGAATGTACGTCGCCGGAATGGGTAACTCCCAGCTTTCGTCGCCGTTGGTGAAAGGCAAGTTGACGAATGCTCGCCGGTAAACCGCTTCCTGCGGCGGCGGGACGCGGTAGGTGAGCCCAAACTGGCGCGCGACTTTATTGCCACGATCCGAGAGCAGCGGAAAGCGCAGCTTGTGCTGATCGTGCATGAAGAATGACTGCTTCACCGTCTGCGGTGAAATAGCGACAAGCGTCGCTCCGGCTTGCTCGATCTGCGGCAGGACAAGATTCATGGCCTCCATCTGCCCGACACAGAACGGACACCAGCGGCCGCGAATGAAACAGAGCACGCGGCGTCCTTTGGCGAGCAGATCGGAAGAAGAAATGATCTTGCCGTCGTGATCCGGGAGGTCGAACGCGGGGGCCGTGTCGCCCACGGAAAGGATGTTCGCAGCAAGATGCCGCTGCCTGAGATCAGCAACAGCCTGGGCGTGAATGGCCTGCGTCTCCGCCGGAACGTACTTGGCAATCAGATCTCTGCGCTCAGCAAAGATTTCTTGCAACCGCCGCGAGTCAAGTCCTGGCTCCGATTCTTCGAGGGAGCGCCACTTCATGACGTTAGCTGTTCACGCTGAGATTGTACAAGCGCGCCTTGGTCAGCTTCGCATACGATTGACACGTCGGGATAGCCAGGTTTAACGCGCACCACAAGGCTTCTTCCTCCCCTGAATCGTTCTACGTAAGCCGCCAACCAATCAGCCATCAAGAACGACTCTTCGTGAATGCCAGTGTACAGTTCGCCATCAATTCGATAGGAATAGACGATCTCCGCCTTTGGGCAACCCAGTCCAAGCGAACTCGTGGGCGGTGCAGTTATAGTGGCATTCGCAAGAGGCCACTCACCGGTGCCACAAACTCTCAGCCAATGTACGCCGGCGTTAAACCTATACGCGATAACCTTAAGCAGGTAATCAAATTGAGGTTCCATGTGAACCGTAGGCTTTTCGCGACCGGCAGATCCCGCGAAGCAAGAACACTCGGTGACCGATCACCCAATCACCAGCCCCTTACATTCCCGGCAGCTTCATCCCCGCCAGCCTTCTTGCGAAGCTCGGTTTCCCCATCTGCTTGAACATTTTCTTCATTTGCGCGTACTGGCGAAGCAGGTTGTTCACTTCCTGCACCGTGGTACCTGAGCCGCGGGCGATACGCTTCCTGCGGTTGCCGTTGATGACTTCGTGATGGTTGCGCTCGTGCGTCGTCATCGAGTTGATGATGGCTTCGACGCGGTTGATCTGCTTCTCGTCCACGTTGTCGGCGGCTTTCTGCAGGCCGGAGAACGGGCCGATCGAGGGCAGCATGCCCATCAGGCTCTTCATTGATCCCATCTTCTTGACTTGCCGCAGTTGGTCCCGGAAATCTTCGAGCGAGAAGCCATCGCCGGATAGGGCCTTGGTGGCCATCTCCTGCGCCTTCTTCTTGTCGATCTGCGATTCGGCCCGCTCAATCAGCGAGAGAATGTCGCCCATGCCCAAAATGCGCGAGACGATGCGGTCCGGATGGAACGGCTCCAGCGCGTCGTACTTTTCGCCCACGCCGATGAACTTGATGGGCTGACCTGTCACTTGCCGAATCGACAACGCGGCACCGCCGCGCGCATCGCCGTCCATCTTGGTGAGCACCACGCCGGTGAGAGACAGCTTCTTGTGAAACTCTTCGGCGGAGCGGACCGCGTCCTGTCCGGTCATGGCGTCGGCCACAAACAGGATCTCCGACGGGTTCAGCAGCTTCTTGAGCGACTGCATCTCGTCCATAAGCTGGTCGTCGATGTGCAAGCGGCCCGCAGTATCGACAATCAGCACGTCGCAGCCGGAAACAATGGCTTCGCGGCGAGCTTCTTTTGCAAGGCGCTCTACATCGGCAGAGTTTGCGTGGGGGCGGACGCCTTCGTCCGCCCCGCGGACGTAGGCGTCCGCGGCTACGTGACCTTCGTAGATCTGCGCCTTGACCGCCTGCGCGACCACCTTCAACTGCTCACGCGCGGCTGGACGGTAGACGTCCACGGAAACGAGCAGGGGACGATGTCCACCAGTCTTGAACCAGTTCGCCAGCTTGCCGGACGTGGTGGTCTTGCCGGAACCTTGCAGTCCGGCCATGAGCACGACCGTCGGAGGCTGCGAGGCAAACTTCATGCGCGCTGTGTCCTTGCCGAGAATCTCGACCATTTCGTCGCGCACGATCTTGATGACCTGTTCGCCGGGAGAGAGCGCGGTCAGCACTTCCTGGCCAACCGCCTTGGCTCGAATCTGGTCAATGAGCTGCTTGACCACCTTAAAGTTGACGTCGGCCTCGAGCAGCGCGAGGCGGATTTCGCGCAGCGCCTCGTCAATGTTCTCCTCGGTCAGCCTGGCTTGGCCGCGAAGGCTCTTGAACGCGCGTTGTAATTTTTCTTGAAGATTCTCAAACATAGGGATGAAGAATCATTTTAGCAGCGGGAGGAGTACCGAGTATTCTGAAGTCGAACTTTTGATTTGGGCAGGCGCCGTCCCTGGCTGGACCCTTGCCTTGCATACCGTGCCTTCGGTACTGAAATCAGCCGAAGACTCTATAGTCGCTGGAAGTCTGCGGCTACGCGGTCGGATGTGGGGGCGCTCAGGCCCGCTTCTCTGGCAAACGTGGGCCAGTTGTCGAGGGCGGTGCCCACGTCGATCAAAATATCCTTAGGGCGCCTTACACCGAACCGATCCGCTTCCTGCAGAAGATCGTCGCGGGTGATGTGGTTGAATTTGCCATTCACGCTCATCAAGTGCTGGTAGGTCCATTCGCCTTTCGGGTTGTAGGCGTGAGTCACATCGTACGCGGGAGCCAATTCCCAATCCTGGCCTTCTTTCAGGAGGAAGGCAAAGTTCTTGGTGTGGTCATCGCAATTGCGAGCCATGACGTTGAAGCACATGCGGAGAAAGGCCTGTTCCATGGCCGGTTCCGCGAGCTTTAGCCTCTGGGCGATCAAGAAGAGCTGCGCATACCCATGGGTGCCGCGCTGCCGGAAGTCGAGATGGTCCATCGCGCACAGCGTCTGCACATGGTGCTTCATGGTGCGGCCGTCGATGACTTCGCGGTCAAAGCGCCGGGTCATGAAGTGGGCGCGTCCATTTTCTTCCAGCAGCCGGCAGGCGGACATTTCGATGCCCGCCTGCTTCGCCATCAAATGGTAGGCGTACTCGATGCGTCCGTAGTCCTCGCCCGTGCCCAGCTCCGCATCGCGGCCCACGCCGTCAAACTTCAGCAGCCACTGCTCGAACCCGGGCGCGACGTCGAACTGTCCGCTGCGAATCAGGTTGGTCTGCGGGTTCCACGCAATCACGGCCTTGGCGCGCGCGCCGCCTGCCGAGGTTCCGACGCGCAGGATATTCGCCAGCGCCGCACGGGCTTCGTGATCCACGGAGAGATTTCCCTCGATCAGCTTCCTCGCCTCTTCCACCAGAGACTTCATCTCAAGGGGAGCCGAACTCTCGCGGTGCGATCCACGCGCCGGCTTGAATTCCAGTGCGCCCATGCCACGTTTGCCCATGTAGGCCAGTCGGTCGAGGGTGGTGATCTCGTTTTTCGCGATGCCCTGCGTCGCCATCCAGGCATCGATCAGGGCGTTGCCGAACGCGTCGGGAAGGGCGTCGGCCAGCAGGCCGGGCAGACGGTAGAACGTGGTTTCGGGAAGATTCGGGAAAATGAATACATCCTGCTGCGCGTCGCGCGGCAAAGTCAGCGGCGCCAGTTCGATGCCGGTGCGGCGCCACTCCGGCGCATAAGCGAACGCGTAATAGCCCAGCCGCGGATCAAGCGCCACTGCCCCGACGCGCTGGTCCCAGGCTCGAACCTCAATGACCGTCGCCGGCTTCACGACCCGCTGACCTTCCGCGCCTTTCGGGAACGTCGCACCCGCTGTGGAGGTCGTGGCGACTTCAACATGGCGAGGGGATTGACCGTGACCGTTGGCGCAAGGGTCTCGATGCCCTGCACGTAGTCCAAGGCCTTGAGGGTTCTCAGCAGCGTTTCCAGGGTGGAGCCGCGGCCGTTCTCCAACTTGCCCAGTGCCCTCAAGGAAATGCCCGCCCTCTCCGCGGTACTGCGCTGGTCCACGTTGCGAGAGAGGCGAAGTTGGCGCACCCGGTGTCCCAAGTCAGCCTGGAGGTCATCTATGCTATTGTTCATAACCTACATACATACTATTTAGTGGGTATTTTAATCATTATAGGTATATTTAACCTATTTATTCAATAATTAATTAAGCGACTAAAAGTGCCTGTTATAAGATTATGGCTAACAAATAGGAATTAAAGTGCCTCTTAATTATGCCGTGTTGTAGCCCGATTCGCCGGATCTCGGCGATTTCTATCCAACTTTCGGCCGCACCATCTCGAAGCGCTGCGTCGTTCGGGTGTACTGGATGCCGCCCATGCGCCCGATCAGGTCGAGCGAATTGCGGTCGAGCCGTCCCTGCTTCAGATGGGCTTCGTCCACGTGGATCGAAACGATCTGGCCGATGACCAGGCTGCCGCTCTCCGGAGAGGTCGAGAAATCGAGAATCTGATAAAGCTTGCATTCGAAACTCACCGGCGATGGAGCCACGCGCGGGACCCTTACCACCTGGGACGGGGCTGGCGCGACCTGCGCCAGTTCGAATTCATTGACCGATGGGGCGTATTCGCCGCTGGTCTGGTTCATGGCTTCCGCCAGTTCGTAGGTGACCACGTTGATCACGAATTCTTTGGTCTCGCGGATATTCCGCAAGGTGTCTTTGGCTTCTCCGTGTGCCGAGCCGGCCTGCCTGGGCGACCGCAATCCGGGAGCGAACGCCAGCAAAGGCGGCTCCACGCAAACGCAGTTGAAGAACGAGAACGGAGCAAGATTCGGCTGGCCCGAGGCGCTGAGCGTGGAAACCCAGGCTATGGGTCTGGGCGCTACAGAATTGAGGATCAGGCCGTAAAGCTCGCTGTGAGAAAGGTCGGAGGGGGTGACGTTCATTCTATCGAGTATATTTCAGCGCGGTTTTGAGAGGTTGGGATTCGCTTTCGTAGTTAACGGTCCAGCCGCCGCGGCGCGCAACGTAGTGCAGTGGCTGGTCTCTGTGTTCCAAATGCTTTGTGGAACGCACCAGTGCCGAAGGCACGAGATCGGAAAGCTCGGCACGGAAGTGCCGGGTGAGCCGGCCCAACACGCCCGAGTCCCTTTTAGGGACGGCACCAGCGCCACCGTGACGTTCGGCCCAGACCGATGTCCTTTTTTTGTTGGACAGTGGAACCATGGCCCACCGATATCCAAACATTCTCATGCACTGCGTCTTCAGCAGCAAAGAGCGGCGGGATCGTATCCCTTAGGAAATGCTTCCCACGCTTTCGAAATATTTTGCGGGGATCGGGCGCCATCACGGGATTTCGGTGTTGGCCGCGGGAGGGACGTCGAATCATTCGCATTTGCTGATTGTTCTGCCGCCAGACATGGCTGTCGCGAAGGCGGTACAGGTGTTGAAGGCCAACTCTTCGCGCTGGGTGCATGAGCACGGATTAGAGTTTGCCTGGCAAGAAGGGTACGGAGCGTTCAGCGTGAGCAGTTCAAGTAGGGATGGCGTGAAGGATTCCATTGAACATCAGGCGGAGCATCAACAGAGGCGACGGTTCGAACGGAAGTTTGAGGCGATGTTGCGGAAGTCGGGAGTTGCGTTTGATGCGAAGGACGCTTTCGGGTAGGTAGGTGCCGTCCCTGGCGGGACTCGCGTGTTATCGGGCGGCTTTCCCGGCACCGCCGTGCCGGGCTTTCGCCTGCCGTGCCTTCGGCACTGGGACTGCGGAGAGGTGCAGCTGAGCGGTCAGGCGAGTCAGTGTCGATTGACGATTGGCGGGCTTCCAACCGACCCTCATGCGAACACTTCGCGGGCCGCGACCACCGTGTTGCAGTGGATGGTCACTGTATCCTCCACGTTTTGGGCATAGCCGCCGGCGAACGTTACCATCACGGGAATGTCGCGGGCCCGGGCCACCCGGAACACAAGAGCATCGCGCCTTTTCAGCCCGTCGATGGTCAGATTGAGGCCGCCGAGTTGGTCTTCACGATAAGGATCGGCGCCGGCAACGTAGCACAGCAGATCGGGCTCAAACTGGCGCAAACCGGAGCTGAGCGCGTTGTCGAGCCAGGCGAGGTAGTCGTCGTCGCCGGTGCCATCGGGCAGGTCCACGTCAATCGACGACGGGGGCTTAAACAGAGGATAGTTGTTGTGCTGGTGCAGCGAGATGGTGAAGACGTCGCCGGCATGGGCGCCGCGCATCTTTCCTCCTCGAGGTGCGCTTTGCGGTTGCTCCACCGTCGAGATTGACGACGAGGGCAGCAGGGCACTCGCGGTGCGCGTCCCGGCGAAAATTGAGGCGGTGCCGTTGCCCTGGTGCACATCGCAGTCGACGGTCATGGCGGTACGAATCTTGTCGTCGCGCTGCATCCGCCTGATGGCTACGGCGACGTCGTGGATCATGCAGAATCCCTCACCGTGATCGGGGAAGGCATGATGAAATCCGCCGCCGATGCTGATGCAGACCCTGTCGATCAGGCACTGGCGCGCGGCCAGGATCGATCCGCCCGCCGCCAGCCAGAATGCCTCCACCAGATCGCGTGAGTAGGGAACTTCCATCTCCATCTCTTCTCGGGGGCTGAGCGTGCCGGTCTTCAGCTTCTGCACATACTCAGGCTTGTGGACCAGCAGAATGTCCTGGTCGGTTGCGGGCGCAGGTTCCAGAAAATCCCCGGCATCGGCGACGCCGCTGGCCATCAGCCGGTCGCGAATGCGGCGGTATTTTTCAGCAGGAAAGACGTGGTCGCCGATGGGGAGATAGTAGGCGTCGCTGTAGACGAGCTTAAAGGGGAGCATGACGAAACTCTTCATCATAGCCCAAACCTTGTCATCCTGAGGCCCGCGCTTTCTGCGGGCCGACGGACCCATGCAACTGGCATGCAACGCCTCGCTAGACGAAGGTTGCACAGGTCCTTCGCTTTCGCTCTGGATGACCGGGTCGAGATTAACGCCTTTTTGCAGACTGCACCGGCGCTACCATCGGTCTGCGCACCGGCACAATCGCGCCCTTGGACGGATCGGCGGCGGCGTTGGCGCGGGTCAGCACTTCCTGCTGGATGTATTGCACGAACTCCTGAATCTGGCGCTGCATTTCTTCCATGCGCTCCCGCATTTGCAGGATGATGGCCATGCCGCTGATGTTCACTCCCAGGTCGCGTGCCAGCGAGAGAATGAACTCCAGCCGTTGCAGGTCTTCATCCGTGTAGAGGCGGGTGTTGCCCTCGGTCCGCGACGGCTTGAGTAAGCCTTCGCGTTCGTAAAGCCGCAGCGTCTGCGGATGAATCCCATACATCTCGGCTACCGCCGAGATCATGTAGGCGCCCTTCGATTTTCGCTTGGTCATGGATTCCCGAGGCTTACGAATCCAATGTACAACAAAAACAAATCAGCCACGGATCAACACAGGTTCCCACGGATCAGGAAAGCCATATCCGCGTTCATCCGCGTGAATCCGTGGCAAGGTTGTTACGCTGCCGGTTCCGGCTTCTGCTCCGGCGGCACCGCCCATCCCGCTGGCTTCATCGCATGATTGATGAAGTAGGCCACGAAGCCCGCCGCGATCAGGATCATCCCGAAGGCGAACGAACTCATGTTCCAGATCTGTTCATGCTCGCTGCGGACTACCGAAAAGCCCAGCAGCAGCATGGGTGGGATTCCGATGGCAATCACTCCAAACAAGCCGCCGGGCACGCGGAACGGACGTGCCAGTTCCGGCTCGCGGAAGCGCAGCACCGCCAGCGCCATGAATTCCAGAAAGAGGCTGGCGCCATATAGAAGGATGTCGATCGTGACTAAGCGGGCGAAGCCCAGGCCCAGGCACATCGCCCATCCGATGGCGAGCGCTATGATGGCTACCCATGGCGCCCGCGATTTCTTTTGCAGCTTGCCAAAGATTCCGGGAAGCATGCCGTCCTGCGCCATCGCCAGAGGCAGACGCGAGTAGCTCATGACCAGGGCGTTGAACATTCCAAAAGCGCTGACCATGCCGCCGAGCACGACACCAACGCGCAGCAGCGGCCCGCCCAGTAGTCCGGCTATGTCAGCCCACGAGCCAGTTTCCCACGCGGTCGGCTTCAGTCCGGTCATCCACATGGCGGCAAACGGAAGCACGTAGCTCGCCGCCACAATGCAGACCGCGACCAGCATCGCCCGCGGATAGGTCCGCTGCGGACGCTCCACTTCTGTGGCGATGGTCGAGGCATTGTCCCATCCCATGTAGTTCCACATGCAGATCAGCAGCCCGCCCAGGATGTCTACGGTCGAGCTGGTTGGCTTGGTCACTGCGTTGGCCAGCGCACCGAGCTTAAAGGGCGCCAGAATCACGATCGCCGCGAACGGCGCGGACAGGGCGACGAACAGCCATAGGGAAGTGAGCGAAACCACCTTCACCCCGGCAATATTGAGCAGGGCGCACGCGACAACTACGAATAGCGCCACCCACCATCCGCGATTGCCCTCCTGAAACCACGGAAACATCCGGGTCAGGTACGCCACAAACAGCGTGGGATAAATCGCCATGTCGAAGATGGACGCAACCAGCGACAGCCAGGCTTCCTGAAATCCCCAGAAGTTGCCCATGGCGCGGCGCACCCAGGCGTAGTAGCCGCCTTCGAAAGGCAGCGCGCTCGAAAGCTCACCGATCATGAAGGCTGTAGGCAGGCTCCAGAGCAGCGGGGTGACGAGCAGAATCAGGATCGCGCGTCCGTAGCCGGCGCCATGCACGATGTCTTCGGTGCCATAGGTTCCACCCGACACCATAAAGAAGGTGGCGGCGACCAGGGGCCACAGCGTGAGGCGGACGAAACGTTTCCGGTTGGGGACGGCGGCGAGGGGCTGGGGATTGTCGAGTTGTTGACGCGGGGCGCTAGCTGTTGCCAATTTCTATGTATTCCTCCTCAAGCGACTCACACTCACCACCGCGTCTCCCTTGAAAAGCTTTGTGCTCGCGGCTCCCGGGTCCCTGCGATTCCCGGGCATTTCGGCGAAGTTAGTTCGCAGTTGTGAGATTACGGGAAATTTCCACAGATGCAAGATTTTTTTGAGTTTTTTTGCAAATTTTTGTAAGCGAGCGTCGTGGTACGGAGGTAACGCACCCCGCACCGCTCCTGGGCCCTCATTTCGCGGAGTTCGTCACGCCGCTTGCTGTTCGCGTGGACTGCGATTATGATCCAGCCGTTCGTTTTGGAGGGTCCGATGAAAGTAGCGTTTCTGGTCGTTGTTGTTTTCGGCGCCGCGCTTTTTGCGGCGCAGCCGTCGCCGGCGCAAAACGCCTACATGCCCGATCAGGTGAAATACGGTCCGGCGCCGCCGTTCCTGCCACCCGGTGCGCAACTGGCCGTGCTCGAAGGGGACCCGATGGCCGCCTCTGGCGATTTCACGATTCGTCTGAAGATGCCCGACGGCTACAAAGTCGCTCCCCACACCCATCCCCACCGCGAGAACGTGACGGTGCTATCGGGCACGCTCAAGGTCGGGATGGGGGACACCTTCGATGCCAGTAAGATGATGAGCTTCGGGGCCGGCAGTTTCGCCTACCTCGATCCGACGATGCATCATTACGCGGGAGCGTCGGGGGAGACCGTCATCCAGATCCATGGGATGTCGCCGGCCCAGTTCAACTACATCAATCCGGCGGACGACCCGACGCCGAAGAAATAGATGCAGTTACAACCATGCTGTCATCCTGAGGCCCGCGTTTTCTGCGGGCCGAAGGACCTCTGCAGTTTGCCTGCGCCGATCAGGAATGACAACGCGATGGGAAGGTAGACAGGGACGCAAGTCCTACACCTTGGTCCACAATTCCGCGCGCGGGTCTTCGGGGTTCAATTTGGCCAGTTCTCGGAGCAGTTCTTTCGTCCGCTCGTCGCGGGGCATAGGCACAGTTACCGTGATCTCGACGATCTCATCTCCCCGCGCACCTTCCTTCGTGGCCGAAGGCACACCTTTTTCCCGAAGCCGCAGCTTCTGGCCTGACTGCGTCCCCGGAGGAATCTTCAGCAGCGCGCGCCCGTCAATCGTGGGCACTTCGATCTTCGCGCCCAGCGCGGCCTCGGTTGCGCTCACCGGCACCGTCAGATAAATGTCGTCCCCATCGCGGTGGAAGATCGGATGCTCCTCAGTCCGGATAATTGCATAGAGATCCCCGGGCGCACCTCCGTGGGCCCCGGCATTGCCCTTGCCTGGAACTCGAATCCGTTGCCCGTCGCGCGTTCCGGCCTTGATGCGGACCTCCAGCGGTTCAGTCTTGGTAACGGTACCTTCGCCATGGCAGGTGGGGCAGATCGTCAGATTCTTGCCTGTGCCGTGGCATCGTGGACACTGCACGTTGAACTTCATGCGCCCGCCGGTCTGCGTCACCTGCCCGGTCCCGTTGCATTCCGGACATTTCCCCGGGGCCTGCAGAAAGCCCTGCCCGTGGCAATTCGAGCACGTGTCTTGGCGGGTGATATTCAGCCGCATCACGCCGCCCCGGATCGCCGTCCAGAAAGGCACGTTGACCTGATATTCCAGGTCGGTTCCGGGTTCGGGGCCCTCGTCAGCTCGCGAGGCGGCTTGCCCACCGCCGAAGATAGAACCGAAAATGTCCCGGAAGCCGCCGCCCCCGCCGCTCTTGCGACCGCGCCCCGCGCTGTCGACCAGGTCAGAAAAATCGAATCCACCGAAATCGAAATGAACGCCCTGGCCGGCATCCTGCGCTCCACCCGGGAAACCGCCAGCAAATCCGCCGTCTCCCGCAGACCCACCCGCGCGCGCATAAGCCTCCGCGGTCGCCGGATCAATATTGTCGGAGTAGAACCCGACCTGGTCGTAGATCTTGCGTTTTTTGGGATCGCTGAGAACGTCGTTGGCTTCGGAAAGGGTCTTAAACTTCTCCTCCGCAGCCTTGTCCCCGGGATTGACGTCGGGATGGTACTTGCGCGCCAGCTTGCGGAACGCCTTGCGGATATCGTCGGCCGACGCCGACTTCTTCACGCCGAGAATTTCGTAGTAGTCCTTCTTGGGGGTCGTGGCCATGGAGCGCTGTCTGAAATCGGATCGCGGACGACTCGAGTTTAATTCAGAATCTTCCTTCTCTCTTTATCTTCTATCACCAGCGTCAAATCTTCGGACTCGGCTCCGTCCACATAGACCGGGACGGGCCGCGTGCCCGTATCCGTCGACACAAAAACGAGCCACCGCCTCTCGTCTTCAGCGAGGCTCAGAAAATACGTTTCCCCATTGACCTGAAAATCCACTTCGACTCCTCCTGAGTTATTTGTTCTTCTGTCATCCTGAGCGAAATTGCCGCCCGCGAAGCGGACGGCAACGCAATCGAAGGACCCCGTGACTCTAAAACAGCCGGGACACCTCAGGGAGTTTCCATCAAACGTTGACGTCATCGTGAGAACTCCCTCACAGGTTCATCTCGTTGCAAGCATGCAAGGGGTCCTTCGACTCCGTGTATGCTTCGCCTTTGCGAAGCATACGCTCCGCTCAGGATGACAAGCCTCAGAGTGTTTCACCTCTGAGCTTGACCCGGTCGCCAATTCTCAACGAAGCCGGTCGACTGACGGGGCCGCCTTTGCGGGCAGCCCCCGTCTGGATTCGTTTCGAGGGTATGTTACTTCTTGTCTTCCACGTCCACGTACTCGGCGTCGATCACGCCTTCGTCTTTTTTCTTGGCCTGACCGTTGCTGTTCGGATCGCCGCCCGCGCTCGCGCCCGGCGTTGGACCCGCGCCTGGCGCCGGCTGGGCCGCCTTGTACATCTGTTCGGCCAGCTTGTGTGACGCCTGGGTCAGCACCTCGCGCGCCTTGTCCATGGTCGCCTTGTCGTTCGACTCCAGCGCTTTTTTGGCGTCGGCGACGGCGTTTTCGACTTCGCCACGTTCCGAGCCGGAGATCTTGTCGCCCTGCTCGCGCAGCATCTTCTCGATGTTGTAGACCATCGAGTCGAGCTGGTTCTTGGCCTCGATCGACTCGCGCTGGGCCTTGTCCTCGGCGGCGTGCGCGTCAGCTTCCTTGGCCATGCGCTCGACTTCTTCCTTCGACAATCCGGAAGACGACGTGATCGTAATCTTCTGGTCCTTCTGCGTGGCCGTATCTTTCGCGGTCACGTTCAAGATGCCGTTGGCGTCGATGTCGAACGTCACTTCGATCTGCGGCACGCCGCGTGGAGCCGGCGGAATCCCGGTCAGATGAAACTTGCCCAGCGTCCGGTTCTGCGCCGCCATGGGACGCTCGCCCTGCAGCACATGGACTTCAACCGAGGTCTGGCTGTCGGCCGCCGTCGAGAACGTCTCCGTCTTTTTAGTAGGAATGGTCGTATTGCGCGGGATCATCGGCGTCGCCACCCCGCCCAGCGTCTCAATCGCCAGCGAAAGAGGAGTCACGTCGAGCAGCAGCAGATCCTTCACTTCGCCGCCCAGCACGCCACCCTGAATTGCCGCGCCGATCGCGACTACTTCGTCGGGATTCACGCCCTTGTGGCCTTCCTTGCCGAACAACTCCTTCACCAGCGCCTGAATGCGCGGCATGCGCGTTTGTCCGCCGACCAACACCACTTCGTTGATCTTGCTGGCGTCTATGCCTGCATCCTTCAAACACTGCTTGCAGGGACCGACCGACCGCTGGATAATATCTTCCACCATCCCCTCGAGCTTGGCCCGGGTCAGCTTCTTCACCAGGTGCTTCGGCCCACTCGCATCCGCCGTGATGAACGGTAGATTGATCTCGGTTTCCATGGTGGTCGATAGTTCGATCTTGGCCCGCTCCGCCGCGTCGCGCAGACGCTGCAGGGCCATCTCATTGCCCTTGCCACGCAAGTCCAGCCCTTCGTCCTTCTTGAATTCGTCAATGAGCCAGTCAACGATGCGCTGGTCCAGATTGTCGCCGCCCAGGTGGGTGTCGCCATTGGTGGCCTTGACTTCAATTACGCCCTCGCCCACTTCCAGCACCGAGATGTCAAACGTCCCGCCGCCAAAGTCATACACCGCGATGGTCTCGTCCTTGCTCTTGTCCAGCCCGTAGGCCAGCGCGGCCGCCGTCGGCTCGTTGATGATGCGCTTCACTTCGAGCCCGGCAATCTGCCCGGCATCTTTGGTTGCCTGCCGCTGCGCATCGTTAAAGTAGGCAGGTACGGTGATCACCGCCTCGGTCACCTTCTCGCCGAGATAGTCTTCCGCCGCCTTCTTCAGCTTCTGCAGAATCAGCGCCGAGATCTGGGGAGGCGTGTATTCCTTGCCCTGCGCCAGCACGGCGACGTGGTCGCCCGACTGCACGACCTTGTAGGGCACCATTTTGATTTCTTCCGAGACTTCGTTGTAGCGGCGTCCCATAAACCGCTTGATCGAATACACCGTGTTCTCCGGGTTCGTGATGGCCTGCCGCTTCGCCACCTGGCCGACCAGACGCTCGCCGGTCTTGGTGAAGCCCACCACCGAGGGCGTAGTGCGCCCTCCTTCTTCATTGGGGATCACTTTAGGCTCGCCGCCCTCCATGACCGCCACGCAGGAATTGGTAGTTCCGAGGTCAATGCCGATAATCTTTCCCATAAAAAACTCCTCCTGGAATTCGATAAGTGCTTTAAAATCAATGCCGATACGATTGCGCCAAGTTCCATGCTAAGACCTGAGTGTATCGCTGTCAAGGTTTAGATGCGGCACAAATTGAAGAGGATGCGAGGGATTTTTCGGCCGCGGGAGATGTGGGTCCGGGTCTCTGACCCGGGCAGGCCGAGCGAAGCTCGGCTGGCTCTCGTGTGCGTGCCGAGGATCCCGACTCCCGGCAGCTCGAACTGAAAGCTGAGACCCGAGAACACAGAGGAGAACAGAGCCCCTACTCTGTCTCCCCTCGCCACAACGGCTCCCCGCCCAGCGAGTGATAGAACCCCCACCCCGCCAGCGCCACCACGCTGAGCAGCGCGAGCAGCGACGTGCTCGCGTACCAGGCCGAGAAGTCCGCAGTGAACGGCACGTTTCCCAGCATATCCACGGTGAAGGCCCCGACTGCCAGAGGCACCAGGCCGAAGCGGAGGACAATCAGCGTCAGGATGCCGTAAATGAGAAGAATAACCGGGACGTCCACTGCCAGATGTGTGCTCTGCAGCGACCGCATCCCTAGGAAGATCGCGACGAACAAAACCGCCGCAATCCACTCAGCCCGCCGGCCCTTCCAACCCACGAGCTTGAACAGGAACTCCACCACCAACTTCAGCCCCAGCAGCAGAAAGAAGAATTGCATCGTGCCGAAGATCGAGAAAGGAATCTGGAGCAGCCATTGGCCCAGCGCCCGGCGGCCTCCCAGCAGGTACGCCGAAGCGCTCAGGGGCGGTGAGGCGCCGATGCGCGCTAGCGGGATGAAGCTCCCCTCAAAGATCAGGATCCACAGGGTGCCGAAGGCGACGCCAAACAGGATGTCGCGTCCCACCACTGGATCCCGTACCTGCCCGGAGATCAGGCGACTCCAGGAAATGATGGCCTGCGGCCAGTTCCGGCGAATCCACGGCTCGATGGCTAGATAGAGCATCCACATTCCGCCTCCCCACAGGAGCCCGGCGGCGATCGCGAGGACCAGGTACCCGAAAGTCTGGAAGCCGGCCACGAAATGGGAGCGGCACAACCACAACACGATTTCCAGCGCGAACAGGATGCCGCCCAGTCGGAGCGCGCCTTCGCGGTCGCCACGTCCACGACGATAATTTCGGCGCGCCAGCAGCGCGCCCGCCACGAGCATGCCAATGAGCAGCACCAGCCCAATGATCTGCGCCGCACGGTTCTTTTTATCGCCCGGGGATTGAGGCGCGACCATACGCCATGGCTGGTTCCAGTCGCCGATCATCGCGAAGAACACGGGTTTCCCGTGCCAGGCCGCAGCCTCAACTCGCAGTGGCCGGTTCGAGCCCGGCCATACTCCGGTCCAGGCGGCACGTGCGTCGGCCATGCCCAGCGAAGTCCACTGCGGCTGCGCGGGTTGCAACTTGGACGGGTCCACTTCCGCGGCGGAAAACAAGGCGCTCCAGTCCGGCGGAGCAGTGGGTGCGGCGGTACTTTCTTTCTGCGGAGGAATTGCCTGTAGATAAATCAGCCTGCCCTTGGAGTCCAGCTTTACGTTGATCATTCCAGAGAGCGTGGTCGCAGGGTCGTTTTCCGTAACAATTCCTGGAACCAGCGTGAAGTCGCCGTAATCGGTGGCCCCCATCTGGTCCGGACTCTGCCGGTACCAGAACTCCAGCATGGTCGGACGCCCGGCAATCACCTCGTCCCAGTTGGGAGGCGTCTTGCTCTCCTTCTCCACCGAATCCCGGAAATTGGTGTCGTAGTCGAATCCAAAAGCGCTATCTGCGGGCTTCTCCGGGTAGCCGAGCCGCGCGACAATCTCGCGCGCTTTGTGCGCCAGCACCTCCGGGGTCTGCTCCAGGTGCATCTTCTCGACTGCGCTGTAGCGGATGGTCAAGAAAGTTCCCGCGGCCAGACCAACCAGCACCGCAATCAGACAGGCGACAGCGGTTCGGGGACGAAGGCCAGCGGTTTCTCCCGAGGCCGCCACCAGTTGCGGAGACGGGGTTTCCCCCGCGGCCAATGCCGCCGCCAGTGGATCGCCTCCCGGCAACGCCGCGGCCACCGCGAGGGCCGTGGCGGGACGGGCCGAGGGTTCGGTCTCGAGACACCGCAGAATCACCCTCTCCACGATCGGATCCAGATCTTTCACCACCGACGAGGGCCGGCTGGGTGTGCGGTCGCCGCGCCCCTGCAGCAGTTTCACCGGAGATTCAGCGAATGCCCGCTTGCCCGTGAACACTTCATAGAGCACCAGGCCGAGAGCATAGATGTCGCTGCGCGTGCTCACTTCCTTGCCCGCCAATTGTTCGGGCGCCATGTAGGCCGGAGTGCCGCTGCGTACCTCATGGCCGCGGATGTCGTCGGCCACGCCCGCCAATCCGAAATCGGTGATCACGACCTGGCCACGGCCATCGAGCATGATGTTGGCCGGTTTCAGGTCGCGGTGCAGGACGCCCTTCGCGTGGGCCGCGGCCAGCCCCGCACAGAGTTGCCGCGCGATGTCCAGGGCTTTGTCCGGCGGAAGGCGGCCGATGCGACGCAGCAGGGAGGCCAGGTCTTCCCCATCCACATACTCCATCGTGAAAAATGTCTGGCCATCGACATCGCCCACGTCGTACACCCGGCAAACGTTGGGATGGGAGACTCGCCGGGCGACCCGCACTTCGTTGCGAAAGCGCTCCAGCAGTCCTTCGTCGCGCGCTGCTTCGTCGGGCAGAAATTTCAGCGCGATGGCCTGGCCAAGCGTCAGATCATCGGCGCGGTAGACTTCGCCCATGCCGCCTTTGCCGAGCAAGGCGATGATGCGGTAGCGGGAAGCGACCAGTCGCCCGGGAAGAAACCGCCCTTCGTTCAGCAGGTATTCCGCGGAACTGGAAGGCCGTGACGAAGACCCCGACGCCGGTCGCGGAGGCAAGGGCGACGTCGCGGTTGCAAAGTCGCGCGTGGCCACGTCGGCGGGATCTGGCACCGGTGTTCCGCACGCTGAGCAAAAGCGGACGCTGTTTGGTAACTCGGTCGTGCAGGATGAGCACTTGGCCATGATTTTTCCCGCTACAGTCTACCCCAGACTTCGGATCTCGGACCTTCTGGCCTTGGGACATGTGAGGTCCGACGTCCGACGTCTGAGGTCCGGTTTGTTACCATCCAAGCGATGACCTCACGCTTGGGCCGCTGGCTGCGGGATCCTCGATTTCTTGTGTGTGTCACGGCGGGCCTGCTTGCCTTCTTCGTGCAATCGGGCGAACTGGGCAGCGCCGACACCATGCACCGCCTGCAAACCACGCACTGGCTCTGGACTTCGCAGCCTCAGGTATTTCCCAACGAATATCCCGAGTTCGGCCTGCCCGGTCGCGGGGCCAAAATCTTTAGCTGGTACGGCATCGGCCAATCCCTGCTCATGCTGCCTGCCGACATGGTGGCAACCTGGATTGCGCAGTGGCCGGTTTTCTCGGGGTACGAGGATGACCCTGCGGTCCGCAGCATTCTCGTCAGCTACAGCACCAATATTCTGGTTAGCGTGCTCACCGCGCTGATCGCGTTTCGCCTGCTGCGCCAGTTGCGGTTCGACTTGAACCAGGCCGTGGCCGGCGTCCTGGCGCTGCTGTTCTGCACCACCCACCTGCACTATACCCAGAATATGCAGGAGAACAACTACATCATGCTTCTGACCCTGACTGGATTTTCCCTCCAGTACGATTGGCTGCGCACCGGTAATGGACGCGCTCTCTTTCTGGGTTCAGCAGCCCTTGGACTCAACCTGCTGACGCGCGTGACGACTGGCCTCGACCTGATCGCAGGTGGTGTCTTTCTCCTGGGGGTGCTCTGGTTCGAGCAGGTCCGTGGCCGTGCCCTCTGGCCGCGCCTGGTGAGTTATTGCAAGATTGCCCTCCCGATCTACGCTGTGTTTGCGCTCTTGGAGCGTTTTTACAACTTCTACCGCTTCGGATCATTCAGCCAAACCTATCTCCCCATCTTCGCGCGGGAACAGCGCCTGCAAGATCCCACCCTGCCCGCAAACTTCCCTTGGAGCACGCCCTTCCAGGAGGGAGTTCTGGGTGCTCTTTTCAAGCCCGAAAAGTCCATCTTTCTGTTCGACCCTCTGCTTGTGCTCGCGCTCATACTGTTTGTGCTCTTGTGGAAACGTCTTGGCCCCGAAGTCCGCGCCTATGCCGTGACTTCGCTTCTGCTCCTCGCCGGCTATATCAGTTTCTACGCGCGCTACACGTACTGGGCGGGCGACTTCTCCTGGGGCGACCGCTACCTGGCAACTGCGGCAGAGATGGTGGCGCTGCTCGCAGTTCCCCTGCTCCTGCGCCATCGCGCAAACCTGGGTCCGTGGGTCTGGCGCAGCAGCATGGTTCTCATCGCCGCCAGCTTGCTTGTTCAGCTCGCATCACTGGCCTTCTGGCTGCCACTCGAGATCTACCAGATGGAGACGCTCGGCCATCCCACATTCGTAATTGCGCTGCGGTTCAAAAACATCGCCGCATTCGCCCTGGGCAAGATGGATGCCTGGGGCCTGAATACGGAAGCCATGACGCAGGACCCGTGGGACTACGTTCACATCACCACATGGAATTTTCTGCCGTTCCTGCTGCGCCGCGTAGGAGCCGCGCCCCGGTGGGTAGTGAACGCAGTGTTCACGATTTGGGGCGCGGTGCTGGTGACTCTGGTTGCCGCTTTGTGGCGGTTGAAAACGACCCTCCACCGGGAGAGTTCGCCTTCCGTCTAGTGTTCCTTTCTGTAGGCACGCTTAAAGCGATTGCAGAAACGCCAGCAGCGCTTTTTGATCCGCGGGTTTTAGCTTGGAGAAGCGTTCGGTCACTTCCTCCGCCTCCTTCTGATGACGGCGGATGGCATCGCCGACTTCCACGGAGGCGCCGTCGTGCATCAGGCGCGAGCGCAGCCCCAGTCCCCAGAGCGGAGCCGTCCTCAGCTTGTTGCGGGCGCACAGGGTGTCCCGCAGCAGATCGGGATGCTTTTCTCCTTCAAGCACCGCGGTCTGATAGCTCTCGCTGCATTCATCCTCGGGTTTTCCTTTTTGAGGTTCCGCTGTTCTCGACGCTTCCACTTCCCGCATGCGCTTCTCCACTCGCTCACGACCAAAGTGCTCAATCAGCGCAACGGGGATTCCGTCTCCCGTGCCAACGTCGTGGAGCAGGAAATCGCTGTACGGATGAATAGTCTTGTTTTCCACCGCATCGGGATGGAGGCCCGGTCCCCCCGGAGCCGCCGGACTCTTACCGGTGACGATCGTCTCGACATGGCAGACGGCGCAGCCGATCTTTGTGAATAGCTGAGCACCATGCTCGACCTCGGGAGTCGCCGCCGCAGTCGCATCTCTCGCCGGCGCCTTCAGCGAACGCATGAAGCTGGCGAAGTGGTCGATGTCTTCCAGGTTGTTGTCGGTGGGATCCGGCAGGCTGTTGGGTTCGGTGATTTTCGTGGGGTCGTTGTTGGGAACCGTCGTCGTCACAGGAGGATTACACGTGGTAGTCACCTCCGTATTCTGCAGGCGGTTGGTGATCCCCATCTCGTTCAGGTAGGCGTCAGCGGCAAACGCAAGCAGGCTGGCGTGCTGATCCTTCCAGCCAAAGCGCCCGATGCGGTCTAGCCCTTCACTGGCGGGAACGAGCACTTTGACCGCCTGCCCGCAGATTTTTCCGTGCGACGTTTTGCATTGTTGCTGGCGAATGTTGAGCAGGGTCGCGTCGGCGATGGCTTCCACGTATCCGTCGCCCAGCGTATTGGTGGCGACCCGCGTCGTGCGCACAGTTTCCGTGCCGGGAACGTGTTCCTGAATCTCGGGACAGATCGCACGATCATTCACCAGCGTCCGGTCCTTGATGATCTCTGTTCCCCGATTGATCGGGATCTGCGGATTCTGGAACTGGCCGTGAGGGTCAAGATGTCCCACCCGTAGTTCGGTGACCTGGCTGGCCGCTCCCGAGACCGGGGTCTGGTGACATTCGCGGCACGATTGGGCGTTGTAGAGGGGCCCGAGGCCGTCTGGGGCAATGTGCTCGACTTCCTCGAAAAACTTCTGGTCCGCCAGGCGCCTGCTGGGGTCGGAAAATCCGTTGCTCTGGTCGTCGAATCCGGTGGCGGCTTCGGGGGGTTGGACAGGCGCTTGGCCGCGAGAACGCAACGCCAGACAGAACACCACCGCCCCTGCCAGCAGGAGTACGAGCAACGTGGGCTTCATAGGACACTCCTTGTGGCCAGAGGTCTTGAATTCGACGAAGCCGCAAACAACAAATTTCTATACGAGGTTCGTGGGAACTACAACGAGAATCTGCTTCTCCGTGATGATTCCTGAACTTTTGAGTGTGCGTCACCGCCGGCTCAGTCCACCTGCAGTTTTCGAAGGTAGGGAACGCTGGCCTTCATCATCTCCAGCTTCATTTCGACGAAGTAATTCTTGATGCCGCCCGTTTTCGCTGCGGTAAAGATCTTCTTCCAATCCAGAGTTCCCTGTCCGACCGGTACGACTTTCTTGGTTTCCGCAGACCAGCCCTGCAGGTGCATGGAAATGAAGCGGCCGGGATACTTCGTGAAATACTCGGCCGCATCGTAGCCCTGGCTGATGGTGGAAACCTGAAACTGGAACTTGACCAGCTTCGGATCGAGGAGATTCAGCAACACGTCGTAGGTTCGCTTGCCATCGACCATCGAAAGCTCAAAGTCCTCGTTGTGAAGACCCTGCTGGATCCCGGCGTTCGCCGACCGCTCGCCCATTTTGTTGTATTCGTCGGCGGCGCGCTTCACTTCATCCATCGTTGGCTTCTTGGGTCCCTCGAGGCTGGGCACAATCATTTGAGTCAGGCCGACACTTTTCGCCCAATCAATTGCGCGTGCCTGGTTCTCCCGGAGTTCCGTGATCCCGAAGTGAGAACTCACACAACCGACACCGGCATCGGTCAGAATTTTCCTGAGTTCAGCTCCCTTGTATTTGGCAAGGTCCGCAAACCCCGAATCGGCGTAACCAACCGGCGAGCACAGCTCGACCATCTGAAATCCGGCCTCGGCAAGTTGCTTGATCGTGCCGGGGAAGTCCTTAGCGATCATTTCTCTTACGGGCCACGTCTGGCACCCAATGGGCAGGCCCAGCGGATTGGCGCGAAGCTCCAGCGCTCCTGCAGAGAGAAAGCCGGCCGCGGCCGTGTACGCCGCCGCACTCTGGAGAAATTCTCTTCTTGAAATCGCAGACATTGACGCCTCCTCACTACAATTCCCACCCGCTTCGGCGCTCCGGCTGGACGTATTTCTGTGCGACCTCGGAGTTCACCGTCATCTTGGAACGGTCCCAAGTAAGTTTTTGCCCGATGCGAGTGGCCACATTTCCCAACAGTAAGGTCTCGGTGACGAGGCCCTCGAATTCGAAGTTCCCTCCGGGCTTCACCTTGCCTCCCTTGCAGGCATCGAGCCACTCCCGTTCGTTGCCCGGTGACCTCGGCAACGTTTTTGGCGGCTGTTTGTAGCTATCCATCTTGCTTCGGGGAATGAGTGTGGGATGGCCGCCGTTGAATGTACAGAGAATTTTCCCGCGGTCCCCAACGAAGAGGAGCCCTTCGTCCTCTTCTTCGCCCTCCTGCTTCATGGGACGGTTCTCTTCCAACTCGTCAGGCCGTGCGGGTTTCAGACCACCGTCATACCAGGTGAATTTCACCGGAGGCATATCGCCGCGGGCCGGAAAGTTGTAGCGGATGATCGAGGCCTGTGGGTAAGTCTCGTCGTAACGGTCGGTGGAACTCGCTTCCACGCTCACCGGCGCCTCCAGCTTCAAGACCCGAAAGATCGTATCGAAACTGTACGAACCCATGTCACCCAGAGCGCCGCAACCGAAGTCCGTCCATCCGCGCCATACGAAGGGCAGATAAGCATGGTTGAAAGGTCGTACGGGCGCCGGGCCGAGCCAGAGGTTCCAATCCAAACCTTCGGGCACCGCTTCGGCTTCCTTGGGACGTTCGAGACCCTGCGGCCAGAAAGGCCGGCTCGACCAGTTCAGCACTTCGCGCATTGGTCCAATGGCGCCGTCCCAAATCCATTCACACAGCAAGCGGGTCGATTCCGATGCCTGGTTGCCGACCGCGATCTGAGTGGCCACGCCCGTTTCCCGGGCGATCTCGGCAATGCGCCGCGCTTCATAGATGGTGTGCGTCAGAGGCTTCTGGCAAAAGACGTGCTTGCCCTTCCGCATGGCCGCAGCCGACACAGCGGCATGCAGGTTGTCCGTGGTACATACGACCACGGCATCGAGATCCTTCTGCTTTTCCAGAAGTTCGCGGAAGTCAACGAAGGCCGCACACCCCCGATACTGGCCAGACCGTTGCTGCGTGCCGTAATAACCGTCAACGATTTTCTGGCAAGGCTCGCGGCCGGCAACGCCGCTGGTCACGGCGAGCGAATGGGACAGCTGAATGGGCTGGTCGGGGCTGAGCCAGTCCCACCCGCTATCAACGCCCAGCAGTTTACGCACGGAATTACAGAATTCGTGCGTGTCCCATTGTGGATAATTCGCGCCGGTCTTATTGGTGTCGCAGACCGCCACGCCCTGTACGTCGGGTTCGCGCAAGAAATGAAGCATGACGCGTAAACCCTGGGCGCCCACGCCGATGAAAGCGATGTTGACTTTGTCGCTGGGCGGAACAAATCCCGTGCCACCCAACACGTGGCGCGGTACGATCGAAAACCCAATCGCCGCTGCGGCCGCTTGCCCCAGGAACTTGCGCCGCGAAACCGAGCCTTCTGAAAACCGGCGAGACCGAAGGTGCTTTTTCACAGTCCCTCCTCCACCGCTGGCCGTGTCCACACTTTGCCGGGATTTGCCCCGCGCTGATCACCGATACTGTAAACGAACCAGGGGCGGCGTGTGTGAAAGTTGCGTGGTTGCGTTTTTTCCCCGCAAACGTTTTACAAGCCGGACATCGTTACGGAAACTGCAAGATGGTGCAGGTTCGATGGCCGGTGAAAAGTCCATCCCCAACAACGAATGACCGCCTACTCGACCGTCACCGACTTCGCCAGGTTCCTCGGCTGATCCACGTCGCAGCCTCGCCGCACCGCAATGTGATACGCCAGCAACTGCAGGGGGACGATTTCCAGGATCGGCGACAACTCCTCCGGCGCGGGCGGAATGTAGAGCACGTGATCGGCCGCCTCCTTGATCTCCTCGTCCCCCTCGGTGGCCAGGGCGATCACGACCCCGGAACGTGCTTTCACTTCTTTCAAATTCGAGATCGTCTTCTCGTAGCGCAGCACCGAGCCCGGATTGTTCACGTCCCGGGTCGCAATAATGACCACTGGCAGGTTTTCATCAATCAGCGCATTGGGGCCATGCTTCATCTCGCCCGCCGGATATCCCTCGGCATGGATGTAGGAAATTTCTTTCAGCTTGAGCGCGCCTTCCAGCGCGATCGGATAGTGAATGCCACGCCCCAGAAACAGAAAGTCGCGGACCTTCTGATACCGTTTGGCCAGATCATCGCAGGCTTGATCGTGCGTCAGAATGTTCTCGAGCTTCGCCGGAATACGGGTCAATTCCTGCATCGCCGCCTGCGCCTGCTTGCCAGTCATGACTCCGCGCACCTGCGCCAGGTACATGGCGAAGATATACAGCGCCGTGAGCTGTCCCGTGAAAGCTTTCGTCGAGGCCACGCCAATCTCGGGCCCGGCATGGGTGTAAATCGTGCCCGCGGCCTCGCGCGTGATCATCGACCCCACCACGTTGCAGATGGCCAGCGTCTTCGATCCTTTGGCCTTCGCTTCCCGCTGCGCGGCGATCGTATCCGCAGTCTCGCCGGACTGAGAAATCACCAGCGTGATCGTGTCCGGATCCACGATCGGATTCCGGTAGCGCCACTCGCTGGCGTAATCCACTTCCACTGGCACCCGGGCCAGTGTTTCGATCATGAACTTGCCCGCCTGCCCGGCGTGCCAACTGGTCCCGCACGCGATGATGTTGATCTTTCCCGCCGCCCGGAATTCCGCCTCGCTGATCTCCATCTGGTCGAGAAAAATGTGCCCCGTATCCTGCGAGACGCGGCCCAGCGCCGTGTCGCGCACGGCGCGCGGCTGCTCATAAATCTCCTTGAGCATGAAATGCTTGAAGCCGCCCTTCTCCGCCAGGATGGGATCCCAGGTCACATGTTGTATCTGGCGCTTGACGGGCTTGCCGTCGAAGTCGGTCAGTTCCACTCCGTCCGCCGTGACTACGGCCATATCCCCGTCCGCGAGAAAAAAAATGTCGCGCGTGTGATACAGGATGGCGGGCACATCCGACGCGACAAAATACTCATCGTTCCCCAGCCCGATCACGGCCGGTGGCCCGTTGCGCGCCGCCACAATCTTGTTCGGCTCGTCGGCGGATATCACGGCCAGGGCAAAAACGCCGGTGAGCTGTTTCACCGCCTGCCGCACGGCCTCTTCCAGCAAAGGTCGCTTCCCGTTCCCCGAACTCCCGGAATATTTCTCCACCAGGTGCGCGATGATTTCGGTGTCGGTCTCGGTGGTGAACTTGTGCCCTTCCTCGATCAGCTTCTTTTTCAGGCTGAGATAGTTCTCCACGATGCCGTTGTGCACGACCACGATCTTGCCGGTGCAGTCGCGGTGCGGATGGGCATTTTCTTCGGTGGGACGTCCGTGCGTGGCCCAGCGCGTGTGGCCAATTCCATAACTGCCATGAAGCGGCTTCAGGCGGATGGCTTCTTCCAGGTTGCGCAGCTTGCCCTCGGCGCGGCGCAACTGCAATCCATCCCCGTCGCCCCCGACCGCGATCCCCGCCGAATCGTAGCCGCGATATTCCAGCCGTCGCAGCCCCTCGATGATGATCGGAACGACACTCTTCTTACCGACGTAGCCGACAATGCCACACATGGGAAGACCTCAAAGGATTCCCCGGCCTCTCTACTCTGCCAGGGAAAAACGGAATTCTTCGATGACGGGGTTGGTCAGCACTTCGCGGGCGATCCGCTCGACTTCGGCCTGCGCCTCTTCCCGCGACAGTCCTCCGTCCAGCGTGAGCTCAAAATATTTCCCCTGGCGCACGCTTTCCAGGCCCTTGTAGCCCATCTTCTGGAGCGCGCCTTGAATGGTTTTGCCCTGGGGGTCAAGAACGCTTTTCTTGAGCGAGACGTAAACGTAGGCTGTCATAAAAAAATCATTATAAATGACAGAACTCCTACCTCGGACCTCCGCCGTTCGACCTCGGAGGCCAGATCCCCAGACGCTTTCCTCGCCATGGAGTCAACCTGACCGGAGCCCTGACTGCTTCCGCAGAAATGCCAGGCGCTTCACTTCTTCAGCTTTTCATCCAGATCGGCGAGCGCGTCTTCGAGCAGCTTGCGGTGCCGTGGGTTCTGACTTGATTCCAACTGCTCGAGCACTCGTTGGCGTGAGAGGCGAAGGCTCTCTTTCTCCCGCCATCGTGCCGCTTCTTCCACACTCATCGGCGGACGGTGCTTGGCCGATTTGTCGCTAGCCTCTTCCTGCTGCGCCTCGACGGATTTGCTTTCCCATCCCCGTGCCATCTCATGATTGTAATCGTGCCGCCGAACGCTCTGCGCACAGACTCGCTCGCATCCCTTGGAGGCATCCCAGCGCACGAATGTCCCAACGATTCCGAGGCCGTTACGAAAACCCATCAGGAGTAGTTATCTGTGTACCCCTCAATCGGGCGTTTCTTAAAGTCTAAATCGCTGTGTCGCAGCACACCTCCCAGTGCGGCAGGAGTTCTGCCTCGCCCCGATTCCCCCCGCCCGAAGCGCCGCGATCTCCCGTCACTGTCCTCACGCATCGCCTGGCACGCTCCATCTGCTTACACTTTGTCCCCATGGAGCTGGCCTTCCAGTCAGGTGGGTCCAGCATTCCAGGAACGCGAAATTCATCCGAATCCTCCTCGTAACCTCACCTGGTTAGCTGCAAACCAACGCTCGGTCCATCGGATGGGGGCTCCCCGCCATGCCGAATGATCCATCTGCGTTGGGTGCCGCCGACTCTCCATTCGCCTACCCCGACGCTCCCCCCGAGCCGGGGAAATTCCTCGCAGCCTATTTCGAGTCGTCCACCTTTGGCCTTTGTATTCTCGACTCGGAGTATCGCTATCTCGCCCTCAATAACACGCTGGCGGAAATCAACGGCATCTCCGATGACCCACGAAGAAATGGCCCAGCGCATCGGTGCGTCCCGGGAAACCGTAACCCGGCTGTTGAGCGACCGGAGAAGGAAGAGGTTGATCCGACTGGATGGACCGACGCTGGTCATCCGCGACCGCAGCGCTTTGGAGGCGCTGACAGTCTGACCCCCTCCGCCCACCGGAGGGCGGTTTCACTTCAGCCGTCCTCCGGAGTTGTTCTGAACCTTGCTCCGCGGGTTTTTCTTTAAGCGGGAACGATTCATGTATTCGGGCACTTTGATCAACGATCTGATCGCGCTCGTGGAACGAGCAGAGACCCGCGCCGTTCCGTTGTCCACTGCAAGCGCGGAATCGCGTGCCCCTCGCGTCTCGCAGGCCAACCTCTGTCATCGTTCCAGGGAAGACTCAGAGTCCGAACAGTTCCCGCAGTCGCTTTGTCTGAGCTCGGCTGACTGGAATCTCGGTCTGCTTCTTGTCGTCCCTGCGCAACTGGTACGAACTCTTGAACCAGGGAACTACTTCGCGGATGCGGTTGATGTTTACCAGGTAGGAGCGGTGCGCCCGCCAGAAAAGATTCGTGTCTAAACTCGTTAGCAGTTCTTCCAGCGTCCGGCAGTTGGACTGTCCTTCCATCCCCGTCGGGCCTCCGGTCACCACCGTGATCACGCCGTCTTCGATCCACGCATAGCAGATATCCCGCTGGTCCACCAGAAACATGCGCCCGATCGCCTTGAGCAGAATCTTGGTGGCCGGCTGTTTCTGGGATTCGATCATCCGCACCAGGGTCTCGATCTTCTCTGCCGGCAGTCCAGCGGCGTCCTGCTTGATCCGCGCTTTCTGGATTGCTTGCGCGACCCGCTTCTTGTCAAACGGCTTCAGCAGATAATCGACCGCATTGACTTCGAACGCCTTCACTGCGTACTGGTCAAACGCGGTGGCAAACACGATCTTGGGGAGGTGGATTTTCTTGTCGAGCAGCTTCTTGATGACTCCGAAGCCGTCCAGTCCGGGCATTTGGACGTCCAAAAAGACTAGATCAGGATTGTGTTCCTTGATTAGGCTGACCGCTTCCAGACCGTTCTTGCCCTGGGCCACGACATTCACGTCGTCGGCATTTTTCAGCAGGTAGGCGAGTTCGTCGCGGGCGAGTTGCTCGTCGTCCACGATCACTGCAGATAAAGCCATCATTACTCCAGGAAAGCGCCAGTGGACCGCTGAGTTGAGTATAGTGGTCCGCTTTTTCCAGCGCAACGCGGTACTGATTCACCCACCTGCGGACAGTCGCCCTCTGCTCCGCGCAAGCGTAGCTCGACCTGTTTTTTCTGCGTCCACTGACTGACTACACTGGCGATTCGCGAAGAGCACCAAAGATTCGCGTCTTCTTCATCAGTGTCCGTTCCGCCCCTGCGGTTTGGAAAAATCCTGATCAATCCATTTCGACAAGAACCTACTCTCGTGCTCCGCGAACCCCAGCCTGCGATACACCTGCAACGCCCCCGCGTTGCTCTGCACGACTTCCAGATGCAGCGTGCGAATTCCCGCCGCTCTCGCCGCTTCTTCCACGAACTCCATCGCCTTGCGGCCCCACCCGCGCCCGCGATAGTTCTCCAGCAGGTAGAATTCGTCGACGAAGGCGTCCCGCCCCAGCCATTCCAGGCTATAGCCAAAGCACAACACTACGTATCCCACCGTTGCCATCCCATCCAGAATCAGCCACGCACGCCCCAGGCTGGCATCGCGCAACAGCGCGGTCAGCGCAACCCGGGCCTTTTCCCGATCGAAGCCATGCCCATCGAACGCGTAATACGCTTCCATGAATTGCAGAAGAGCATCGGCGTCCGCTTCCACCGCCAAACGAAATTGCGGCCCCGTGTTCACTGAGTCCTGAGGTTCGTGTGGGGACAGCCGCCCAAGCCTGCCCTGAGCTTGTCGAAGGGGCTGTCCGGTCGAGCGAAGCTCGACGGCCGTTCACGCCGCATTTTCCAGCGCCAGCGCCATCCCCATGCCGCCGCTCACGCACAGCGTCGCTACCCCGCGTTTGGTATTCCGTTTCAGCATTTCGTGCAGCAGCGTCACCGTGATGCGCGTTCCGCTACACCCGATTGGATGCCCGAGCGCGATTGCTCCGCCATTCGCATTGAGCCGGTCGCGATTCACATTCAAGGTTCTGTCGCATGCCAGCACCTGCGCCGCAAAGGCCTCGTTCAACTCGATTAACCCGAAATCGTGCAGCCGGAGATTGTATTTCTCCTCCAGTTTGCGCAGCGCCGGTACGGGCCCAATTCCCATCCTTGCGGGGCTCACGCCCGCCGACGTGACCGCCAAGATTCGCACCAGCGGTTTCAGTCTGTTCTGCTTCACGAAATACTCGCTGGCAACCACCACCGCTGCAGCCCCGTCGGTAATTCCCGAAGAATTCCCCGCCGTAACCGTCCCCGTCTTAGAGAACACTGGGGCCAGTTTCCCCAACTTCTCCATGCTCGCGTCCGGAAACGGATGCTCATCCCGCGCAACGGTGATCGGCCCCTTTTTTCCTTCGATTGTCACGGGAACAATCTCCGTGTCAAACCGTCCCGCGGCAATGGCCCGAGCTGTCCGCGTCTGCGACATCAGCGCGTATTCATCCTGCTCCTCGCGCGTAATCTTGTACTGTTCCGCCAGCACCTCCGCGGTTTCGCCCATGACCATGTTCGCCAGAGGACAGAAAAATCCGTCGCGGTACATCCCGTCCACCATCTCTTGATTCCCCAGCCGGTATCCCCATCGTGCCCCATCGAGATAGTAAGGAACCCGCGACATCGACTCGGTCCCGCCTGCCAGAATGCAGTTGGCGTCTCCCAGCAAAATTGCCTGGTACGCCAGCGCGATCGATTTCAGCCCCGACGCGCACGCCTTGTTCACGGTGTACGCAGGAACTTCCTGCGGTACTCCGCTGCGCACCGAAATTTGTCGCGCCACATTCGGTCCGCCCCCCGCCTGCCGCGCATTGCCAAAGATGGTCTCCTCGACCTGTTCCGGGTGCACTCCGGCCCGCTCCAGGGCACCCTTTGCCGCCACCACGCCCATGTCGGCCGCCGTCAACGACGCCAGCCCCCCGCCAAATTTTCCGATCGGTGTTCGCACTCCCGACAAAATAAAGACCCCTGGCACGGCCCACCTCCAAACATTTCAGTCTAGCAGGAGAGATTTGATGGATTCTAAGAGGGTGCCCCATTTCTCGCGTTCTGTGCGAGAAGTGAGGATTTTTGTCGGAACATTAAGGTCTCTAGATGTCTGATTGGATTGGACCTGCAGAAACCTCGTTTAAGCCGGACCTGCCCCTTGCCATCCTGCCTAACCTCCGGCATAATAAGAGTTTGCCTCGATCTCACCGGACTCTTCCGGAACTAAGGATATAAGACCCGTGTTAATGATTCGTCTGGCGCGCCGTGGTGCGCGCAAACAACCGCACTATCGCATCGTGGTGATTGAGAAGGAGCGCGCCCGCAACGGCCGTCCGGTGGAAGTGGTCGGGACCTACAATCCCCGCACCAATCCTGCCAGCGTCGAGCTGAAGCGTGATCGCGTCGAGTACTGGGTGTCGAAGGGCGCTCAGATGTCGGAGCGGGTGAACAAACTGTTTACCAAGACTCCGGCCCCGGCCACCGCCGGCTCCGCCGCCTAACTGCCGTTTGCGTCGCAGTTCTTGGGTGACCTTAGGGTGGCGATCTTGGGTGGCGCAGCGCTTCAGCGCTGCGATCAGCACCCGATCATCCCTCTGGGCTTTAGCCTCTGCGGTACGTTGCTATCATTTCCACCATGAGAATGTAGACTATGACTGAGCCCTCCGGAGATGTGCGCGCTCTCGTTGAGCTGATTGCGAAATCGCTGGTCGACGCTCCCGACGAAGTCTTCGTCGAGAAGTTCGACGACGACGTGATCGAATTGGAAGTCGCCGAAACCGATGTCGGCAAGGTCATCGGGCGGCAGGGACGCACGGCTCGTGCTCTGCGCGCCCTGTTGAGCGCCGCCGGCCACAGGGCCCGCAAGCGCTACACGCTCGAAATCCTCGAGTAGGAATTTGAATGAGCGCGGCCAAGTGGTTTTGAAAAGGCGCGGCTTTAGCCGCCGAGGGCGACCGCTGACGGTGAGTCCCGAGACCAAAGGCGAGTTCATTACCTTGGCCCGGGTTGTGAAGACGCAAGGCCGGCACGGCGAAGTCGCTGCGGAAATCCACAGCGACGTTCCGGGACGCTTCGTTGAAGGGATGAAGCTATTCGCGCTGACCCAGTCAGAAGACTCGCCGCGCGAACTGGAAGTTGAAGATTTGTGGCCGCACAAGGGCCTGGTCGTCCTGAAGTTTAGCGGCATCGATTCGATGAATGATGCCGAGCTTTTGATCGGATCGGAATTGCAGGTCCGCAGCGCGGAACGCGCGGATCTGGAGCCGGGCTGGAATTACGTCAGCGATCTGATCGGTTGCACTGTTCTCGATCACGCCCGCGAAATCGGCTGGATCGAAGATGTGCAGTTCGGGGCCGGCGAAGCCCCGCTGCTGATCGTGGCCAACGGGGCGGGCGATGCTCAAGGGAAGAAGTTCGATGTACCTTTCGCCGCCGCGTACCTGGAAGGTGTCGACACAGCGCGGCGGCAAGTGCGCATGAACCTTCCAGAAGGCATGCTGGAAATCAACGCCCCGGTCACGGCGGAAGAAAAGAAGGAACAGCAGTCGGAGAGAAAGAAGAAGCGGCACTGAAAGGTTTTCCTCTGTGAGCCTCAGTGCCCTCTGTGGTTGAAGGTTTGGGTGTTTAGGTCCAGATGAAAGCCGATATCCTGACGATTTTCCCCGGCTTCTTCCAAGGACCGCTGGATCACGGTATCACCCGCCGGGCCTGCGAGATGGGCCTGGCGAAAATCGAAGTCCACGACTTGCGGCAGTTTACGCACGACAAGCACCGCACCGTGGATGACCGCCCTTTCGGCGGCGGCGAAGGCATGGTGCTGAAGCCGGAACCGCTCTTTGAATGTCTGGAGTCGCTGCAACTGGCTTCACGCGAAGACCGCGTGGCCGCACGAGCGAAGGAGTCGGCGATTTTGCTTTCCGCGCAAGGCCAGCGCTTCACCCAGAAGGTTGCCGCGGAGTTGGCGGTGCTCGACCGCATCGTCCTGGTCTGTGGCCGCTACGAGGGTGTGGACGAACGCGTAGCCGATTTTCTTGCTGATCGCGAGCTATCGATCGGCGATTACGTGCTGAGCGGTGGCGAGCTGGCTGCAGCCGTAATTATCGAAGCGGTCACGCGGTTGCTGCCGGGTGCAGTGGGCAACGAGGCCTCGACGCGGCAGGAATCGTTCACCGCGCATGTGGAGGACGAAGCATCCGGCGCAGCAGATTCGACGTGCGGCTCCGGCGGATTGCTCGACTATCCGCACTATACTCGCCCCGCGGAGTTTCGCGGGATGGCGGTACCGGAGGTTCTGCTCAACGGCAATCACGAGGAGATCCGCCGCTGGCGCCGGCAGCGGGCTCTGGAAAAAACGCTGCGCAACCGTCCGGATTTATTGGTCAGCGTAGAGCTCAGCGACGAAGACACAAAGATTTTGGCCCGGATCAAGGCCGGCCGCAGCTAGCACTGTACCTTTGTCGGACACTGGGAATCGAAGATTCGTATCAGGGCATGCCTTTAGGCATACCGAAACGTACAGCAATTCAGTCGCGCCTTCAGGGGCTGCATTCGAAACGAGATTCAGAAATCGAGAGACGAAGGATAAACGATCATGTCAAACCTAATCATCGAAAAACTGCTGGCGAAATCGCAGCGCACCGACATCCCGGGATTCCGCCCCGGTGACACCGTGCGTGTCCACGTAAAGATTAAAGAAGGTGACAAGGAACGCGTGCAGGCCTTCGAAGGCGTGGTCATTAAGCGCGACAACGGACCGCAGGCCAGCTTTACCGTACGCAAGATCAGCTTTGGTCAGGGCGTGGAGCGCATTTTTCCGATTCACTCCAAGGTGATCGACAAGGTCGAACTGCTGCGCTCGTCCAAGGTTCGCCGCGCCCGCCTGTTCTACCTGCGCGGACTGAGGGGCAAAGCTGCCCGCCTGCGCGACGCCGAAAAGAGCTAGGCAAAACGGTCAGGTTCGAGCCGCGAAGCGGCGTAAGCACGCTACCCACGGCGCAAGCCGTGGGTAGCTTTCGGAAAAATAACCAAGTCCTGAAAGGGGCTTCAGAGAATCACAACCGCTCAGCGCCAGTCCGGAGTGTTTCCTGTGCGGCCGTGGATGGTACCTAACCGGCAACCGTCGCCAGTCTCTCGGTCACCACTTCCACCTCGGCGAACTCCTCGACTCTCTTCGTTCGCAGTTTACTCAGCACGTAGCTCAGCAACGGCCGGTCTCCGCGGCGGATTTCCTGAAACTCCACGCCCATGCCGAGATTGTCAACCAGGTACTTCACCTGCGCTTTCACCGCAACGCTGATGTCGAACATGTTCAGCATCAGGCGGAAGTCGGTGCCGGGCCGCAGGATTTCCGTGGCCGCGATGCGCGCACCATATTCGGAAATCTGTTGTACCTCTCCTTCCACGCGCTGCACGCCGTCGATCACCTCGGCCTGGCCTTCGACGTAGAAGCGTGGACGCCGCCGCCGGTTGGCGTCCGGACGTCCAAACCCGCGAACCGACCCGCGTTGTGAGCCATCGAGAATGACGGGCTGGTATTGCTCCTCCATCTGCCGCAACTCTTCGTCCCAGGGCGTCCGCCCCTCGACACACTGCACCGAGAACTGTCCGCGCAGCGGCGAAGCCGGATCTCCTGCCCACACCACCTGGCAGATCGCCTTGTTGCGCCCGCGCTCCACCATCAACAGGTCACCCAGGTTGAGTGGGCGTGCGCTGAGCAGCCGCGCGCCGTGCGGATGGATGTCATACGTGCACGCCATTTCGGCCGCGCCGCGCCCTTCTTGGCCCACAAGACTCCAACGGACCGGAAGCGCCAAATGTACCAGCTTGCCTGTTAGCAAGCCATCTTCTGGCGACGGGTTGGATTTGCTGATCAAGATACTTCTCGCGCTACGCCAACTAAGGCGAAGTTACCAGTACATGTCCGACCGGGCAATGTACCCCGGTAATTCGGGGACTGGTTACTGGCAGTGTTACCCGCGTGTGGAGATATGGCCCATCCGTACCATTGCCCCGAGGTGAAACTGCGCTTGCAGGAATTCGCAGGCTGGACGAAGATGGTGGCAAATCCTTGTCTTCTGCAATGAAATCGACGCGCGCGCTCTCGCCATCTGCGGCCAAGCTGCGACTGCTGAAGAAGCTGCGCTGCACGCTGCGTTATGAAAAGCAGGCTTGGGAGTCGGGTGCGCGGCTGGTTGCAGGCGTCGACGAAGTTGGACGCGGTTCGCTGTTCGGCTGCGTCGTGGCTGCTGCCGTGATTCTCGACCCGGGCTACCGCGTGCGTGGGCTGCGCGATTCCAAGCTGCTGTTGCCGGAGCGGCGGGAAGTGCTGGCTCGGCGCATCCGTGAGCACGCCATCGCGTGGGCCGTAGGGGCTGTGGACGCAGCCCGCATCGATCAGATCAATATTTATCACGCCTCGCGAGCGGCCATGCGCGAGGCGGTCATGCGCCTGGCGCCGGCCGCGGACCACCTGCTTGTCGATGCGCTGCGCCTCGACTGCGAGCAGCCGCAGGTTCCCATCATTCATGGGGACGCGCTCTCCGCTTCGATCGCGGCTGCGTCAATCTTGGCGAAGGTTGAGCGTGATCGCATGATGTGCGAATGGGACGCGGTGTATCCTGAGTACGGGCTGGCCTCGCACAAGGGGTACAGCACGCCGCGTCACCTGGCAGCGCTGCGCGAGTTCGGGCCGACGCCCCTGCACCGCCAGTCATTCGCGCCGGTGTGGCAGAATCCCGTGCCGCAGGAAGTCTTCGGATTTATGCAGGACGAAGATGTCGACCTGGACGGAACTGCAGCAGGATGAACGAGTTAGCTGAGTTCCACGGAAGATTTCCACAATCTTTCTGCAGGAACATTTTTCTGGCAATTGTGTACGTACAGCAATATAAGTATAGTGAGATACATGACACAGAAGAAACGAGTTACAAGAGGCGGAAAGAGTGGGCAGCGCGGCACGAAGTCCGCGAGTGGCCGGGGACCGCGTAAGACCGGCAAGCAGAAGGCTTTGAGCCTGACGGCGTCGGTGGAACCGTCGAAACGGTCCTCGGTTTCGATGCGCGAGGTGTTGGAGTTCTACAAGCCGATCAAGAAGCCGGTCACGCTGCGTCTGGATGCCGATGTGCTGGCTTGGTTCAAGAGGGACGGGCGCCGCTATCAGACGCGGATCAACGCGGCGCTGCGCCGGGTGATGGAGCGGGAGATGAAGGCGGGGTAGTCGGGAGCGTTTTCCCATTTTCAATTGAGTCAAAATCCCCACCTCTCGCAACGAACGCGAGACATGGGGCACCTGGAGCCTCTGGGGCTGAAGCGGAGGAAAGGTCTATTTTGCCGATGAGGGCGGTTTTTGCAGGCTGTTGTTCAGTTCGTCCACAAGCTTTGTGTTTTTCTCCAGGGCGTGGTGCAGGATTTCTGCTTGCTGCCTCGCCACGGGCCAATCTTGTGCTTCGACCGCTTCGGTCAGGCCCGGCAATTCCAGGTGGGCGTAGGTGAATCGGGCGCCGTAGAGCATGTGTTTGAACCAGGGGCGGCCGGGAATGCCGTCGGGGTTGAGCCAGTTGCGCTCGACTTGCATCATGCCGTGGTTCAGAGTGAGTGCGAGTTGGGGGTCGATTTTTCCTGCGGCAAGCTTGCTGCTCAGCGAATGATTGAATTTCTTTCCTGCGGCTTCGAACGCGTCGATGGCATCGAGGATTGGCTTGAAGTCGAGTGGCTGCCGGGCTTTGCCCGGCAGGACAGCCGAGGGCGGCTGTCCCCACATATTGTTCGCTTTCGCTAATTCATCCACGAACTGGCGGACGTTGCTGGCGTAGCTGGCGAAATCGAAGGGCAGCAGGTCGGCATTCGCGAGGCGGAGCGCGGTCACGCCCCAGAGTTGCGACATGAGCGTGTGGTAGCGGTAGCCGGGATCACCGAATTGGTTCATCCAGTAGAAATCGTCGTAGGCGGAATGGTAGACGCCGTAGTCTCCATCGAACTGGAGGCCGATGACGGGCATGCCGACAAAATTCAGAAAGACAGTGTGGTCGGAGCCGCTGCCAATGCGTGTATCGGCGAGATTGGCGTCGGTGACTTCGGTGGAAACCTTCGCTTCCAGTCGCTCGTGAGCGCTCGATTCCTTCCACGCGTCGTAGAGACTCTTGCCGGAGGGATCCTGAAGGGAGCGGCTGGTTTCCACCAGCATGGGTGAAAGTGAAGCGACGGCCTGACCATGGAAGTTGGGCCCGGAAGTAGCCTCGTCCACGTTGAGATAGGCGACCGCCTTGCTGCGCAATTCGTCGGCGAACTGCTCTCCCCACTCGGTGGAACCGGTGAGACCGACTTCCTCGCCGTCCCAACTGCAAATCACGAGGGTGCGGCGGGGGCGCATGCCGTCTTTCGCCATTTTGCCGAGGGCGCGGGTCAATTCCATCATGGAGGCCGTGCCGCTCGAGGGATCGACGCCGCCGAAGACCCAGGCATCCCGATGGTTTCCCATCACGATCCATTCGTCGGGCAACTCTGAGCCGCGGATGCGGCCTTCGACCACGTAGTAGGGCTGAGTTCCGTTGTCCATCTCGATGTTCAGATGAACCCTGACGCGCTCGCCGCCGAGGTGATACGGGATGGGGAGGCCGCCCTGCCAGTCAGGCGGGGCGAGGGGGCCGTCCAGGTTTTCGAGCAAAGGCTTGGCGTCGTGCCAGGAAAGGGGCAGAGCCATGATTTTTGGCGCGGATATCGCATCCTCAATGGGAATCCGTTTTGCTCCGGGAACGGACGCCCATCCTGGCGTGAGCGGATCGCCGGGGACCATGAAATCGTAGGTGATGGCGCCGCGCTGGATGTGATACTCCGGGCCCCAGGGTCCGTCGGGAACCACTTTGCCTTTCCGGTAGCCGTCTTCGGCGGGATCGCTGTAGATCAAGATTGCGGCCGCGCCTTCGCGTTGCGCGGTGAGCGCTTTGAATCCACGGTAGCTGTAGGGATTGGAGTAACGCACGAGGACGATCTTGCCTTGGACGCTGATGCCGTTCTTGCGCAGCAGATCGTAGTCTTCGGGATTGCCGCTGTGCGCGTAGACGACGGGCGCGGTGACGTCACCGGAGATCGACATGCCGCTCCAGGCGCCGCTGATGGCAGGATTTTTTGAGTCAGGGTCGGCATCGAGGGCGGCTTCGCGCAACACGGCCTGATAGTGCGTGGGAGCAATCATTTCCAGAGAGGCCGACTTCGGGTTGGTGCCGTAGACGTCGTAGCGACGGATGACGATGTCTTCGAGCCCCTGCTTGCGCCATTCGGCGGCGACGTAGTCGGCCAGTTCGTTGTTGCGTTTCGAACCGGCGACGTGGGGTTCGGCGGTGAAGATGCGGTGTTGGCGGCGCTCTTCGTCGGGGGCGGGAATGGATTTGAAGTGCGCTTCGAGTGCGGTTTCGGAAGCGGAGTGTGCGGGAGTGAAACCGAGAATGAGGGACGTCTGCGCGGGGAGGGTGCTCGGGCACCAGAGCAGGAATAGCGCGATTGTGACGCGGCGCGAGAAGGTCATGGGCGGATGCGATTGTAACTCAGCCAGCCGGAATGGGCCTCAGGAGCTAAGGGCCTAAATTCTTCATAGTGCGTTCATAGGTTGCTAAAGCGACGCTCTCCCACACTAGGAAGGGGCAACGGTGGCTTCGGCGAAAAGCACGGTGCTGCGCACCGTGACCGGGCCCGAGGGCCCGGTCCCACCCAATCAGACGCACACAATCAACCTGCGCGACCGCCTTAGTCTACTTCGCTTTCAGGATGTCGCTTAACCAATCTGGCTTTGATTCGTCGCGCACCAGGTGCGGGTAGCCTTCGCCACCGTGGTAATCGATCTTGTAGGTCTTGTAGTAGTCGGTGTTTTCGATCAGCAACTCCAGCGGAGCGCTGCTGTTCTTCGAAGCCTTGATGGCGTCGCGCAGGATCTCGGGAGAAAAGCGGCGGCCATTGACGGCGACCAGTTTCATGCCCGGTCCGATGCCTGCTTTTGCGGCGAAGGCACCTTCGATGGTGTCGTTGATGCTGCCATCGTCGCGCAGTTCGAGGCCGAGGGCAAATCCGGCGGGCACGAAGTGATACATGCCGGCCGAATTGTTGAGCATTTCCGAAGGAGTGTCGTCGTAGACGAGTTTCCAGCCGCTGCCCTCAATGCCGCCCAGAGGAGCGCCGGGGCCATGATTGGTAAGGCGTTCGGTCCAGAATCCGCGCCAGTCGTAAGGCGCGACCTGGTTGAGCGTGTTGACCACGTCGTCGAAAGTGTAAGTCTTGACCATCGGTCCGGTGCTGGGAGGGCCGTGGAATAGCTTGCAGAAATCGTCGAGCGTCTTGGCGCCCTTGGTCTTTTGGCGGATGATGACGTCGGCCCAGAGCCAGTTCAGCGTGTCTTCAGCATAGAAGTCTGTGCCGCGACGCCAGGAGTTCCAGGCCTCGGGAGAGAAATAGAGTTGCGGGGCGGCGTCGGCGGTGTCCTGCAGGTTGCGCCACTGGCGGCCGGGTAGATGGTCGAGCCTGGCGGCGGTGAGAGCAAGATCGTCGCGATCCTGTTCAGCTGAGAGAAGACCGGCGCGGGCCGTGAGCACGAAGCCCAGGTAGTTGGTGAGGCCTTCATAGACCCAGAGCAGATCGTCCTGCATGGGCTGCTGGTAGTCGGGTGTGGCCAGGTCGGCGGGGCGGCGGAACTTGCCGTTCCAGGAGTGCACATACTCGTGGGGCAAAAGGCTGGCCGATTGTTTGCGCGAGGCGTCGTCGATCAGGCCGTGCTCGTCCACGCGGCTATCGTCGGATTCATGGTGTTCCAGGCCGAAGTGGGCGACGTGATCGCTGAGCGTATAGAGGAAGTGATAGTCGCGATAGTGATGAGCGCCGAAGAGCTTTTGGGCCTGGACGACGAGATTCTTGTAGCGGTCCCAGACTTCCTGAGGAGGCTCGAGAGCGGCGGCGCTGTCGGCGGCGATGTCCATTTCGGTCAGCGGATCCTGGGCCAACGGCACAACCTTGAGGAATTCTCCGGTGATCACCGGAGAGTCGACGAGCGTGGTGAGGGAGACGGTGGCGAACTTGATTTCGTTTCCGCTCTGGCTGGCCACGGGGAGGGGAGTGCCGAACTTCCAGCCTTGGGGAAGCTTCAGGCTGGCCGAGTAATTGATGTCATCGGAGTTCCACCCTGCGGGGTAGAGCAGGACCTGGTTCCAACTGATGACGGCGAGTTTGTCAGTGGCGGAAGAGCCGGCGGAGAAACCGCCCTCGAACGTCGCGGGAGAAAGAAAGTCGAGTTCGGCCGAGACCTCAGCGACGCCCGCCGGGACCTCGACGTGGAGGGTGAAGCCGTCGAGCAGATCGCGGCGCCATTTCAGAGTCTGCCCACCGGCGCTGAACTTCAGGCCGGCCAGGTCGATGACGGGGCCGTCCGGGGCGTGCTCGCCGGGAATCCACTTGGGGTAGTAGAGCGTCAGGTTGCCAGGGCTGGCGGGAATCTTCAGGGAGGCGTGAAAGATCTTGCGTGGGGCTGTGGTAGCGTCCACTGCGATGGTGATGGTGGGCGCGGTTGCGCACCAGGCGGAAGCTACAAGAACGGCGACACAGATTGCTCCCAAGGCTTTTGAAAGTTGCATTCTTACAAGGCCCCCATGTTTATAGTGAATGTGAATCTGAAAATCTATCACGACGCTGGGATACGGAGACAACAAAACGAGGTGGCTTGCAAAGGCTGCCTCCGCACCTGCATGTCCCAGTGGCGAAAGTGAGGCGAGACCTTAGTCCGGCGGCCACTCGTAAGGAAACAGCTTTCCGGCCTGCTCGGGGCTGATTTTGACCCCGAGGGATTCCGCGGCGCGAGCCAGCACCGGGTCGCGGTTATTGGAAAGTGCACTGGCACTGGGCAGGAGAAATTCATCCGGGATGACTCCGGCGTGCTCCAGACTCTTGCCATCGCCCATGATGATGTCCGCGTCGGTGATGGAAACACCGTAGAAAATGACCGTATCCGAACCGTTCTGTTCGTCGTAGTGTCGGGCCTCCATCACGCTGCCCGAGGAATGGTCGCCGAAAACGACGCCTCGTTTCTCGATTTGCACGACTCGGGCGAACAACTCCGCCGCCGAGGCGGACTGGCTGTCCACTAATACGATGAGCTTGCCCGCGAAGGGATCGTGAGAGGCTTTGGCCACCATGGGCTTGGTGTCCTTGCGCCCAGCTCGATCTCCAATCTTCACCTCTTTATCGAACATGCCGCCGACAAGGTACTTCAGGGTTTCGACGCTGCCACCCGCATTGCCCCGCAAGTCGACAATGAGTGCCTTGTGTTTTCGCGCTTTGGCAATCATCTCTCCCACTTCGGGCGGAGAAAAGCGGAACTCTGGAAACTTCAGGATCATCAGGTCGTCGCCGTACTCGACGATGCGGGCGCGCTTGAGATGTTCGTCGGTTTCGCCCTGACGCCCGAGCTCCCAGAGGTCACTGGCTCCCCCCTCGCCGGTCAAATCCGTAACCCGCTTCAATTCATGAACCTTGGCCGCAACCTCGACTTGCCGCCGATTGCCGGCGAGATCCTGCAAGTTCAACTGCAGCCCCGGCTGAGGGCGCAGGACGGAAAACACATACTGCATTTTCCAGAGGCTGGACCGATCCGGAGTGAAACCGTTGATGGCCAGAATCTCGTCCCCGGGCCTTACGCCTTTGGCCTCGGCGTCACTTTTGGGGCGCACTTGAGTTACGAAGCAGCGTTCCCCGATGATCGGGTACTGCCAGCCAAAGTCATGGCGAAAGGCATGTTGAGGCGGGAGAAAAAACGTATGGGAGTCGTTGAGCTTGTCTAGCATGGCCGCAATATGCGACATAGCCCTGTTGAAGGACCGTACGTCATCGATTTGCCGCCTGGTCTCAGCCAGCTTTGCATCCCAGTCGAGTCCATGAAACTTCGGGTCGTAGTAGTGCTTGCGCACTTCGTCGCCCACGGTATGCAACATGTCTTCTGCACGACCGCGATCCAGCTTCGATATCTGCTGGGACCACGCAGTCGATGCAAAGAACGCCAACCCCAAGGCCGTTAACTTCCTGAGTAACATGACGCGCCCCCCGCGACCCGAGCGTTTGAATCAGACCCAGAAGGTCAATAATCGTTGGAACTATAGCAGTCCGCCAGTGCGATGGTACAGCGAGGTAGTCGAGTCTCAGTTGTTGGTCGGCGGTGACCGGACTGTCGAGCTCCGCTCGATGGATGGCCGAGGGCGGCTGTCCCCACATGTGTGTTTGGGTAAACGGGCACAACGGATCGGCTGGTATGATTCGGCAGATGTCGCGGCGCGGGAAATTCATTACTTTTGAAGGGCTCGACGGAACGGGCAAGAGCACGCAACTGCGGAAGCTGGCGGCGGTGGTGCGCGCGCGCGGACACAAGGTGGTGGAGACGCGGGAGCCGGGCGGGACAATGACCGGAGAGAAGATCCGGAGAGTGCTGCTGGATTCGGGGACGGCGGGACTTTCGCCGCTGGCCGAGATGGCGCTGATGTTCGCTTCGCGGGCGCAACATATTGCCGAGGTCATCGAACCGGCGTTGGCGGCGGGCAGCATCGTTCTGTGTGACCGTTTCACCGATTCGACGGAGGCTTACCAGGGGAGTGGCCGGCGATTGGGGAGCCACGCCGTGCGTGAGTTGCATCGAGTGCTGTGTGCAAATCTGCAGCCGGATTTGACGATTCTGCTGGATTCGGACGCGGCGGCCAGCGTCGGTCGGGCGCGGCGGCGGAACAAGCGGGTCTCGAAAAGCGCGAGCCGGGGCCACGATGAGAATCGGTTCGAGCAGGAGACGCACGCTTTCTTCGGCCGCGTGCATGAGGGGTATCTTGCCATTGCGGCGCGCGAGCACGGGCGGGTTGCGGTGGTGGATGCGCGGGGCACGCCGGGGCAGACGCATCAGAAGATTGTGGAAGTGGTACGGAGGAAGTTGAAATTGTGACCGAGGTGCGTTTGGCCGGGACGAGACTCTTCGGCTACGCTCTGTCGAAAATTCCCACTTTTGCCGCAAAGGACGCGGCAAAAATGGGGCACCCGAAGACGATCGCGCCCATCGAGGGGCTTCCAAACAAGACTTATGGCTTTTTCTGACTTTCACGGGAACGGGGAAACAGTTCATCGCCTGCGCGCCATGCTGGCGCGGGAACGGTTTCCGCATGCGGTGGTGCTTTCGGGCGGGCAGGGCGCCGGGAAGTACACGCTGGCGCTGATGCTGGCGCAGGCCCTGAACTGTCTCAATCCAACTCCCACCGATGGGTTGCCTGATTTCTGCGGGAAGTGCTCGAACTGCACCCGGATTGGCCAGGCTGCCGATCTGGACGCCCGCTTCGCCGAGGCCGTGGAAGCGCGCGAGAACCTGCGCGATACCGACAAGAAAGAGACGCGGCTGTTCGTGCAGACGCATCCGGATGTTCTCATCATTCCGCCCGATCCCCCGCAGATGATGATCAAGGTCGACCAGGTGCGGCGGGTGATTGAGACCATTTATTACCGGCCGGCGGAGGGCCGGGAACGGGTTTACATCTTTACGGACTCCGCCTTTATGAAAGAAGCGGCGAACTCTCTGCTCAAAGTGCTGGAGGAGCCCCCGGAGTTCGCGACGATTTTCCTGCTGGCGGAGAATCCCGGGGAACTGCTGCCGACGATCCGCTCGCGGTCGATGGTGTTTCCACTAGGGGCGTTGCCGGCGGAGGAAATTGAGCGGTATCTGGCGAAGCATCGGCCGGAGTGGAAGGCGGGCGAGCGGGGGCTGGTCGCCCGGCTTTCGGAAGGGGCCGTGGGACGCGCCCGTGGATTTGATCTCCCGGGTTATGTGGCGGCACGCGGCCATGCGCTGGCGATTTTGAAGTCGGCTTTGCAGGGCGGAGAGCACAGCGAACTGTTCAAGACCACCGAATCGTACCGGCCGGGCGCGGAAGGGCGGGAAAAGACGGAGCGCTTGATTCGCACGCTCTATGCATTGTTGCGCGATCTGGCATCGATGGAAGCGGGGGCACCGGAGTTGGTTCGCAATACCGACATCGCGTCGGAGCTGAAGCGGCTGGGCGAGTCCGCAGACTTCGAATGGATTACAGCGGCGTCCGACCGGCTGGCCGAGGTGGAACGCGGGATGCGGAGGAATCTGCTGCGGTCGCTTTCGCTGGATGCGTTTGCGGCGGCGCTGGAGAAGGGCTGAGGCTAAGAAGGCGGAGCTTCGCTCCGGACAGCCGAGGGCGGCTGTCCCCACAGGTTCGCACCTAGGGGTCACACACTGCTGTCCTCAGGTGAAAGACCAAGGGTAACCTGTTCGGCGGTTACCTTGGACAAGGTTGCTGGACAGCTTAGCGAGCGATAATCAGCATATCTTTCAACCATTTGGCGGGATTACTCCGGTGGTTCTACTCCCTTCGGAGAGATTGCCCACCTACCCCCTGCCACCTATAATCGTCCTACTCTGGTTCAGAATTCTCCGTCAGGTTCCGGGTAGAGCATGGGGAGGGCAAAGTTTGTCTGGTGTGCTCTCCGCGAAGGTTCAGTGAAAGGGAAACGCCCGGATATGCGAAAGCGCCTGCAACTCGCATTCATGCTGACGGCCACGACGGCAATCGCGACCTCCTTAACTCTCATTCCGCCTGACGTGTGGGCGGTGGAAGGCGATGGACCGTCGAATGGGATCACCACGACGGAAGAGCACGGACGCAAGGTTTATGTGAACGAGGAGGCCCCGACGAAGACCCGTCCGACGCCGGTTGCCCAACCCAAGCGCTCGTCGCTGGTGTACTGGAGCAGCAAAGACAATCGCTGGAAGCCTGTGCCTTCGGCGAACACGGCCTCGATGCAGGCGGCACGTTCGGCCGCGGCGGAGGTCAGCCAGTATTTCGTCCACGAGTCGGTGCAGTCGGCGAATGCGCGGATCGTATCGGCCAACGCCCGGGGACATCAGGCTTCGCAGGAAGAAATTGATTCGTCGATCGTGATGGCAGCCGCCCGCCACAACGTGGACCCGAACCTGGTGCGGGCGGTGATCAAAGTGGAATCGAACTTTAATTCCAACGCGGTTTCGCGCAAGGGGGCCATGGGCCTGATGCAGTTGATGCCCTCGACGGCGCGGCAGTTAAAGGTCAGGAATCCGTTTGACCCGGATCAGAACGTGGACGCGGGAGTTCGGCACCTCAAGCAACTTCTGGAAAATTATGGCGGCGATGTGAATCTGACCCTGGCCGCCTATAACGCGGGTTCTGGCGCGGTGGCGCGGAGTGCGGGTGTACCGCGCTTTGCCGAGACCCAGAACTACGTGCGGAGAATTACCAACCTCTACTACGGGGGCTTTAATATTTCTCCGTCGGGCTCATCGCGCGATCCCGTGCGGGTGCAACGAGATGCGCGCGGCGTGCTGTACATCAGCAACACAGAATAGGTTTAGGGCATCTGTTTATGCAGTATCTGTAATCTACTCTCAGGTACCTCAAGCAGTTCAACAGCAACGGCGGATCGAGACAGTAACGGACCGACGACTTTGAAAATGACATTGAGCCAGCGCGGCATGCGCTGGGGAGTGCTGCTGTTGCTGGTGGCGCTTTCCGGACTAACGGCCCACGCTCGCACGCATCACGGTGAATCCTGGGCACGCGACCGTTTTGCCGCAGCGGAGCGCATGCGGGAAGCGCTCAACGGACGTCCTCTCGCCGACCGCACCCGCCACGACTACCAGCGGGTGATCAACGCCTACCGCAACGTCTACTTTGGCGCGCCGGCGTCTACGAAGGCCGATCCCAGCGTGGTGGCGGTGGCGGAGACCCTGGTCGAGATGGGGCGGCGCTTTGACGATGACAAAATACTGAATGGGGCGATCGCCCAATACAGGTTTCTGCGGCGGGAGTATCCGGGCAGCAAGTACCGCTGCGACGCGCTATTCACGATCGGCGAGATCTATAAAGACGACCTCAACGATCCCGAGCAGGCGCGGGCTGTATTTCGGGAATTTCTGCAGCGCTATCCGCACAACCGCCTGGTGGAAGACGCGCAGCAGGCGGTGGTGGAACTGGATCGCGAGGCCGCAGGCGACCGGAGCAAGATTGCCAAGGATTCGCTGGGCAAGGACGCCGCTGTTCATTCCGACCCCAAGCCCGACGTTAAGACTGACGTGAATGCTAGCAGCGCCGGACAGGAATCTGCGGAGGCTAGTTCGCGACACCTGCCGCGAGTCACCGGAATCCGGCACTGGTCCACGCCGGACTACACCCGGGTCGCGATTGACCTGGAAAGCGAGATCAAGTTCGGGTCGCAGCGCATTCCCCATCCGGATCGCATCTTCTTCGACTTGCGCGGCACCAAACTGGCTTCCACGCTGGTGGGTAAAAGCTTCGACGTGGATGACGGATTTCTGAAGAAGATTCGGGTAGCGCAGTTTCAGCCCGGGCGCACGCGGGTGGTGCTCGAAGTGGACGATCTGTCGGACTACGAAGCCTTCCTGCTGCCGGATCCTTACCGGCTGATCATCGATATTCACGGTAAGGATATTGAGGGGAAGAACGTTCAAGGTAAGAACAACTCCAGGAGCGCACGCCGGAAAGCGTCGAAAGACACGATGGCGGAGGCTGACGTGGAAGCCTCGCCAAAATCGGGATCGCAACACGAGGCCGCCACTGGGCGAGAACCGGCTGCCGAGTCGAAAGGGGATCTGCGAGCCCAGGCAGGGGAAGCTCCCGTCACCAGCGAAGACGTAAGCGACAACGCGAAAGTTGAGCCCCAGGGGAACGCAGCCGGTTCCAAATCGCGCTCGTCGGCGCCAGCGAGTCGCGCTACAGAAAATAGCAGGACTACACCACCCGCCACCAAGGTCGTGGTGGAAGCAGACGATGACGAGACTGCTACTCCAGTGAAAGTGGCGAAGCTGAAATCGCCCGCGGGGCACTCGCGCTCATCCTCCGGCAATACCGGGTCCACCGCTGCTGCGTCTGGCAAGAAGGAATCTGCAGACGCAGATGTTCTTGATTCCGCAGAGAAGTCTGGGGATGATGTGACAACGAGCCATCCCCGAGGGAAGTCTTCGCCGCATCTGTCGTCAAAAACGGCGACGGACCTGGATATGCGCGAAGCGAAGCCAACGGCCAGCGGAGACCGGTCGCTGATCCGTGCGCTCGGCCTGAAGATCGGCAAGATCGTGATCGATCCCGGCCATGGCGGCCACGATACCGGAACGATTGGTCCAAACGGTCTGGAAGAAAAGGACCTGGTGCTGGAAGTGGGGCGCCGCCTGGGCAAGTTGCTGGAGACTCGACTGGGCGCGGAAGTGGTTTACACGCGCAAAGACGATACGTTCATTCCGCTGGAAACGCGCACAGCCGTCGCCAACCAGCAGCGCGCCGATTTGTTCATTTCGATTCACGCCAACTCGAGCCAGGATCCTGGCGCCCGCGGCGTGGAAACCTACTACCTGAACTTCACGTCTTCACCGGAAGCTCTGGAAGTGGCGGCGAGGGAAAACGCGGTTTCAGAGAAATCCATTTACGAACTGCAGGATCTGGTGAAGAAGATCGCGCTGAAGGAAAAGATCGAGGAATCCCGCGAATTCGCGGGAGATGTGCAGGAGTCGCTGCACAGCGGCCTAGCGGCCAAAAGCCCCGCCATCCGCAACCGCGGGGTGAAGAAGGCGCCATTCATTGTGCTGATCGGCGCGAACATGCCTTCGATCCTGGCGGAGATCTCATTTGTCAGTAATCCTGCAGACGAGCATCGCCTGGAGACGAGCGAATACCGGCAGCGCATCGCCGAATCGCTGTATCGCGGGATCGCCAAGTATGTGGATGGATTGAGCGGAGTGAAGGTCGCCAGTAAACTGGATAAAACGGCGGGCCAGTAGGGCGGGCAACTCGTGTCCTGTCCCAAAAATAAGCGGCTTATTGAAACGGCCTGATCAAAAATGAAAGCCGCTGAAAACACTAAGGTCCCTCCACTCCGCTTCGCTTCGCTCCGGTCGGGATGACAGAGGTATTTCGCGAAGGTGGGGGGCGGCACACTAGCAGCGGCTGAAGCCGAACCTCAAACAGCGTCTTGCGGCACGGCTAAAGGCGTGCCCTGATACGAATTCTGCCCACGTTAGGAACGCGAGATTACCGGCTTACTGCAATGCGCTTCCGACTTGCGAGAAGACGTTGCCGGCGTTCGAGCCGATCAGGCGCACCGTGCCCACGACAATAACCAGTATGACCGCCAGCATCACCGAATATTCGGCGATGTCCTGGCCTTCTTGATTCGACCAAAGATTGCGCCATGAAAAACTCATAAGTTCATCCTTCTTTCTTAAACCGCCACCGAGGCTTGAGAACCCGCGGATTGCGAAGCGAGTTGGCTCTTGTATTCCGAAAAATTCAGCCCCCAAGCTTCCCGGTCCTGCGTTACCGCCTGCAGCCCGACCTGAAACTCGGATGTACCTTGCATCTTCTTCGTCCAGACCACGCGAAACTGTATCTTGCGCTGGCGATAGAAGATCGTGATCTCGTCCTGCAAATTCAACTCGCGACGGACTGACCCCAACCTGACTCCATCGGGGGTCACGTCCAGCGTATGCACGAGTTCGTCAAACGCCTTTCCCGTGCTGTCCTTGCCTTTTACTCTGACGGGAAGAACCGCCTTGGTGCGACTCCCGCGCCGCTGGTTCGAGTCCTCACTACTTGATGGCATTCCGTCACCCACAGCTAGTTTGCCCCCCCTTTCGCTTTGTGTGAATGGCCCCGATGTGTAGGAGCCGAGGCACGAAAGTACCATCTTCGATGCTCCGGAAAGTGCTGCCAGATCAATGGTTTACGGGTGTTGTGAGGTTGGATGTCTGGACTCTCTGGGAAGCATCACTCCGAACTCGGCGCACTCCACTGCGTGAGGGATTGAGCGGGTTGCCCCAGAACACTGCTCCAGTCCGCGCGAGATCCCCTTCGGCTGCGCTCAGGGCAGGCTTTCCCTCGGCCTGAAAAACGGCTCCGGTCAGGATGAACTCCAAGACTGCGCTACTGCGCTGGCGAAGCTTTGGAAACCTTTCCTGCCGCTCTGTGGTCTAATTAATGGATTAGGTCTGTGTTGCGGGGCCGTTCATGAGTCTTTCCCGGTCTGTTTGCGTTGTAATTTCTCTCGGATGCGTGTTGGGCCTAGCCGTCGCGGCGAATCCGGTGGCGGCCCAATCGACGGCCCGCGCTTCGGTCCAGGAGCTCATTCTGCTTCCGCAACAGTTTGGCGGATGGCAGATGCAGGGCTCGGCGCAGACCAGCACAGACCCGGCAGCCGCGGATCCTACGAATGCCGCGGTGCTGAAGGAGTATCGCTTTTCGGACTTAGCCTCTTCCACCTACTCGCGCGAGGATGGGCGCACGCTGAAGATCCGCGCCGCGCGCTTCGCCGACGCGTCGGGTGCGTTTGGCGCGTACACGTTTTACCTGCAGCCGGAGATGACGAAGGAGCAGATTGGGGATCAGGCAGCGTCCCTGGGACAGCGCGTTTTGTTCTATCGCGGGCATGTGCTGGTGGATGCGCAATTCAGCAAGGAATCCGCCATGTCGGGAGCGGAGTTGCGCGAACTGGCGGGAGCGTTGCCGCATCCGGCCGGAAATTCTGCCAACCTGCCGACGTTTATCGAGTTCATGCCGCACCGTGGCTATGTAGCGAATACACAGAAATATGCGATGGGCCCCGCTGCCCTGGCCGCGCTGGCGCCACCGGTTCCAGCCGATCTGGTGGACTTCAATGCCAGTTCGGAAGTGACCCTGGCCCGTTACAACACGTCGAGCGGGGAAGCAACGTTGATGCTGATCTCTTACCCTACCCCGCAACTGGCTGCCGAACATCTGCGGCGCATCGACGCCGCGCACCAGATGGTGCAGCCACAGGCGGGCGTTTCGACAATTGGCAACGCAGGTCCGTTCTTCGACAAGCGCACCGGTCCCATGCTCGCAATCGCGAGTGGGCCGGTTTCCGACAGCGATGCGAAGTCTCTTCTGGGGATGGTGAACTACGAAGCGAGTGTCACCTGGAATACGCCGAGCGATAATCCTCAGGCGCGCGATCTGTACCTGCTGATTCTCAACATCGTTGTCCTGTGCGCGATTCTCGCCGGACTCGCTGTTGTCGCTGGAGTGGCGTTCGGAGGAATCCGCATTTTGATGAAGCGTTGGTATCCCAACAAGATTTTTGACCGCCCCGAGCAGATGGAATTCATCTCGCTCCATCTCACAGAGACCGTGGTCAAAGGGGCTGGGCAGAGCGGCACCGATGGGGGTCGCGCGGCACCCCAAAACCCTGCCTAGCACCGCCCGAACCCCGGGTAAGTGGCTTTAGATAGATCGGCTTAGGAACCTTCCCGGAGGCTTTTGTCTCAAATTGGCACACTCGTCGAGGATATTGATTGGTTTTGTAAACCATTGAAAACAAAGACATTTATTTCATAAAAATCGCTTGACACCCCCGTTTTTAGACTCATAAGATTTGCGCAGAAAGTTTTGACGGATTTCAAAGCTCCGTTGGAACTATTCTCCCTTGAAGAAGAGGCCGCCCAGTTGCCGGGTGGCCTCTTCGTTTTTGTGGTTTTTACTCTCCTAAGAGAGCGCGGGAACTAAAATCGCGGCGATAGCATGCGGAACCGGGAACTGCGCGCGGTTTTCTGCGTATCATTTGTTTGAAGTTGTTTGTGAACTCAATCGCGGGATGGGGATCATTGGGGAGGGGCATCATGTTTTGCGATGGATGCGGCGGAGCGGTACAACCAGGGCAGGCGTTTTGCCCCGGATGCGGCAAGCAGATTATCGGTCCCGTTTCGGTCACACAGGGGCGCCCCGGCCGAGTGCAGGCGCACGTGCACCTGCTCGGAATCTTGTGGCTGGCCATGTCGGCATTCAACGCGGTGGGTGGATTAATCCTGCTGGTTCTCGCCAACACTTTGTTCGCTCATCTCCACGAAATGGGAGCGCCGCCGGAAGTGCCCACCGGGTTCCTGCAGTCGCTGCTGAGCACGATCGGAATCCTGGTTCTGGCCAAGGCGGTGTGCGGATTCTTCGCGGGGTGGGGATTGATGCATCGCGAACCCTGGGCGCGCGTGGCCGCGATCGTGCTCGCATTTATCTCGCTGTTTAATATCCCGTTCGGTACAGCGATCGGCGTGTACACGATGTGGGTGTTGCTGCCGGGTCAGTCGCAGCACGAGTACGACGCTCTGGTGGCGAAGCCGGCAGCGTAGGATCCACGATCGAACGTCGCGGAATAGCAGTTTGGCAGGCGGGAATCATCGGCGGACGCTTGCTGTGCTGGGAATTGCGGGTCGTGGCAAAGAAAGCCTGGGCTGTTTCTGGTCGAGCGAAGGATTCTCGCAGGTTATCCTCGATAGAGGAAACTTCCCCGCCTGATTCTGCTCCTATTCGGCGGCATCCCTAACAGCCCAGGTTTGAGCATGTCGTTCTAATGGAATATAGCGGGACGGCAGGCAGAGTCGAAGGTAACGTTGGGAGTAGCCCGATGGTGGCGCGCTGCTTTACGCTTTCCGGCCTCCCATTTAGAAT
>JBARBI010000069.1:0-51112 GCA_049792875.1 Candidatus Sulfotelmatobacter sp.
CGAGGACGAGAAATGAAGACCATGCCCGCGGTGGATGCAGTAATCGTAGGCGGCGGCTGGACTGGCTTGCTCATGGCCAAGGAACTTGGTTCTCGTTCCGGTCTCTCGGTGGCCGTACTGGAACGCGGAAAGCATCGTGAGTCGGCCGACTACCCCGGCACCATGGATGAGCTGGATTACGCAGTACGTCTTCACATGATGCAGGATCTCTCGCTGGAGACGGTCACGGTTCGGCACGATTCCACCCAGCGGGCTTTGCCCATGCGACAGTACGGGTCTTTTCTTCCCGGCTCCGGCGTCGGTGGCGCAGGCGAACACTGGAATGGGATATGCCCTCGCTTCCTGCCGGATTGTTTTGAATTGTTTTCACGAACCGTGGAGAAGTATGGCGCCAAGCGGCTGCCTGCGGATCACTCCATTCAAGACTGGGGCGTCACCTACGATGAGTTGGAGCCATACTACACGCGCGCAGAGCGCATGCTGGGGATCTCGGGGAAAGCGGGCAACATCAGGGGAAAAAAGATCGTGGGCGGAAATATCTTCGAAGGCTGGCGGAGCGCTGAGTACCCGACCCCACCCACCAAGATTCCTTATTTTTCTGCCCTCTTCGGTGATGCCGCAAAGGCGCTCGGATACCATCCGTATCCGAGTCCAGCCGCCAACCTGAGCGAACCATACACCAACCCTGACGGAGTCTCGCGTTCCGCCTGCTTCTATTGCGGATTTTGCGAACGATTCGGTTGCATGGTTGGCGCTAAGGCGCAGCCCACCAACACTCTTTTGCCACTCATCCAGGAGCGGAAAAATATTTCCATTCGCAGCGGAGCGTCGGTCCGCCGCGTCATCTATGGCACCGCCGGTAGCGGGAAAAGAGCACAGGGCGTCACGTATCTCGACGATAAAGGTGAAGAGGTTTTTCAACCGGCAGAGTTGGTTTTCCTGGCTTCATGGACTCTCAACAATACCCGTCTGTTACTCCTCTCCGGGATTGGAGAGCCTTACAACGCCCAGAGCGGGAAAGGTACGGTGGGGCGAAACCTCACCCACCAGGTGGCTATGGGCGCGGCAACCGCGTTCTTCGAGAAGCCTTTGAATCGGTTCATGGGCTCCGGTGCTGCCGGTGTCTGCATCAGTGATTTTGATGGAGACTTATTCGATCACAGCGGACTCCCTTTTCTGCGTGGAGGACACCTGTTGGCTATGAGCATGGGCTACCGGCCCATCGCGAATTTCGGCATACTTCCACCGAGTGTGAAAGCTGGTTGGGGATCGGACTGGAAGAAAGCAGCCCTCGAGTATTACGACCGAACTGGCTTCATCGGCTTTTCGGGGGAGCATCTCGCCTATAAAGGCAACTACATGGATCTCGACCCTACGTACAAAGACCGTTTCGGTGACCCATTGCTGCGGTTCACAATCAACTGGGGGGAGAACGAACGGAAGATGGCGGAGTTTGTGACTCCCAAAGCAGTCGAACTTGCCCGTGCGATGGGAGCGAAGGAAGTTAGTTCATTCCCGGGCCTGAAAAACTACGACGCCAACCGTTACCAGTTCACTCACATTCAGGGAGGAACCATCATGGGGAGCTCTCCCGACCGTTCTGTAGTCAACCCGTACTTGCAGCATTGGCAAGTCCCGAACCTGTTTGTCTTGGGTGCGTCGACGATTCCGCAGAATCCGTCGGCACATCCTACGCTTACTATTTTGGCTCTTACTTACCGCACCGCCGACGCGATTGTAGACCGTTATTTGAAGAGTCCATCCCAACTGGCGTGAAGCTGGGTGAATTATCGCCGCTTCCTGCTTCGCCACGCCCACCCCACCCCACCCCACCCCTCCCCGCTCCGCTCGCCGCTCACGCCCGGGAGATTAACTCCTGAGTATGTGGCGGATAACTCGAAAGGAAGAAGTTCACTTTTGCTGTCGCCCTACATAGACCCTTTCTTCGTTTGCCAGGTTTGTGTATGGCGACGGCAAAATGCTCCCTCCCCAAAACCCCGCCCAAACCCCGCCGCGCGGGACAACTAAGCGGCGAGCTGTTCCGCCCAGATGACAATGGATTACTGTCAAGAAACCACCATGTCGCTCACAACGCGGGTCACCGACATGATCGCTCTCATACTCACATTTTCATTGTGGGCATTCGGTGTCCATGGATTCTTCGTTCTCAAAGGGTTACACCATGGATGCGGCGCTGATCAGCTCGTTCCTCGAACATCTGGAGACCGTACGTGGCAACTCCGCGGAGACACGAAATATCCGTTGGCTGCCATCGGCACGTCGTTTCGCCAAGCCTTAGCAGAGGGCAAGTTCCAACCGCCTGACAAACTGCTGACCTTTCTGAAGGTCGGGTCTTAACGGAGAGTTGAAAGGGCGTGGCCTCCTGTAAGGCGCCCCCTTTTTGCTGTTCCACTCCCCATTAGAAAAAACTCCCCGCAACCGGCACTGCCCCAAATGCCAGACCAACGCTTGCGAGAAGGGGCTCGCGAAGCGCTACTAGGAACTCCTACCGGCGAGCTACTTCACCTGGTCTTCAGCGTACCGCACGCGCTTGTGCCGCTGATGTGGCAGAATCAGCGACGGCTGTTCTCGTTGTTGTTCGAGAGCAGCGCTGCCACGCTGCTCGAAGTGGCCGCCGACCCAAGCATCTTGCCGCCGAGATCGCTTTCCTCACCATCCTTCTCACCTGGGGACAAACCCTCCAGTTCCATCTTCATATCCACTGCGTCGTGGAGCAGAGAGAGTCTAGTGTGTGGGATGCAGAATGAGTTTCTGTATTCTCCAATTCAAGAGCTCTGCTATGAGTAACGTGTTCTCGGTGGGGCAGGAAATCTCATGCACCCATCCGAACTGACCCAGCAGTTTGCCGCTCTTTCCAAACTCCCCGAGGACGTTGCCATCCAAGTCCACCTTGTAGATTCGGCCGGCGTTGGAGTCCGAGGTGTAAAGAACTTGCTTCGATCCCGGCGTGATGCAAATCGCCCAAGGTGCGCCGACGTTGGTCCACTCCTTTAGAAAATTGCCCTCGGAGTCGAACACTTGAATGCGGTTGTTCTCGCGGTCGCCCACGTAGACATTTCCCTTGGCGTCGGTGGCGATGCTATGCGGAGTGTGAAATTCGCCGGGCGCTGAGCCGCGCTCGCCCCACTCTTTGATCCAGTTGCCATCTTTGTCAAATTTCACCACGCGCGAGTTCCCGTATCCGTCTGCGATGAAGCTGTTTCCAGCGGGGTCCCAGGCAACGTCGGTGGGGCGGTTGAAGAGCCGGTGGGCGAAGGTGGCAAAGGCTGGTGGCGGCGGTGGGGGAGCAGTTCCGGCGGCAGGTTGTGCGCCACCTTCGACCGCTTCGGGCTTTCTGCCGAACAGCATGATCACCCGGCCTTGCGTGTCAAATTCGATCACCATGTTCGTGCCTTCGTCTACGCACCAGATATTGTCGTCCTTGTCGATGCGGACAACGTGCGCAAACGCGAAGCCGTACAGGCCTTTGCCGATCTCGCGGACGAAGTTGCCCTTGACATCGAACTCGAACAGCCGGGTCTGCGCGCTGCGCGTGTAGACGAAGATGTGTCCCTTGGAATTCACGGCCACCCCGGCAGCCTCTCCCAGATATAGGTCAGTGGGAAGTTTCAGAAGATTGGGCACCGATTCATAGGGAATCTCTGGAACTGTTTTCTGTTGGGCACAACAAAGCCAAGAAATGACGAGGCACAACCAGACCAAAAATACGCTCCGTTTCATGGGGCCTCCATTTAAAGTGTGCCGCCGTAAACAGCGCAAGCCTAGAAGCAGAAAGAGGATGCGATCGCTCGCATCCCCTGTAGGTTATCCCAGGCAATCTTTCGCCCGGAGTTGGATTAGAAGATAATCTTGGCGCTGATTTGGCCGATACGGCCGGGCGCAACCGTGGTGGCCTGGCCAAACTGGCCGCTGGAAGGATTTCCTATCACGCCACTGGAAAGGAAGTTGGCATGGTTGAAGACGTTGAACATCTCAACGCGGAAGTAAACTGAGACGCTCTCTGTGATTTTCGTGTCTTTCCCCAGACTCAAGTCAGTATTGATCGTGCCCGGGCCGCTGAAGGAATACTGCCCCGAGCTCCCCGTGACACCACAGACTTCGTACCCGCAGCTCAGATTTGAGGCGAATGCTGAGGGATTGAAATAAAAATTCCCCGTAGTGGATACACCCGTGAGTCCATTGTGCCGCGGGTTCACTTTCTGGATAGAACCGACTTGATTAGGATAGTCCAGTCCAAGGTTGGTTAACGCGTAATCACCGCCGCCTTGGAGGCTCACAGGCGTCCCGTTGTTGAAACGCGTGATCCCCGCAAGCTGCCATCCCGAGGTAATCCGGCGCGCGCCAAAATATCGCGCAAAGGGAAGTTCCCAGTTGTAGCTCATGACGAGGTTGTTGCGTAGATCGAACGTCGAAGGGCCGTAGTTGCGACCCGGGTTGCGCGGATCGAAAGCGGCAGAATAGCTATCGAGCGAATGAGACCAGGTGTAGCTCACCAGAAACGTCAAATCGCGAGCGCGGCGTTCCGCCGAAACCTGCAGCGAGTTGTAATTGGAGTTACCCGAGTTCTGCAGCCAGGTCGCCTGGGCGTAGGCTGAAACTGGACCTCCAGCGGAATTCGTGTAGTTTGCGCTGATGGCCTGGTTGTTGATCAGGCCGGCAAAGGTGCCGTAATAAGTTTGACCTCCTTGCATGTAGACGCCGCCTTCTCCACCGGGGCCGCAGCCGGCAGCAGCCAGCGACTGACACAGCGCAGCATTTCCCCAGAGCAACGGTATGCCCCGCTGGATGTGGTGACCCTCCGTTCCGACGTAGGACACGGTCAGGACAGTCGCTTTGTCGAGCTGCCGCTGAACCGAGACGTTGTAGTGCTCGGCCATCTGGGTCTTGTTCTTGTTGTAGTAGCCCGGTACGTAAAGGGGCATAAGCGAACCGAACAGGAAGTTCGGAAACGGCCCGCTGCCCGTTGGGAAGGTAAAGGGGAAGTGCTGTCCCTGCGTCACACCGTTGCCCCGCGTGATATAGGGACTTGCGAACTCCGTCGGCTGCGGCGATGCCCAGTAGAGTCCCCAGGGAGCGTCGCCGATGATACCGAAGTTGCCCTGATCCGCGGCGCCCAGATAGTAAATGCCGTAGGCCGCACGGATGCTGGTCTTATTCTGGCCCCAGATGCCGCCGGAAGGAGCGTAGGCCAGACCGATACGAGGTGCTAAATTGTTGTACTGGGTCGGAGAGATCGTACTTGGAACCCCGGGATCTCCCGGCACGAGGTTACCGGTGGGAGAGTCGGGGAACTTCACGGACTGCACTCCCGGAACCGGCGTGGTGAGACGGCCATAGAGATCGCTCCACGGCCGGGCGACATCCCAGCGCAGGCCGTAGTTAAGGGTCACGGTAGGAGAAACTTTCCAGGTATCGGCGGCGAACAGGCCAAGGTATCGGGTGCGGTTATCGAGAACTTGAATCGAGCATTGGACGAACTGTCCGGGAGCGCCAATGTAGTAATCGGATACGTCCGAATTCGTCTCGTTGCCGCGGAATTGGAAGTATCCGTTGGGTCCGCATTCGTTGCGAACATTCAATTGGTAGTAGCGGAAAACGCCACCAAAGCTGATCGAATGGGCGCCGGCGATCTTGCTGAACGTGTCGCCGATGCCATAGTTGGTGTCAGGCTGGTACAGATTAAGCCAGTTGTTGCCGACGGCAAAGCTGTTAAACAACAGCATGGGCAGCGAAGAAGGGTACCCAGTCGTTCCGGTATTGATCAGACCGCCGTTGGTGGGATCAGTATTGAAACCGTAGACAGAGTAAGACGAAATTGACGAACTCGCGGAGGGCTGCGACGTGTGGACCGCATCGCGGAAAAACTGGAAATGTGCAACGTTTACGACGTTGGCGCCGAAGGTTTTGGTGTTGCTCATGGTAAACAGCTGATTGCGCGAAGGCTGGCTATTGGGGAACCCCGGCACGTTCGTCACACCCTGATACGCCTGCTGGTAAATGGGATTGACCGCCGTCGCATTGTCGTAGTGATAGTAGAAAGCCCAGTTTCCCGTGGTTTGATTGTTGAAGTCGATGCGCCCGGACAGGTTCTTATCGTTGAGAGTTCCGGCATGGCTGGAATCGGCGTAATTGAAGCCGTTGGCCTGATTTGCCACCGGAATGAAGCCCATTGTCAACGTCGTGACCGGATCGATATAGGCGGAGATGTTATGAGCCGGCACAGTCGCGCCGGTGATGTCGGTCGTCGTCGTGGCCGTACCCAGTTGGTTGTACAGGGTGGTACCGGCGACGATTGTTCCCCCGCCGCGGCTCATAAGAGTCTGGGCCCACGCACTGCCCTGAACGGGAGTATCGAGTACGCTGTCGGGGAAGATACCGTTGCGTTCGTCGTTGCTGAGGACTTGCAGATTTCCGGTGCTGGCCCCGGCGGTTTGACGAGTCTCCTGATAATCAGCGAAAAAGAAGAGCCTGCTCTTCCAAATCGGACCTCCAACCACACCCCCGAACTGATTCCGCTTCAACTCGGGCTTCGTTCCCCCGCTGAACCAGCTGTACGCGTTCATTCCCTGGTTGCGATAAAACTCGAAGGCGTCCCCGTGGATCTGGTTGGTTCCGGATTTTGTGACCGAGTTCATGACGGCACCGGTGAACTTGCCGTATTCGGCGCTGAAGCTGTTGGTCAGCAGGCGAAACTCGGCGACCGAATCGGCATTGGGAATCAAGCCCGCGCCCATGTTCTTGGTCTCGTTCACCTCGGCGCCGTTTACCAGGAAGGCGTTGGCATATTCAGGCTGACCATTGGTCGAAACGTTGCCCGCCGACGAGTAGAGACCGGAGGCCGGACTGCGATCGTTGAAGCCGCCGTTCGTATTGTATGGAGCGACGCCTGCCTGCAGGGAGAGAAGATCAATGTAGGAACGGCCGTTGAGGGGCAGAGCCAGAATCTGATTGGATTCGATCGTGGTGCCCAGTTGCGTGCTCGTGGTCTGAACCTGCTGCGTGTCCGCCTGGACCGAGACGACCTCGCTCACGCTGCCGACTTGAAGAACGAAATCAAAGTTCAGCACGTCATTGACCGCAACATCGATGTCTACAAGGACCGCCTTTTGGAAATTACGGGCAGTCGTGGTCAGGCGGTAGCGGCCGGGAGGCAAAGCGAGAATAACGTACTTGCCCGCCGCGTCACTGGTGACCGTACGGGTATAAGCGGTTGCAATCTGGGTGGCGGTCACGGACGCGCTCGCAATCACTGCGCCGGATTTGTCACGGACATAACCGGTGACGGATCCAGTCACGTCGGCCCACAATTGCATGGTGCCGAGAAGCACGACCAAGCAGAGACAAACGCAACGGAAACGACGAAGTTCCATGAGGAGCCTCCCGAGAATGCAGCGATGCCGCATATTTGTACTACAATACTAACAATCCTGCCAAGCGAAATCGCACAGCTAGTCCGAAAGCATATCGGTTTCTAGCAATCCGACAAGCGAAATAGTGCGAAACCGGCGGGGCCGGAATCGAGCGCGGGTGGATCCTGGCGAAACCAAACCAGGTTTTAAACACCTCAAGAGAGCGACGGCACCTCCTCGGAAGGCAGCGATCCGTCGTCGCAAATTCAGGCGGTTGCGCCCAGTTGGGCAACCTTTCGTCAAGCCAACGGATTGGCGAGACTCGGTGAGAAATTTGAGTTAATCGTATGATACTATTATTGCCCCGCGCATCCGCCAGGCGGAGGGTTGAGGTGTGCCTGAATCTTCCGCGTTCGGGCGCCCTAAGACTCGCTGCAAGGACGGGTTCTGACGATCCGCGGTAAAGAATTTGTGGCCAAGGGAAAACGAGGCGAGCATCATGAACGCGAAAAGCTTTCTCAGTTCTCTGGGATTGTTTGCTCTGCTTGCTGCGGGTGCGTTTGCGCAAACCACCGGAGACCGTATTGATCTTTATTTCGGCGACTGGCACACAGCATCGCCTCGGATGACGCAGGGAACGTTGGAAGAACGGGACATTCTTACGCGCGGCGATGCGCTGAATCCAGCAAGGAAGGGTGCGGTTCTTCGGTTCATCAACGCCTACTCTTACGCTACGCTGGCGCCGCATGCTTCGACGACACCGAAGCAACTCGACGGCCAGCAGGAGATTTGCCTGGTGCAATCCGGACAGGGAACGGCGCGTGCCGGCGCTCAGTCCGTGGACTTGCATCGAAACGTAGCGGTGTTGATCCCGGCAGGATTGAATTTCAACCTCGAGAACACGGGCGACCAGCCGATGACGATGTACGTCATCAATGAGCCGACGCCGCCCGGCTTTCGCCCCAACCCCGGCATGCTGGCCCGGGACGAAAATCAGCTGCCGATCAGTTCCAGCGCCGGCCTGTGGGCGCATATCGTGAAGACGTTATTTGTAAGCTCCGACGGTCTGGGCACTCTGGAAGCTGTTCTGACGGTAACTCTCGATCCGCTGACGCTGGGCAAGCCTCACCCCGTGCCGGGCGAGGACACGGACCAAATTGAGGAAGTATGGACCGCACTCGACGGTACGAGCCTCGCGCTGGTTGGAAATCAGCTGCGCCGCCAGACTCCGGGAATGGCGTATTTGCACATCCCGGATAACAAGACTCCACACACCAATATCAACAGCAGCGAGGACTCTCAAGACAGATTTCTTTACTTTGCCCGTTACCGCAACCACGATCCGCGAAAATAGAACCGAGGCGATCAGGATGCCTGGAGGACGACTCGCAGTGTTTGGGCTGGCGTGGCTGCTGTTCGCCTTGCCCGCGCCGGTTCCGGCGCAAACCAAAGGGGGCTCCGGCCAGGAAAACCCTTCCCTCCGCGCCGGATCTGCCGGTACGGTGGCTCGGTCTCACTCCACCTGGAGCGACTATGGGGGCTCTTCTGATTCCGCCCAGTATTCCGCGGAGACGCAAATTAATCGTTCGACTGTCCGCAAGCTTCGGGTCGCGTGGAGCTACCCCACCGGCGACGGGAGCAAGTATCTGTTCAACCCGATCGTGGTTGACAGAACCATGTATGTTCTGGCCCACAACCACTCCATCGTGGCGCTCGATGCGACAACCGGCAAGGAACTGTGGGTCCATCCTACGGACTTGAAGACAACGCTGATCACCAATCGTGGCATCAACTACTGGGAAAGTGCTGACCGGTCCGACCGGCGGCTCATCTTCGCTGGCGACAACTTCCTCGAGGAGCTCGACGCCCGGACGGGTCAATCGATTACGAATTTTGGGAAGAGTGGACGCGTCGATTTGCGAGAAGGTCTGGGACGCGATCCGAAGAGTCTTAGCCTGGTTCAATCCACGACCCCCGGACGTGTGTTCGAGGATCTCCTGATCCTGGGCTCGGCTACCAACGAAGAATACGAGTCGGGCCCGGGTGACATTCGCGCCTACGATGTCCGATCCGGGCGCATGGTGTGGGCGTTTCACACGGTGCCTCATCCCGGTGAATTTGGCTATGACACCTGGCCCAAAGACGCATGGAAGAATGTCGGTGGCGCGAACGCCTGGAGCGGACTATCGGTGGATGAGAAGCGCGGCATCGTATTCATTCCGACGGCAAGTCCCAAGTACAACTTCTACGGAGCCAACCGCACGGGAGCCAATCTATTTGGTGACTGCCTGCTGGCGCTGAATGCGCACACCGGGAAGCTGATTTGGTATTTCCAGATGGTGCACCACGACATTTGGGACTATGACAATGGGACCGCTCCGATGCTTTTGACCCTCCGTCACAATGGCAAGATGGTCGACGCTGTGGCGCAGGTTGGAAAGGAAGGTTTCGTTTGGGTGTTCAACCGCGAAACGGGCGAGCCCTTCTGGCCGATTGAAGAGCGGGCTGTCCCGCAGTCGGACATGCCAGGAGAGGCAACCTGGCCAACGCAACCGTTCCCTTTGAAACCTCCGCCTTTCGCGCGTCAAAGCTTCACCATCAAAGACCTGAGCCCATTCTTGGAGCCCGAGGAGAGGGAGCAGTTTCGCAAGAGAATGGAAGGCGCCCGCAACCAAGGTCTATTCACTCCGCCCGGGCTGACCGACACGGTCCAGATGCCGGGCAATAACGGGGGAGCGAATTTTCAGGGCGCAGCCATCGACCCGGAGCACGGCACCTTATTCGTTGTTTCGAAGGATCTTCCCTCCATGCTCAAGCTGGAACTGAACCCACCCGAGCAGGCAGCGCCAGGGAGCTCCGCGGAGGAAAAGGGGCGTGTCATCTATCAATCCAATTGCCGTCTATGTCACGGGGCAGACCGGGCCGGTCAGCCTCCGGCTGTGCCTTCTGTTGCGGACGTTGGATCGCGACTCCCAGCGGATCAAGTGCGTGCGGTCGTGACGCACGGACGCGGGCCCATGCCGGCATCTTCCAAGTTGTCCGATGCAGATCTGGATTCTCTCCTAGCCTATCTGTTCCATCCGGAGCGCGCGCCGGCACGTCCCCTGGAGAACGATTCCCCTCCACAGACCGGAAGCCCATCAGCATCGTTGCCGCCGGAACAATTGCGCTATCGCAGCAGTTTCGGTTTCATGTTCACCAGCAGCGGGCTGCCGGCGATCGCTCCACCATGGACCACGCTTACCGCCTATGACCTCAATCAGGGCAGCATCCAGTGGCAGGTGCCGTTGGGCGAAATCCCAGAGTTAGCCGCAAAAGGTATCAACGACACCGGCTCGCATTTTCCTAAAGTTGGCCCAGTGGTGACTGCCGGAGGATTGATTTTTACCGGAACTCGCGACCGGAAAGTCCGCGCTCTCGACTCAGCGACCGGCAAGGTGCTCTGGGAGGCGGAGGTGGAAGCCGGTCTAGAAGGCATGCCGGCGGTCTACAAGATCGACGGACGCGAATATATTGTTTTCTGTGCAGCGGCGCAAGCGACTACGCATACCCACGATCTTCCCGGACACCCGGCATCGCAAGCGCCCATCCCGGGAGCTTACGTTGCGTTTGCTCTGCAGTGAGTTGCGGGAAAATGAAATCGAGTTTCTGTGAAGATGGGCGTCGTCCAATCGCCGGCTAGGGCAGTGCGAATGCCTCATATACGCTGCCCGACGACCCCTTCGGATCTTTCCCCCCACCGGCGCTGACGACGACATACTGCTTGCCGTCGATCATGTAGGTGGCAGGCGTCGCGATCGCTGAATTCGGCAGGACAGCTTCCCAAAGCAACTTGCCGGTAAGGCTATCGAAGGCACGAAATTTCTTGTCATATACGGTCGCGCCGATAAACAAGACATCCCCTGCAGTCACGATAGGCCCACCGTAGTTTTCCGAACCGGTGTTGGTCAGGCCCTTCGCTGCCAGGTCGGGATACTCACCCAGCGGAATTTTCCAAACATACTTGCCGGTATTCAGATCAATCGCATTGAGCGTACCCCAGGGCGGCGTGATCGCGGGGTATCCATCAGGATCCAGAAAGTCATTGGAGCCTGTGATGCGATATTTCATAGGCGCGCCTTCGGCGGTGCTGGAGTAGATTGCATCTCGGTCGGGGTCGAGCTCGACCGGATTCTGCGCAGTCAGGTAGGCCAGCAGACCATCCAGGTCCTTTCCGGCAAGCGTGGAAAACGGCGGCATGGAGCCTTTGCCCTGGCGGATCCGATCTTGAATCTGCTGTGCCGTGAGTCGTTGGCCGATGCCGGCCAACGCGGGGAACAGGGGAGGTTTGCCCTCGCGATGGTCGCCATGACAGGTGGCACATTTGTTCGAATAGACAGTTGCCCCGAGAAGTTCTGGCGTAATCTGTCGCGAACCGGCGGAAGCTGAACTGGCTGCGTCGTCGGCTTTTCCAGTGTCAACCTTTACTTCGGGATCGCCACCAGTCTCCAGAAATTGCACCAACTTCTGCAGGTAGTCGCCCTGCAGGTTCGGGAAACCCGGCATGCGGCCTTTGCCCTGCAGGATCGTGGTCTCGATCTGCGTTTGCGAAAGTCTCTTTCCTACATCCACCAGCGAGGGATAAGTTGGCGGTGAACCCGCGCGCTTGTCGCCATGACAGACGCTGCACTGGTTGTGAAACGTCCTCTCGCCGGTACTGCGGGACGGTTTGTTCTCGGTCAGCGCAATCACGCAGGCCCACTCATTGGCATTGACGAAGATGACGCCGAGCCTGGGATCGACCGCGGGGCCGCCCCATTCTGCCCCACCAAGAAAGCAGGGAAAAACAACGGTCTCCCGATCCAGTGCGGCAGGAACGAATTGTCCACCGCTGAGGTACGTGCTGAACTCTTTTTCTGCCCAGGCGTGCGCTGCTGCCGTACGCTGCGTCAGTAAATCCTCAGTGAGGACCTGGCGCGAGAAGGGTTCGGGCACTAACGGCACAGGCTGGGTGGGCGAGGTGACTTCTCCAGGAATCTGGCTTGCAGGAAAGCTGCGTTCCTCGATGGGAAATAGTGGTTTGCCCGTGGCGCGGTCAAAAAGAAACAGAAATCCTTGTTTGCTGGTCTGCGCTACTGCATCGATGCGTTTGCCCTCGCGTTTAACGGAAACCAGGGCAGGTGGAGAAGGGAAATCGCGGTCCCAAATGTCGTGGTGTACGCCCTGGAAGTGCCAGATGCGCCTCCCGGTCTGGGCATCTAGGGCCAGCAGTGTATTGGCAAACAGATCATCGCCGACACGGTCGGCACCGTAGAAGTCGAATACAGCCGATCCCGTGGGTACATAGACGATGCCTCGCTCGGCGTCGAGTGCCATTCCTGCCCAGTTGTTCGCCGCGCCCGCATCCCGCCAGGCATCTTTTGGCCAGGTTTCGTATCCAAACTCACCGGGATGTGGAATGGTGTGAAATCTCCAGCGCAACTCTCCTGTGCGTACATCGAAAGCTCGAATATCTCCAGGGGGCGAAGGGTGGGTTTCAGGATTGCGCCCTCCCACAATGATGAGATCTTTATAGACCATACCCGGACTGGTCATGACGACCGAATGCGCCTCATAGTCGCCACGCAAGCCTTTTCGCAGATCGATCCGCCCGCCTTCTCCGAAGTCCGGCATTGGTTTGCCGGTTTGAGCGTCGAGCGCATACAGGAAATTGGTGACCGGGGCAAAGATTCGACCTTCCTGGCCATCGGTCCAATAAGATACGCCGCGAATCGGAGTCTTACCCTTGATGCCCGAGTCAAACTTCCAAATCAGCTCGCCGGAGGCGGCCTCGAGCGCAATCACTTTCTGTGTCGCCGTATAGCCGTAGAGAACACGCCCGACGATGATCGGACTGGTCTCGAGACCACCCTCTTCCCCGGCGTCGAACTTCCAGGCCAGTTGCAGTTTGTGCGCGTTCTTGCGGTTGATCTGAGAAAGGCTGGAGTAGTGGTCCCCAGCGGACTGTCCGCCGTACACCGGCCAGTCGACGGTGGTTGCGGATTTCGAGCCACGGACACTCGCGGAACTGGTCTGGGAGTTGGCGCTGTTGCCACCTCCGCTGAGTGCGGCAAGAACGGCCAGGGTACAGATACGTAGAGATCGGGCGCAACCCGTCATCGGGTCAGTACGCGCTGCCATCATATGCGATCACGTGCTGACGGGATTCTCCCAGGCCGTCAATTCCCAGTTCAACGACATCCCCAGCCTGCAGGTACACAGGCGGATTCATTCCGAGGCCAACTCCGGCTGGCGTTCCGGTACTGATCACGTCGCCGGGAACAAGAGTCATAAACTGGCTTACGTAGGAAACTAGCGTGGCCACGTCAAAGATCATGTTCGAGGTAGAACTTTTCTGCCGGAACTGTCCATTTACCTTCAGCCACATGGGAAGATTGCCGACATTGGGAACCTCATCCGGAGTTGTGACAAACGGCCCCAGAGGCGCGAACGTGTCGGCACTTTTTCCTTTGACCCATTGGCCGCCGTGCTCCAACTGAAAGCTGCGCTCGGAATAGTCATTGTGCAGAGCATAGCCTGCAACGTAGTCGAGAGCAGTTTCTTTGGGCACGTATAAAGCTCGCTTGCCAATCACGACCGCGAGTTCTACTTCCCAATCCACTTTGGACGAGTTCTTCGGCATCATCAAGGGATCATTGGGTCCTACCAGAGAAGTAGTGGCCTTAAAGAAGAGCACTGGTTCGTTCGGCGGTTCGGCCTTGGTCTCTGCCGCATGGTCGCGGTAGTTGAGCCCGATGCAGACAATCTTACTGGGCCGGCAAACCGCTGATCCCAAGCGCGCGGACGGTGCCACGCGCGGTGCGGACGCAGCATGACTGCTTAGCCAGGATTCCAGTTTCTTCAATCCATCGCTGGCAAAAAACTTTTCGTCATAGTCGGAACCCATCGCGGAGGCATCGATGCGGCTTCCATCTTTCAAAATCGCTCCCGGCTTTTCCTGTCCCTTTTCACCAAATCGAATCAGCTTCATGGTTGGGGTTCTCCTGGAATTGCTTTCAACATGGACATTTTGTCCGGCTTACCAATTTACCTTTAGCCCCGCGGAGAGCGCGACACCGACGAATCAGTCTTGAGCCAGAACCCCAACGGGACGCCCGCGTAGCTACTTGCTACTTGACCCCGGTAATTATCATATATAGTTATAATAGTAGCAAATTGTTCCCTCGATCCCGTAGCGGACAAAATTGGTCGTGAGGAGAATACTCGGATGGTGAGAAGAATTCTCGCATCACTGGCAATCGTCTTGTGCGCCGGGCTGGCAGTAGCGCAAACCACCGGCGATCGTATCGACTTTTATTTTGGAGATTGGCACGCTTCGACCCCGCGCACAACCCAGGGTTCGCTGGTTGAACGGGACATCTTCACGCGGGGCGATCCACAAAATCCTACGCAGAAGGGGGCCGTTCTCCGCTACATCAGTTCTTATACGTACGCCACTCTCGCGCCGCACGCATCCACCAAGGCGACGCGTTTGGAGGGCCAGCAGGAAATTTATTTTGTCGACTCCGGTCACGGAACTGCCTCCGCGGCGGGGCAGAGCGCCGACTTGCATCGGAATATCGCGATTCTGATGCCGGCGAAATTGGAGTTTACTCTCAGCAACACGGGGGATCAGCCTCTGACCATGTATGTGATCAGCGACCCAACTCCGGCGGGCTTTCGGCCCAACTCCACCATGCTGGTCAGAGACGAGAACAGAATTCCCATTACTTCGAGTGATGGTCTCTGGGACCACATCGTGAAGACGCTGTTCGTAACCGGGGATGGTCTGGGCACGCTACAGAGTGTTCTGACGGTCACACTGGATCCACTCACCATGGGAAAGCCGCACCTGGTCGACCACGACGACATCGAGGAAGTGTGGACGACTCTGGATGGCACCAGTCTAGCGTTCGTGGGGAATCAACTGCGGCGGCAAACTCCCGGCATGGCGTTTTACCACATTCCCGATAACAAGACTCCCCATACCAACATCAACCAGAACGAAGATACTCAAGTCAGGTTTCTCTACTTCGCTCGTTACCACCCGCACGAACCCAGGCCATAGACGAAATGAGAAACGGAGCCCATATGATGCAACGCACGGCGATTGCTTTCCTGACTGTGTCCGCGCTGGTCGTGGGTGTGCCTTCTCTGGCGACGGCGCAAGGAACGGTTCCGTCAAGCGGCACGAAGAACGCCATCAACGGCATTAATTCTTATCCCGGACCAGAATTCGTCAAGTATGCAAAAGAGCGAGAGCCGCAGGACCGGCGGATCGATCTTTTCATCAGCGGCTGGCAGGGATCCCTTCCGCGTTTTGAACACGGATCGCTGGTGCTGCGCGACATTTTGATCCGCGGTGACAACTTTGCGCCCCCACAGAGCAGTGCGGTTCTGCGCGCCGCCAATTTTTTCGCCTATGGCCGCCTGGCCCCCGGTGACTGGACGTCGCCGACACGACTCGAAGGCCAGCAGGAAGTCTATTATGTACTGGGAGGCGAGGGAGAGATCACGGCTGGTGGCGATACCGCGAAGCTGCGCAAGAACATAGCAGTGCTAATGCCTGCCGGGGTGGAGTTCGTGATCAAGTCCTCCGGACCAGAGGCGCTTACCATGTACGTCATCAACGAGTCGACTCCGGCCGGATTCCATCCGAAGGACAAGATGGCGGTGAAGGATGAGACGATGGCGCGGCAAAGGACGCCGGCCGCCGCCGATCCCTATATTGTCGGCGGAGCCTCGGGCCATTGGGCGCACATCGTTAGGGAGCTTTTCTCTCCTGCCGATGGACTTGCGACCGAACAGAGTGTCATCACGGTGACGATCAATCCGCTGACCATGGGCGAGCCCCATCCTCACCGCGCTGGTCAGGAAGAAGTCTGGGCCGCGATCGACGGCACCAGCCTCATCATGATGGGAACAGAACTGCGGGTGCAAAAGCCGGGGATGGCGTATATGTTGCCACCCGACTCCGCGACTGTACACTCAAATATCAACGCTAGCGACATACCGGTGAAGTTTCTTTACTTCGCGCGGTTCCCTGAAGGAGACAACTGGAGGCACGCGGTTGGGCCCGCCGCGACTCCTTAACATTCCTTTGGTTGCTGATTTTCGACGGGTCTATTTTGAGAAAGAATGATCATCCAAAAAAAGAATCCATGAGATCACGCTGCCTCGTTATACTCGCCTTCTCGGCCATCTCTTCTGTTCCAAGTGTCTTTAGTGCGCCCGCCCGGCAAGCCGAGTACTTCGTCTATTTCGGAACCTACACCGGCTTTACTTATGTGCCAGAAGGCGTGCCGACGGGAGTTAGCCACAGCAAAGGGATCTATGTCAGCCGTTTCCAGCCGGCCACAGGGGAAGTAAGCAAGCCCGAACTGGCGGCCGAGATCGTGAATCCCGCCTTCCTTGCCGTTCATCCCAATCAGCGATTCCTCTATGTCGCGACCGAGGACCCCTTGTCGTTAGGGCCGGACTTCGATCACGAATCTTATGTCAGCGCGTTTGCCATCGATCCGGCAACGGGCAAGCTGCGTTTGTTGAACACCCTGCCGACCGGCGGCACCAGCACGTGCTATCTGTCCATCGATAAGACCGGACATTACGTCCTGATGGCGAACTTCGGCAGCAGCAGCGTCACGGTATTGCGTATTAAAGACGACGGCTCGCTCGGCGAACAGACTGCGTTCATGAAGCACGTCGGAAAAGGAAAGGATCCGTCGTTTCAATCGAAAGCTCATCCCCACTCCATTGACGTTTCGCCGGACAACCGCTATGCGGTGGTTTCCGATCTGGGAGTGGATAAAGTGTTTGTCTACCGGTTCGACGCAGCTACCGGAACACTGTCGCCGGATAATCCGCCATTCGTCGACGCCGATCCCGGCAGCGGTCCCCGGCATTTTGTTTTCGATTCGGCTGGAAGATTCGGCTATTCGCTCGAGGAGATGAGCGGGTTTGTGGCGGTCCTCGCGTGGGACGCTTCGACGGGAACTCTGAGCAAGGTGCAGGATGCTAGGACGCTAGCCCCCGATTTCGTCGGTTCCAGCGACAGCGCTGAAATCGCGCTTCATCCCAATGGGAAATTTCTGTACGAATCCAATCGGCGGTTCCGCGGCCCCAATCTCTGGGGGCCGGATACGATTGGCGTCTTCGCCATCGATCCAGAGAAAGGCACGCTGACCGAAGTCGAGCAGGTAGCGCCCGGCGGCACGATGCCGCGCAACTTCGCGATCGATCCGACTGGCGCATATTTATTTTCCGCCAATCAGGTATCGGACAATGTTTTGCTTTTTCGCGTCGACGGCAACACCGGTCGACTCACGCCCACCAACACCGATTTGAAGATTGATGTTCCTGTGTGCGTTGTGTTCGTGCCTGTCCAGAGATAAGTTCAACAACCGCTTGTTCGCCATAAGGAGATCAGGAACCTTCATGAGACGTTTCCCATACGCGCTGTGCTGGGTTGTTGCCCTAGGGCTCTTGGTGGCGGGAGTTCAAACTGCCTACGCTCAGGGCAGCGACTTCTTCGTGTACGTCGGCACCTACACAGGCTTCAAGTGGGTGCACCACAGCCGGCCGTACGGACTGGGGGAGAGTCACAGCAAGGGGATTTACGTCAGCCGCTTCCGTGCTGCCACTGGCGTGTTCAGCGAGCCCGAACTGGCAGCGGAGATGATCAATCCCTCGTTCCTGGCCATTTCTCCGGACCATCGATTTCTCTACGCCGTCAGCGAAGATCCCCTTTCGGTAGGTCCCCCGCTCGATCATTCATCGTACGTGAGCGCCTTTGCCATTGATTCGACAAGTGGCAAGTTGCGTCTACTGAATACCGTCCCGGCCAGCGGCACCAGTACCTGCTTCATCTCAATGGATAAGACCGGGAAATATGTGATGATGTCGAACTTCGGCAGTGGGAGTGTCTCGGTCATCCGGGTCAAGGAAGACGGTTCGCTGGGAGAGTTAACCTCTTTCATTCAAGACGTTGGAAGCAGCGTAGACCCAAGGATTCAGTTCGAGCCCCATCCGCATTCGATCGTGGTTTCGCCGGACAACCGGTATGCCATCGTCTCGGATCTGGGGCTCGATAAAGTGCTCATTTTTCGTTTCGACGCTCAGATGGGGAAGCTTTCGCCGCCCGATCCTCCGTTTGCGAAGGTCTATCCCGGCAGCGGACCCCGCCATTTCGCCTTCGATCCATCCGGCAAGTTCGGCTACCAACTCAGCGAGATGAACGGGATCGTGGATGTGTTTGCCTGGGATGCCTCGAAGGGGACTCTGACCACCGTACAGCGTGTCCAGACCGTGCCGCATGACTTTTTCGGTGGCAACCACAGCGCCGAGATCGAAGTTCACCCCAATGGCAAGTTTCTTTACGAATCGAATCGGCGGACCAAGAACGAAGAGGAGAGAGCCCCGGATACCATCGGCGTGTACTCGATTGATCCTCAGACTGGAATGCTGACGCTCGTGCAGCAGTCGCTTGTGGGCGGGGTGATGCCGCGCTTTTTTACGATTGATCCGACGGGTGCCTACTTGCTGGCTGCCAATCAGTTGTCGAATAACGTGGTTCTTTTCAAGATTGACCTCGTCACCGGGCGGCTTTCAAAGACCGGTACCGAGATTAAAGTGGACACGCCCGTCTGCTTGAAATTCGTTCCCGTCGGCCGCTGATCTGGGGGTTGAGGCAGGGAACGATGCCGGGCTTGTTGGGTAGGGAATCCCCCGGGCGAGCACCTTTTCAATTGTAATATCATATAACTGTACAGTATACTCTGACCGCGATGCGCCTAGTCGATCCTACGAGGAAACGCCTCCCCCACCCGCGGCCGCAGGTACTGATCCTGCTGTCGCTGCTTTCCAGTTCTGCTTTTCTTCTCCTCCTGCACGCGCAGACCGGGTCTTTCCACAATGCGCCCGCGTCTGCGGAGAACGTCAAGAATCCTTACGCCGCACAAGCCGATGCAGTGGAGGCGGGAAAACAGGTCTATACGCGAAACTGCGGTGTCTGCCACGGCATCGCAGGAAAAGGCACCGGCAATGTGCCGTCGCTGGCAAAAGGAAAGGCGCAGACAGCATCGGCGGGGTCGGTTTTCTGGTACATCACCCGCGGCGATGCGGACAATGGCATGCCTCCTTGGGCGGCCCTGCCGGAGAAGCAACGCTGGCAAGTGGTCAGCTATATTCAGTCTCTGAAAGGTGCGGACTCGGAAGGTGCCACGGCTGAGGCTCCGGTTGCGCGAGCGTCCGGCGCCAAGTCGAATGCGCCGCCACCCAAAGCGCCCTTCACCGATTATCGCTACGAAAAGCCGGGCGCATCTCGACACATCCGGCTGGAAGACCTTCCCGCACCATTCGCCTCCGAATCGGCGAGCAACGGTCCTAAGATCGTGGCCCGCCCGGAGACGGCCAAATTGCTTGTGCCGGAGGGCTTCAAGGTCGAGTTGTTCGCAGCGGGACTGAACAATCCGCGCCTCATGCGGGTTGCTCCGAACGGCGACATCTTTCTTGCGGAGACCAGCCCCGGCAACATCAAGGTATTCCGCGGAATAAACGCCGAGGGCAAGCCCGAGCAGGTGAAAGTGTTCGCCAGCGGACTCAATATTCCTTTTGGCATGGCGTTTTATCCGCTCGGACCTGACCCGCAGTGGCTGTATGTCGCAAACATGGACTCGGTCGTGCGTTTTCCGTATCACAACGGCGATCTGACCGCCAGCGGTCCACTCCAGCACCTGGCTGATTTGGCGAGCGGCGGCCATCATCGTTCAAGAGACATCCAGTTCTCTCCCGACGGCACGAAAATGTTCGTGTCGGTTGGGTCGCAGGAAAATGTGGACGACTCGCCGGTCGAGAAAAACCGCGCGGACATTCTCGAATTGAATCCTGACGGTTCCGGCATGCGCGTTTATGCCTCGGGTCTCCGCAATGCGGTCGGCATTGCCATCAATCCCAAGACAGGCGAGCTGTGGGCTTCCGTGAACGAACGCGACGGGCTGGGGAATGATCTCGTGCCCGACTACATCACTCACGTGCAAGAGGGAGGCTTTTACGGCTGGCCGTGGTTCTATATGGGCGGCAACCAGGATCCACGCCTCCCGGGAACCCATCCTGAACTGAAAGACAAAGTCATCACGCCCGACGTGATCCTACAGCCACATAATGCTTCGCTGCAAATGACCTTCTATGACGGCAAGCAGTTTCCGGCCGACTACCAGGGCGATGTCTTCGCATCGGAACACGGTTCGTGGAACCGAGCACCCCGCGCCGGATATGAAGTGATTCGAGTTCCGCTCCACCAGACCGGGCATGCCAGCGGTGAATACGAGGATTTCCTGACCGGCTTCGTGGTTGACGATGAAAGTGTCTGGGGCAGGCCGGTGGGCGTAACCGTCGCGCCGGATGGTTCGCTGCTGGTGAGCGACGACGGTTCGGGTTCGATTTGGCGCATCAGCTACACCGGAAAGTGATTGGCTGAGTTGGCGAAGGGCAAGACGGAAACAGGCGATCGGCGAGAGGCAATGACCAATACCTTACATCGTTACGGGAATTCCGAGAGCTTCTACGACGACTACCTGATCTTCGCGACTCCCAGCAGCGGCCGGAATGACGCCGACAGTGTCCCCAAGCTGAAAGCGTTTCTTGAGATGGCATTGCCGTTCAAGCCTGTCAACGTCGGGGATCCGGTGCACGGCGGTGCTCTGCGGCCTTCCCGTGACTTGACCACGGCTGCAAACTGGAGCCGTGACATGACGCCGAATTTCCGCGCGGTAATCGACGGTATCGATGAACCGGCATCAGTGGTGGCGATTTTCGACAATCAGGAGTCCGCTGCCCAATTTCTCAAGGCCGTAGTGGAAGCCGATCTCGGCCTGTCGGTCAATATTTCAGCCTCGATCGAAGGTGCCGAGCAGTGTTGCCAGTTGGCTGGTATTCCCCGCCACAGCGTGGGTTACTCGCTCGGCTTCGAGGGCGCAACGGAGAAGTTGCCTAATACCCAGTTACTCACGCTGACCACCATGTGCGGGCACGGCATGATTTCGGCCAGCCTCGCCAAGAAAATGATCGACTGGGTGAAAGAAGGTCGCCGGACTCCCGATCAGGCCGTCACCTATATGGCACGGTTCTGTTCCTGCGGAGTGTTTAATCCGTTGCGCGCGAAACGCATCCTCGAGGACGCGCGCAAGAAGATGGAGTGAGCCGGGCCAACCGAATGGCACAACCGTTCGATGGTTAGGGTTGCAGCATCGATGTGTGGGATACGTCATATCTAAGAGGCCTCGAAACTTGAGATTCGGAATACTCGCCGCCGTTCTCTGTTCGTTTATCCTTGCTGCGCCTCCGATGTCGGGTCAGTCGGATTGGCCGATGTTCAGTCATGACCCTGGCGGCACCCGTTACTCGCCGCTGAAGCAAATCAATACGCAAAACGTTCAGCGTCTGGTGCCGGCATGGACCTACCACATGAAGAAGGACGGCCCCCAGTCGCGGTCCGCTGGAGCTGTCGGCCGGGGAGGTGGCAGACGTTCCTCCGAGGCCACGCCCATTGTGGCCAATGGCGTCATGTATCTGCCCACTCCCTACAGCACCGTGGTTGCGCTGGAACCGGAGACAGGCAAAGAGTTGTGGGTTTACAAGCTGGAACATGGCAGACCCGCCACGCGGGGGGTGGCATATTGGCCTGGAGACGCGAAAACTCCCGCCTCAATTCTCTTGGGTACCTCCGACGGGACGTTGGTCTCATTGAACGCACAAACCGGGAAGCCCACCGCTGGTTTTGGTGAGAATGGCAGCATCGACATAAAAACGGATGTCCAAAACGGCATCCCCAACGCCCAATTTAATGTCACGTCGCCTGTCACGATCTACAAGGACCTCGTGATCGCAGGTGGCCAGGTCCAGGAATCGCCGGCAGCCGGATCTTCGGGCGATACGCGAGCCTGGGACGTGCATACCGGCAAGCAGGTGTGGCGATTCCACTCCGTACCGCACCCGGGCGAAGTCGGAAATAATACCTGGCCGGCTGAGCGATGGAAAAATCGCTCGGGCACGAACGTCTGGGGCTTGATGAGCATTGACAAGGAAAGAGGACTGATCTTTCTGCCCCACGGCTCGCCCAGCTACGATTTCTACGGCGCGGACCGGAAAGGGAACAATCTGTTCGGCAACTCCCTGGTCGTGCTCAACGCCGACACTGGAAAGTTGGCGTGGTACTTCCAGACTGTCCACCACGACACGTGGGATTACGACATGGAGTCGGCTCCGGTGCTGATTGATGTAATGAAGCAGGGGAAAAAGATTCCGGCAGTCGCGGTTGTGGGAAAGGCCGGGCTGATGTTTATCGTCGACCGCCAGACTGGCGAGCCCATCTTCGGAGTTGAGGAGCGCCCGGTCCCTCCGAGCGACGTTCCCGGCGAGCAAGGAGCAACGACGCAGCCTTTTCCGCTGAAGCCCCTGCCCTTGGGACGACACAGTTTCAGCCCCGACGAAATTGCCACGGTAACCCCGGAGCACAAACGGTTTTGTACCGACATGCTGGCCACCGAGGGCGGCATGAAGAGTGGCGGTCCGTATACCCACTATGGGTCCAAATTGACCGTCGTATTTCCGGGCACGTTGGGAACGACCAATTGGCCGGGGATGTCCTACAACCCCGAACTGGGATATCTGTTCCTAAACATTGTCAACATTGCCGATGTGGGAAAGGTCACAAAAGCGGCCGATGGCGCTGACCCCGCATACGAGCGGAATAGTCCGTGGGGACTCTACGTGCGCTTCTGGAATGCCGACAAATTCTGGCCCTGCCAACAGCCCCCGTGGGGCCAACTTCTGGCCATCAATGTGAATACCGGGGACGTTGCCTGGAATGTGCCGTTCGGAGTCGATGAGGAACTCGACGCCAAAGGGGTTCATGGGACGGGCACTCTGAACTTTGGCGGCTCCATCACGACGGCCGGAGGCCTGTTGTTCATTGCAGCGACGAAGGACCAGCACTTCCGCGCATTTGAGGCCGCAACCGGCAAGATCTTGTGGGACACAAAACTCGAGACCGGATCCTACACCGTGCCCATAACCTACGAAGGCAAGAACGGCAAGCAGTACGTCTCGCTGGTGGACACGGGGGGCAGTTTCTACGACCCAACTGCGGGCGACTCCGTGATCGCTTTCACGCTGCCGTAGTTGGTTGATGTCGCGCTGCTCTATTACGCCCTGTTGCCGCCATGCGGGGCAACTTTCTAACCCAGATCAAAATGCAAAAGGGCGGACAAGATTGTCCGCCCCCACTGGGAGAAGCGCATCTCGGAGTTTCCGGCTCTTACTGCTTGTCGTACACAACCATTTCGTGGAACGGCTTGCCATCCTTGCCCGTTCCGTCCATGGTGAATACTGTGGTCTTTCCATCCTTCGACAAAACCGACTTGCTTTTCGCGGCCCGGCCTTCGATATTCCAGTTGTGCTCGATGGTGTGATCGTCTAGTTTCTTTACTGTCACCGTGGTATTTTCTCTACCGACGATTGAGACCGGTTGACCTTCGACCGGAGTGTAGTGCCAGGTAACATCCTTGCCTTCTGATGTCGTTTCTTTCACCGTGACCGTCCCGTCGGCATCGATGATGCACATGTCGACCTTCGGGGGCGGCCCGGGAAATTCGGATTTTGTGAAGTTCGCCGCCCAGGTTCCGGCAAAGCCGCCGGCTGGAATTCCTGTAGCACCAACCGCCAGTGACACGGCCAGGAGTGAGAAGGGCAACAGCAGCAAACGTGTTTTCATGGCTGATATCATAATATGAATACACTAGGTGTCAACACCTTTTCCAGGGATCAGCGGCATTCCAATTCCGCAGACCGCGGTCGCGAAGAAAGAGATTCAATGACAGTGCGGGTTGGAGTCGACACTTCTGTCGGCGAAGGGCTACTGCAAGGGTGGGGTAGGGAAGTCGAGATCGTGCGCGTCCCCGAGAACCCTGAAGCCGAGATTGAAATCGACTTCTGGGTGCCTGCACTGCCTCCCGGAATCGTCCGGCGTCAATGGCAATGGCTGAAGGGGGTTCGGGTGATTCAGGCTCCCTGGGCGGGAGTGGATACGCTGCTGAAGATCTTTCCTCCAGGAGTAACTTTGTGCGACGCTCGCGGGGTGCATGATATTCCGACCGCTGAGTGGACCGTCACCGCTATTCTCGCCATGCAAAAGAATCTGCCGTTTTTCCTTGACCAGCAGAGGCAGGGGAAGTGGGCGATGGGGCAGCAGGCGCAACAGATCGACCACCCTGCTCCAACCAAGATCAAGAACCCTCCGGCGCCGATGAATGAGGTCGCAAACGCAACGGTGCTGATCGTGGGATACGGCTCCATCGGCCGTGCGATCGAGGCCCGGCTCTCTCCGTTCGGGGCAAAGTTCCTGCGTGTAGGGCGCACTGCACACGAAGGCGTAGAACCAGTCAGCAACTTGGACCGGTTGTTGGCCGATGCCGACGTCGTGGTATTGACGATTCCCTTGACGTCGGAAACGCGGCGTCTGTTCGATGCCCCGCGCCTGGCGAAGATGAAACACGGAGCGCTGCTGGTGAATGCATCGAGGGGCGCGATTATCGAAACGGAGGCGCTGGTGCACTCCCTGAATGAAGGAAAAATCCGAGCCGCTTTGGACGTGACTGATCCCGAACCTCTGCCGGCGGGTCATCTCTTGTGGAAGGCGCCCAATGTGCTGATCACGCCGCATGTGGCGGGGGATAGCGAGCGGTTCTTGCAACGTGCTTTTGCGCTGGTCCGTGAGCAGGTTGAGCGGTTGCTGCGTCGTGAGCCGCTGATCAACATCGTGACTGGAGAATACTGACTGATTCCGGCAAGGGCTGTCTGGAACAATATGATATGATGATTGCCTTCGCCGATCAGCACCGCCGTAGCATTCGATATTCAGGAATGGAGTCTGCCATGCGATGGTCGCAACTATCTTTGGCGTTGTCGGTTGGCATACTTTCTTTGGGTACGGGGATCAGCCCTTCATCCGGTTGGCTCTTGGTAGCCAACAAAGCGAACAACGCCATGGGAATTATCGACCCTGCCGCAGCACGGCAGGTGGCGGAGGTCCCCGAAGGGGGAGTGACCGGGCACGAAATCATCGCGTCGCCCGACGGAAAATTTGCCTACGTGCCCATCTATGGAAACTCGGGTGTCGGCCTGCCCGGCACGGATGGCAACAACATGATCGTGATCGACTTGTCCACCCGGAAAGTAGTGGGCAATGTTGACTTCGGCAAAGGTGTCCGGCCGCACTGCCCAAAATTCGGCCCGAACGGTTTGTTGTATGTCAGCACCGAACTCGATCGCACCATTACTATCATCGATCCGACGACCTTGAAAATCGTCGGCACCATTCCCACCGGCCAGCCTGAGTCCCACATGCTGGCGATCACGCGAGACGGGAAACGCGGCTACACGGCGAATGTTGGGCCGGGCACGGTTTCCGTCCTCGATATGGAGGGTCGCAAGACTCTCGCCATCATCCCGGTGTCAGGGCAGGTCCAGCGCATCTCTCTCTCCGTCGACGACAGCATGGTTTTCACGTCTGACGTGACTAAGCCTCAGCTGGCCGTGATTGATACCGCTACTAACAAGCTTAAAGCATGGATTCCTATGCCGAGTTTGGGTTATGGAAGCGCGACAACCGCCGACGGCAAATGGCTCCTGATTGCCCTGCCGCTGGTGAATCAATTGGCGGTGATCGATCTGACCGAGATGAAGGTTGCGCGGACGATCGATATGCCGACCCATCCGCAGGAAGTGTTGGTGAGTCCCGACCAGAAAGTGGCGTACGTGTCCTCCGACCAGACCGGTAGAGTGGCGGCGGTCAGCCTTTCCGATTGGAAAGTGGCCAGTGTCATCGATGCGGGCAAGGGTGCGGATGGACTCGCTTGGGCTGTGGCTCAGTAAATATGGGCGCATGACAAGGAGAATCATGAAGCGAAAGAACAGAGAGAACGGTGGGCTACGGGGCACGAGCCTCGCCTTACTGGTGTTACTTCTCTTCAGCATCGCATCGCTTCCCTCAGTAGCCCAGGTAGTTGCCAAACCGCCGGTCAAGACCCCCAGCGCAGGTGGAAACAGTTTCGACGGCCCGGGGGATGTACGGTATCAGGCGACGAGAGATTCGCAGGATCGAAGAATCGACATGTTCATCGGCGACTGGCGCGACTCGATGCCTCGTCACGCGTACGGTTCGTTGGTCTTGCGGGATATTCTGACTCGAGGAGACAACTATGCGCCGCCCCAGCCGGGTGCGATCCTTCAAGCCGCTAATTTCATTGCGTACGGTCGGCTTCAGCCGGGTAATTGGACCACGCCGTCGCGGTTAGAACGCGAGCAGAATGTCTTCTATATTTCCGGCGGTTCGGGCGAGATCACGGCTGGCGGGAAAACCGCCGCGCTGCACCGGGACATTGCAGTCTTTATGCCGGCGAATCTCGAGTTTGTGATGAAGAACACGGGCCACGATACGCTCACGATGTATGTCGTCAGTGAACCCGTTCCGGAAGGGTTCGTGCCGGCCAAAGCCATGCTGGTGATGGACGAGCGGGAGGTTCCGGTTCGAGCGCCGATGGCTGCGTCTCCCTTCACGCTGCCCGGAGCCTCCGGGCACTGGGCCCACGTTGTAAGAGATCTGTTTTCGAGAACCGATGGGTTAGCCACGATCGGCGATCTCATCACCGTGACCGTCAATCCTATGCAGATGGGCGAACCTCATCCCCACAATCCGGGCCAGGAAGAAATCTGGGTGGCAATTGATGGCGACAGCCTGGCATTCCTGGGCACTGAGTTGCGGGTTCAGCGTCCGGGAATGGCATACATGATCCGGCCGGATCAGGTCATGACGCATTCGAACATCAATGCTGGAGACACTCCTGTCAAGTTCCTGTGGTTTTCAGGTTCCTCGATCAAACGGTGATTCGAGAGGAAGCTACGGGTTGAACGTTCCCGATGCAGAAGGCGGAATGCAGCGCTTCAAGACTTCGCTCCCTGCCTCAAACAACACTCGGCAGGGTGCCTGTGATCGTCCTGGTGGCCTTTCTTCTGGTCGTGGAGTCCGGATTCACTCAAGGTCAACCCGTCACGATCCGCCTGGCAGGCGACGAATGGTTTCTGGATTCCCTAACGAACTCCCAAGTAATCCCAGTCTTCGAAAAGCAAAGCGGTATTCACGTCGAGGTCTTGCATAAAAACGACCGCACGATCATGAATGATCTCGATCGCGGTGTTCAACCTGGCGATGCTGGGCTCGACCTGGTGGTGATGCGGCACCGGTTTCTGGGTGCGCTCGTTCAAAAAAGTCAAGTTCGACCCATCGATTCCTTTCTCGCAGATTCCTCTCTGCACGGTGCCGACTTTGTGCCGCAGGAGCAGCTGTTCCCCAACTGGTGGCGGGAACTCAGTTCTTACGGGAATCATATCTATGGCTATCCTTTCATCGCGCTCACGACGTTCGTATGCTATCGCAAGGACTTGCTGGAAGACCCTGCGAACCAGCGCAATTTCAAGGCCCGCTATCACCGGGAATTGAAGCCCCCATCTACGTGGCAGGAGTATTTGCAATTAGCGGAATTCTTCACGCGCCCGGAGGAGCATTTCTACGGAACCTATATCCAGGGAAAGCAGGGGCTGGCACTCTGGTATGAGTGGCTGAACCTGATCTATTCATTCGGCGGAAACATCCTTGATACGCAGCACGGCTGGGAATACGGCGACATCGTAGTCAACTCTCCGCAGAATGTCGTGGCCACCGAACAGTACATCAAGCAGATTGCATCCAGCCCGCCCGACACGCTTAATTTCGGTTGGGGCGAGGCGCAGTCTGCGTTGCAACAGGGGCATACATTTATCGGGTTGTTGTGGAGCGATCAGGCCCCTTACCTCGAAGACCCGGCGGTGTCGAAGGTCGCAGGCAAGATTGGCTACAGCCTCATCCCTTCGAACTCTGGCGAACCGTTCAGCCAACTGGAAGGTTTGACGTACCTGATTCCCCAGGAATCGACGCACCCGAGGGAAGCTTACCGATTTCTGGAGTGGTTGATGTCAGCGCAAGTTCAGGAGCGGCAAACCCTCAAGGGAGGCTTATCCGCCAGAAAGTCGACGTACGACAATCCTGAAGTGAAGCAACTGGCGTATGCGTCCGCCTTTCTGGCAAGCGTTGCCGTCGCCAAAGCGAAACCTACAGTACCGGAGTCCGCAAAAATGATCGAAGCGAGCGAACGCCGTGTGGCCGAAATTGTCAGCGGCCAGTGTTCGCCGCAGACAGGGTTGGATAAGCTGGCCCTCGATCTGAAAACTATCCTTGGTGACAAAGCACGGCTCCGCTACCCCCCAGGGCGAGGTAATGACCTGTTTCGCGGAAGCAATTGAAGCCCCCGTGGACCTCTATCGCCCTGGAATCGTTGGTTGAAAACGAGTTGCAGATCATCCTTCAGGATCGGGTTGGGCTCCCCGCCCATTTTCGATCGCGTCTGATCGGTATCTAAACGCGAAGTAAACCGGGATTCCAATCAAGACGATTACAACACCCGGAATCGTCGTCGCTCGACGATAGATAAACAAGACTGCCAGGATCCCAATCGCGCTGACGAGGTAGAGCGCGGGAATGTAAGGATAGCCAAAGGCACGGTACGGCCGGTTGGCGTTTGGCCGGAGCCTCCGCAGCCGAAAGATCGCCGCAATAGTAAAGATGTAAAAGATCAGCGCGGCGGAGATGATGTAGTCGAGCAAATTGCTATAAAGATTTCCGTAGCTTCCAGTCGCAGGCTGGTAGGTTCGGATCGACAAAAGTACTGCGGCCCACGCTCCCTGCATGATCAACGCCTGACCCGGAACATCCGCGCGATTCAGAATCGAAGCACGCCTAAAGAAAACACCATCCAGCGACATCGCGTAGTAAGCGCGCGCTCCCGACAGTATCAATGCGTTCATGCAGCCAAACGCCGAAATCATGATGGCAATCGCGATCAGGGTGGGGCCGAGGGAGGGAAAGATAGCCTGGAACATCGTGGATGCGACTCGATCTGACGGGGCATGCTGGATTTCGCTGATCGGCAACACTACGACATAGGCAAAATTCGCACACAGAAACAGACCGATTACGATCATGGTTCCGAGAGCGAGCGACAGCGGTACATTCCGAGTGGGGTTCCGAACTTCGCCAGCAGTAAAGGTGATGTTGTTCCACGCATCCGCGGCGTAAAGAGCACCGATTTGCGCGATACACAGCGCAACCACCAGTCCCGCAGTGCTTGTCGGAGAGAGGCCGGACGCCGCTATACTAACGCCCTGGGGTGTCCAGGCATGTGCAAAGTTAGCTTTCACTACCGAGGCCTTCCAGCCAATGAGTACGCCGAGCCCGATCACTCCCAGCAGCGACCCAATTTTCATCGTTGTAAAAACGTTCTGCACGCCCTTTCCATACTTCAGTCCCTTGATGTTGGCCCAGGTCAAGAACGTAATGACGACCAGCGCTACCAGCTGCGCGGTGGACAGAGAAATCGCGTAGGTCGGCAGGATATGAATCGGACGGATGATGTAGTTCGTCTCCGCGATCTGCGGCCAGAGCACGCCGAGATAACGGGAGAACCCGACCGAGGACGCGGCGATCGTCCCGGTTTGAATTACGAGAAACAGCGTCCACCCGTACAAGAATCCCCACAGTGGCGAAAAAGCTTCGCGAAGGTAAACGTATTGTCCCCCGGCCTGGGGCATCATGGCGGCCAACTCGCCATAGGAGAGGGCAGCCGCCAGCGTCAGGACTCCCGCGATTACCCACGCCACCAATAGCCAGCCGCTACTTCCTACTTCTCGAGCCATTTCGCCGGCCACGATGAAGATCCCTGATCCGATCATCGATCCCGCCACGATCATGGTGGAATCAAAAAGTCCGAGACTTCGATTCAATTCGCGGCGAGGTGCGGCGACCTGAGACTCCTCTACTCTTTGCGTCAAAATTCCCCCCTGGATAACTACGCCACTCTGAAGCTAGGAGTCATGACCACAGCTCAACGGATGGATCTAAGGTTCGTGGTTACTGCGGGTGCTCAACTTGCTGGGGCCTGAGATTGGTAATCGCCTTCGGCCCTGATTCTCAGTTCTGCCCGCGGGCCGGGTTGGTTTGACTGAGTCCCATCTGTTCGACGATTTGCTTGAAGTCGGAACGGCGCCGGAGAGGATCAAAACGCGGATCCTGCGTCAAGGTGAAAAGCTTCATGTTCCGCTCTTTACAAGCCCGGTTGAGCCAAACGACCACCTGTTGAGAGTCGCCGAGGGCAGCGTAAGTAGCGGCGATGTCGTAAGAGGGCATGCACTGGTGAGAGGGAGCGTTCTTGAGTTCGTTCAAAATCTCGCGGGCGGAAGAGATGTCGCCGTCAACCGCGTGCGCGTGCGCTTTCATCGCTTTCACGCAACTGTTTCCTCCCGCCAACCGGAGGGTGGTTTCAAACTCCCGCAGCGCTTCCTTCAGGTTGCCCTTTTGTTCCAGAGCTTGCGCCATGTACATGTGTGCCCAGATAAATTGGGGGTCCAACTCGAGAGCACTTTGATAGTGGCGAATGGCGTCGTCAAACTCGTGTGCGAGATGAGAGGTCACGCCAGCCCATACCAGAGTAATGATGGACACCGGGTTGATCTCGAGAGCGTGCATGATCGCCATATGCGCTGCTTCGTGCTGCCCGCGGGCCGAAAGCAGATTCGCGTACCAGTGATAGCCGAGGGCATAGTCCGGATTGCACTGGATGGAGCGGCGATACTCGTGATCGGCAGCCTGCCAATCGCGATCGAAGTGCAGGAAAACATCCGCCAGCGAAGCGTGGGCCTCGGCCAGATTGGGATCGAGTTTGATGGCTCTCTGGGCTGCCCGGCGCGCCGACGGCATGACCTCAGAGGGGGAAACAATCTCATAAAACGACAGCAGCGTGAGAGAGTCGGCCAGCCCGGAGTAGGGCAAAGCAAACTCAGGATCCTCGCGTATCGCCGACTCAAAGCAGCGGATGGCTTTTCGCAGGCCTTCTTCACTGCGCTGATTCCAGAAGTATCGGCCCTTCAGGTACGCTTCCCGTGAACCCGACTTTTCGTGGTGACCCACCACTGGAACGGTCGTCGAGGAAGAAAATACCTTAAGCCAGAGACACTGAACGATCTGGTCTGCGGCATGGGCCGCCAGTTCCCGGAGATCGTTCGGACCGCAATGAAAAGTGTGTGACCACGCCACGGAATCGGGGCCGGCAAACAAGAGCGCCACGCTCAACCGCAGGCCTTCGCCTGCGTCCTGGACACTCCACCGCAGGACATAGTCAATCCGCTCATCCAACATGGTGGCGGGCAACTCGCATTGTCCGTTCTGTACCGCGAACTTCGGACTCACGATGCAAAGTTGCTCCGGATTGGACAGCTGTAACGCTGCAATCGTTTTTGTCGCGATGGCGTCGCAAATGTGACGCCGTTCGCTCTTGACAGTTACATTCGTGAGGGGCAGCACGTAGATGGTGATGCGATCCCCGACCTTGGCTGGGGCCGCCGCTTTCGTCGCCTGATCGATGCCCGTGCGCGAGACCTGACGCTTCCAGCTTTCAATCTCAGAACGGAGTGCGTAGACACTGCCGAGCCGCTTGTGAAAATGGCGATGCACCGGCAGGCTTTCTCGCTTTTCCCAGAGTTGTACGGTGCGAACCTCCCGCCGCAGATAGCTGGCGATTTCTTTCCATGAATCCAGACGGTCAGTGCCCGTCCAGAAGCCGTTGGTCGGCTGAGAATTTGAGGTTTCCGGCGTAGTTTTCTTGATCATAGTAGCCAGCGCAAGCGTCCCCGAGCGGTGTACGTCACTTCACCTACAGGGAGCTAACGCCACATTTTGCGTGCACGGAGAACAGGCAGAAAGCCGGAATCGAGCAAACTTGAGGTAACGAAAGGAGTGAACCCAGGCTCCAATTCCGCACGACTACTTGATCTCGTGCTCGGAAGCCTACACCGTGGCGGCAGCCACAATCAACCCGTTTCTTTGCTGAAAATCGCTGAGTGGCGGGCTCTTCCGCACGGTTCCATCGCGGGCTGTCAAGTCCACGACTGCCCGTCCGCGTACTCATCGCGTGGTTGTGAACACAGCCGTTTCGCACTATTTCGCTTGTTGGCATGCTGCTTAAACGTTTACCTATATGAAGTTCCGCGCCGTGCATAACGCAGGAATCTTGCAGTCCGGGTCTGTTTTATTTGCCCAGGAGGAAGCTGAATACAGCTTTGCCGCGGACCAACCTCGGAATAGCGAGTACCCCTGATCGAAGGAAGGAGTCCTGTGTCTGGAAAGCAACCCGCAGAATCGTCTCAGCAACCCCCGTGGTTTAACTACACCAGCAGTGGGGAGTTCATGGAAAGAGTTCGCGCCGGGATGCCTCCGCTCATCATTTGCGTAGCCTGCAATGGCGGGATCCAGGGCAAGGAAGCGAATGAAGTCATCCCTGAGACGGCCGAGGAGGTCGCGGAGTCCGTGGCTGGCGCGTACCAAGCCGGGGCCTCCATGGTGCATATCCATGCACGCGATCCGAAGGAATTAACCCAGGGCGCGCGAAGCGCGGAAATCTGGCGCGATGTGTTGCGTAAGGTTCGCAGGAGTTGTCCGGAAATCATTATCAATGCGACCACCGGAGCGGGCCCGGGCATGACCATGGAAGAGCGCGTGTCCTCTCTGGCCGCTGGGCCGGAAGTCGCCTCCTTGAATCTGGCGCCGGACATGAGCAAGTTCAAGCTGAAGGAGCGGCGCGCGCCGTTGCCGTTTCCGCGTCCCGCGATCGAGATCGACGAATGTATCCCTTTTACGTATGGCCAAATCCACCAGTTTGCGGCGGAGATGAAACAGCGCGGAATCAAGCCGGAATTGGAGCTCTACCATCCCGGCTGCGCCTGGGTCGTGAACTATCTGCTGGAGCATGATCTCATCGAAAAACCTTACTGGATGCAAACCGTGATGGGTTATCAGACCGGCAGTTTCCCGACGGTTGAAAACATCATTCAAATGTTGAAGGAATTTCCCGAAGGCGCCTTATGGTTGTGCTCTGCGATCGGCCCGTTCCAGCTGCCGTTGACCACGCTCGCGACCTTGATGGGGGGGCACGTTCGAGTCGGCCTGGAAGATAACGTCTACTATTCCCGCGGACATAAAGCCAAGAGCAATGCCCAGCTGGTCGAGCGGGCGGTCCGAATTGCGCATGAACTCAACCGCCCTGTGGCAAGCCCGGCTCAGGCTCGCAGCATGCTGGGCCTGCGGAAGCAGCCGACACAATACTGAGTTGGCAGGAAGGAGCGGTTTCACAAGTTCCCGGCCACCGATTTAGGCATTAGGTTACGATGATATGGCGATGTTCCTCACGAGCATTCTTTTTCTCGTCCTCAACGTCCCTTCCGAACCCGCTACCCTTCCGCCCGGTAACGGGCAGGCCATCGTCCAACAGAAATGCTCAACCTGCCATGCGTTGAAAGTGGTCACTGGCAAGAAGGCTTCCAAACAGCAGTGGTCCACGATCGTCGATCAAATGATCACGCGAGGGGCTGATGTTCCCGATGATGACATCGAGACGGTGGTGGATTATCTCACCAAGAACTTCGGCCCTTCCGCGGGACAGGCGGGCGCTGAAAAAAGTGAGAAGGGAACCGGACCGGTCAACGTAAACACCGCCCCCGCCTCCGAATTGACTGCCGCGCTCGATCTGACGACGCAGGAATCGACGTCAATCGTTGCCTACCGGGAGCAGAACGGAAAGTTCAAGGAGTGGCGCGACCTTACTAGGGTTCCAGGTATCGATGCCAAGAAAATAGAGAGCAACAAGGACCGCCTGGTGTTCTAAGCTCTGGCGCCGGCAATGTTGTTGGCCGGAGCCATGCCATCCGTTTTTTCCCTCGAGGTTAAACCACTCCCCATGACGGAACCCGAGATGACCGCTCGCCCCACTCGCAGCCGCCACGTGGTTCTTGCCCTGGTCGTTGGGGCCTACATGATCACCTACATGGATCGCGTGAATCTGGCCTCGGCCGTTCCGGTGATCCAGAGGGACATGGGCTTTTCGATGCTCACCATCGGATGGATTTTCGCTTCCTTCCGGTGGGGATATGCCATGTTTCAAATTCCCGGAGGATGGCTGGGGGACCGGATTGGTGGACGGCGAGCGCTGTCGGTGGTGGTTGTCTGGTGGTCGATGTTTACCTCGCTTACGGCGTTTGCCTGGAATGCGGCTGCGATGGGAGTCTTCCGCTTTTTTTTTGGGATGGGTGAGGCGGGAGCATTTCCCATTGCGACCCGATCACTTTCCGGCTGGATGCTGCCCACGGAGCGAGGTTTCGCCCAGGGCGTGACCCATGCGGCATCACGGGTGGGGGCGGCGCTGACCCCGGCGTTGGTTGTAATCCTGATGATCCGATTTGGATGGCGCATGCCGTTTTTCGTTTTCGGCCTGGTCGGACTGGGCTGGACGGCGGTATGGTACTGGTACTATCGCGACACGCCGGCGGAACACCGCCATTGCAACGCTGCAGAGCGCCGGATGATTGAGGACTCAGTCGGTATTCGACAATCTGGTACACGGACCGTCCCGTGGCGCAGTATTCTTCGCAGCCCCTCTCTGTGGACGCTTTCGCTCATGTATTTCTGCTACGGATACAGCATCGACATCTACCTCGACTGGTTCCCCAAATACTTGAATGAGCACCGCGGCTTTAACCTCAAGCAGATGGGCCTGTATGCGAGCCTGCCATTACTGGCGGGAGCTGCCGGGGACCTGCTGGGTGGTTCGGCTTCGGATCGCTGCGCCAAATATTTTGGGAATCTCAAGGCGGCGCGTCGTGGGGTCGCGATCGCAGGTTTTCTCATCGCTGCCATCTTCATTGTGCCGGCGACTCTTACGCAGAACTCGATGGCTTCGGTTTGGTATTCTTGCGCCGCCGTCTTCGGCTTGGAGGTGACGGTGGGAGTGGCTTGGGCCATTCCACTGGATATTGGTGGCGAGTATGCCGGCTCGATAGCTTCGATCATGAATACCTTCGGAAACTTGGGCAGCGCTGTTTCCCCGATACTGCTGGCTTACCTGGTTGGAATCTACGGCTGGAACATACCCTTTCTGATCTGTTCTCTGCTTTGTGTGGCGGGAGCGGTTTTGAGCATCGGCATCAACGCCGCGAAGAGAATCGTGGGCGACTCTCCCGTGCGTTTAGTGGCTGGCGCTTAGCGCTTCAATACGCTGCCACTACTCCGTAGACGGGAATTGTTATACTATTATATGACCAAAGTGCATCCTGTTACTGGGTGCGATGGCCAAAGCGGGGCACATGAGAATAAACCCCAATAAATGCGTTGCATGCGGAAACTGCATCTACGTCTGCCCGGTCGGGGCCATTTATGTCGACCCCCTCATCAACCGGGCCACGGTGAACCGGGACGAATGCGTGGAGTGCTATGCCTGCTACTACGGCTTGAGCACGGAGCGTCTAAATCCGGTCTTGGTGCGTACGATTCGCAAACTGTTTCAGATCGCGCGTTTGCGCTTCGATCCGGAGCCTGACATTTGTCCCACCGCTGCGTTTGAGCCCGAGGATCTGCAATGGCCTCGCGTGGTGCGGCGTGCGTTTTCAGATCCGCGCGCAACCCACGAGTCCACCGGAGTGCAAGGCCGCGGCACGGAAGAAGTTAAGACCAACGACGTTACGCACCGAGTGCAGCGCGGCGAAGTGGGCTTTACCATTGAATTCGGCAGACCGGGAGTTGGGGTGTGGTTCAGGGACATCCAGAAGATGACCATGGCATTGGCGCAGGCGAATGTACCCTTCGAAAAGAAGAATCCAATGACTCTGCTGATGAGCGATGTTGCCACCGGAACTCTCAAGGCGGACATTCTCGGTGAAAAGGTCCTTTCGGCGATCGTGGAGATCAAGGTACCCGTTGAACGCACGGAAGAAATCATTCGTATCGTTCATGAGACTGAGAAGGACATCGATAGCGTGGTAGCTCTGGGCGTCGGAACTCGTTGCGGCGAACATGGCGAGGAGAACCTGGTGGCACCGATCCTGGAGCGCTTGGGATATCGGATTGAGAGGGCCAAAACGAACGCGGGACTCGGACGAATCACCAACCAAGCAGAAAAACCGTCGGAAAGGGGTGCGGCAGTTCTATGACCAGAGCAATTTGGATTGTGCGCGTCCGCGCCCGCGGAAAGCTATCCGGGCAGGTTCCAGCTACTTCCGTAGGCTGCGGTCGCTGAAGAGACCCGGGTGGGTATGGACGGAAGGTATCCATGGATTTGCCTGACCCTTCTCCAGTTATTGAGCTGATCGAAGCCTTTCGTCGCTCGAAGGTTATGTTCGCAGCCGTATCTTTGGGCGTATTCGATGCTCTGGAACACAAACCAGCAGAGGTCACTGCGCTTGCTGAGGAACTCCAGGTCAAAGCTGAGCCACTCGAGAGGCTGCTCGATGCATGCGTTGGACTCAAGTTGCTGCGCCGCCTCGGCGCAGCTTACGAAAATGAGCCTGTAGCCAGCACTTATCTGCGCCGTTCAAGCAAACAGACCCTCACCGGCTATATCCTCTACTCCAATGATGTTCTGTTTCGGTTATGGACTCACGCGGAGGACGCTGTTCGTGAAGGTACGCCGCGTTGGAAGCAGGAGTTCGGCGTCGACGGTTCTATCTTTGATCACTTCTTCCGAACCGAGGGGGCGAAGGAGACTTTTGTCCGGGGGATGCACGGCCTCGGGATTCTGAGCTCGCCCAAGGTGGTAGACGGCTTCGACCTGTCGCGATTTCGCCGAATGGTGGACTTAGGTGGCGCCACCGGTCACCTGGCCATTGCCGCGTGCGAAAGGAATCCTGATTTGCGAGCCGTGGTTTTCGATCTACCCGAGGTAATCGAAGTTGCGCGCGCCTATGCTCGATCTTCCATGGCTTCTCAGCGCATCGAGATGATGGCTGGCGATTTCTTCAGCGACGAATTGCCGGAGGCGGACGTCTTCGCGTTAGGCCGAATTCTGCATGACTGGCCAGAAGATAGGATCCGCCGACTGCTGGCAAAGATTTACCGTCGTCTGCCTGCTGGCGGCGGCATCCTGCTCGCCGAGAAACTGCTCTACGAAGACAAATCGGGCCCGGTCTCGGCCCACCTGCAGTCCCTGAACATGCTCATGTGTACGGAGGGAAAAGAACGCACACTACCCGAGTACCGCCGCTTGCTGGAAGAAGCCGGTTTTCGGGGCGTGCAGGGTCGAATCACGGGAGGTACCCTCGATGCCATCCTTGCCACCAAGCCTTGAGCTTCCCAGGCACGTTGGCCTTCGAGGTCGTTCGGGGCCTGAATGGAGTGGATTTGATGATGTTATAATATAAAAAGCAGGCAGCCTGCTTCGATCAGCAAGTTGCTCTGGAGGGTATGAGCCTGATTCGAAGACAGACCATTACTGCCCAAGTCATCACTTATATCCTTGACATGATCAAAAAGGGTCAGGTGAAGCCGGGCGAGCGGTTACCCACAGAAAAGCACCTGACTGAGGAGCTTGCCGTCAGCCGGACCTGCGTACGGGAGGCCATCAAGTCTCTGGAGTCGCTGCAGTTAATTTCGGTGCGACCGAAAATCGGCGCAGTGGTTCTCGAACCCTCTCCGGTGGCTCTGCTCAACGCCGAGTACCTTTCAACGTCTGCCTTCATGCAACAGGCAGATTCTCTTATCGAGTTTCGAAAAGTTTTGGAGTTGGGGCTGGTGGCTTTGGCCGCCGAGAAATCCACGGAAGCGGATTGGACGGCCATGCGGGAAGTTTTGGCGGAGCATGAAGCCGCCCTTCGCATGGATCACAGCACGCCGGAAGCTCATTCGCTGTTCCAGGATGCTCTTCTCAAGGTCAACGTCAAGTTCCACAAAGCGGTAGCCGCAGCCACAAGGAATCCTCTTGCCATCATGGTGCTGCAGGCGATTTCCGAACCTTTGGTGGAAGTCAGCCGGATAACTAATGAAATGCCCGGAGTGCCGGAGGCTGGGCTGAGGCAGCACTGGGCCATCTATCGGGCAATTCGCGAAAATAATCCGGAAAAGGCGCGTCACGCCATGCGCTTGCACTTGCAGGCCGCGGAGCGCAATGCGCACATCCTTGAAAGCAAAGATGAGGTAGCAGCACCGCCTCTTGTCACAGAGCCAACCTCGGCGCAGAAGACTGAAGATTCGCTCTGAATAGTCTTTTCAGCCTGCCTCATGCCTTGTAACTGAAACCGAGGCCGCCGACAAGCCCGCTGTGCCTTAATTGGAATCCACTTTTATGACCAGGTAAGTGAAGGTCTTGCCCGGTGCGATTTTCAGCTGGTGAGGCACTTTGGCCGGAATGTGAATGATGTCGCCCGGCGTCAGCTGTTTTATCTCTCCGCGGTCAATCGACGGCCCGCGAATTTCGTGGGGCTTAACCGTTTTCGGTTGGACCATCGTTCCGCCCACGATGAGCGTAGCTTCGCCAGCCTGGACAATCCAGACGTCCACTTGCGTTTCGTGAACCTCGGCGCTGCCGTCGCCCTCCCGTCGCGAGATTCCCATGTAGTGGTTTCCGTACGTGCCGAACGATTTCCAAGCGAACTTTTGGTCGTCAAGTTGGCCCGCTAGCTCCTCGCCGGATTTTCTGACCGCGTCGCCCTTCCACAAAGCAAACCCGTCAGGATCGGAAGCATCGAGCAGCGTCGCCGACGTGAGGAATACAAGCAACAGAGAAAAAGAAAGAGCTCTCATCCGTAATCTCCTTGGACCATTTGCCGTCTTACGAATGATATTATAATAATATCTCAGAGGAAGCATGGACTTCATCCAGAAATCTTGCCCGCCTTTAATCGTTCTCGCCGGAGTGATGACCGCAGCCCTCAGCAGTTTCGCGGCTGGACCGCAGCCGGACAGCCAGCCGACCAGCCATGGCGTGCAGGCTTGGGTGGGAGCGCGCGTCATCGACGGCACCGGCAGACCGGCAGTCGAAAATGCGACTCTACTGGTTCGGGACGGACGGATTGAGGCGGTAGGACGCCGTATCAAGGTCCCGGCCGGGGCAGAGCGGATTGATGCGACGGGAAAGACCATCATTCCAGGACTGATCAACGCGCACGGTCACGTGAACGATCTGGCCCAATTGGGAGTTTATCTGCGGGACGGCATTACCACGGTTCTTAGCCTGGGCGGCGACAAAGAATTCGTTCTGCGGGATCAGGCCGCGAAGGCGCCCGCAGGAACCGTCCCACATCTGTATGTCGCCGGACCGATCCAGGATTCAACCGCCATTCCCGGCGCTGTCGCTGTCAAGACTCCGGAAGAAGCCCGAAACAACGTCGACGAATTGGCGCGGAACAAACCCGACTTCATCAAGGTGCGGGTGGACGATTTTCTGGGTGCCCGGGCCAAAATGAGTCCGGAGATTTATCAGGCTGTCATCGACGAGGCGCACAAGGATGGCCTTCGCACCGCTGCGCATGTCGTCCTTCTGGAAGATGCTAAGGGAGTCCTCCGGGCCGGAGTTGACTACATCGCCCACAGCGTCCGCGATCGCGAGGTCGACGATGAATTTGTCGGCCTGATGAAGAAGAATCACGCCTTTTACTGCCCGACTCTCACGCGCGAAGTGGCCGTGTTCACTTACGCGCAAACGCCGTCGTTTTTCAGCGATCCTTTGTTCCTGAAAGAAGCCGATCCCGCGGAAATTGCCAAGATGCAAGACCCGAAGCATCAGGAAGCAGTGCGAGATGATAAGGGTGCCTTGTGGTACAAGGAACATCTGCCCGTGGCACTGCGAAACCTTAAGATTCTTTCCGATGCCGGAATACCCATCGCCATGGGCACCGACAGCGGCGGCGGACCGGGCCGGTTCCAGGGCTACTTCGAGCATCTCGAACTGGAATACGAAACCAGGGCGGGCCTCACCCCGATGCAGGCGCTGGTGTCGGCCACCAGTGGCGCGGCCAAGGCGATCAACATCGGCCAGCAGGTCGGCACGCTCGAGAAAGGGAAGTGGGCTGACTTTCTGGTGTTATCCGCGAACCCGCTGGACGACATCCGCAACACGCGCAAGATCGAATCGGTGTGGATCGGAGGAGTTCAAGTCCCGGCTCGAGCGGCAAAACAATAGCTCGCCGGCGACGCTGCGATTCAGGGTTTAGCGGCGGGCGGCAGCGTGTAAAAGTCGTAGCGGACGGCCCAGCGCGACTCCTCACCCGGTGCAATGTTCAAGTGGATATAAGGCTCGGCTGACGCCACGGTCTGGATGGCCCAAAAATTTACCTTCTCCAGTTTCTGATCACTGGTGATGTGAACGCCCGCTCCGGTTTTGACGTTTTCCACCCGAAAGTCATAATCCTCGACACTGTTGTGCGCCCCTTCCAGTTCCGAGAAGACGCCATTCTTGCCCTGCAGTTCATGCGGGAAGACGATCTCGTGTCCATCAACTTCTGCTCGATCCTTGAAGCCGCGCGTCGCCACGGGAGTGAATACGAATTTGACGACAATGTCCGGACCCACCACTTCGTGATCAATAACAAAAAAATTGTGGTTGTATTGCGTCGTGTCAATAGCCTTTTTGCCCGTGTTCTTCAGAGAGTGCTCGATCAGCAGCTCGGGCTTGCCCTTTGCCAGCCGAACAGTCTTGGTGTAGATGTAGGCGTATCCCAGTTCCGACTGTAAGCGATGGGTGAACTCGATCCGGTCCTTGTGCTTGTGGATCGTCCACTTTCCCGGGTCCACAATCTCATAGGTGTCGTAAGCGCGATAGGCCGGCTCCTCCGGTTTGCGTACCGTACCGATACCGATGCGGACAAAAGTCCCGCCCGGCTTGGCTTCGTCATAGCCGAGACCCTTGTCATTGGTGCGAAATTCCTCGACCGGTCCCGTGATCGCATCGTGGATCTTCGGATCGTGCTTCTCGTACCAGCGCCCAAAATATTCGTGCCCGCTGAATTGCAGGCTGGAAATGATCCCGGACCAGTCGAATCGTGTGCCGCGGTAAGAACCGTTCTGGCTATCGGGGAGCATCAGCGTGGCGTGAATCACTTCGTTGGAGATCGAGGCCTTGGGATACTCCTGGGCCAACACAGAACCGGAGAGTCCCACAAAGAGGCAAAAACAAAACAGAGGTCGCATAGGTCGATGCTGACGCAGCTCCAGCCCGGCAATCTTACCCTGCCGAAATTCTAATGCCCTCAGCATAGGCCAGGATGCGAATAAGTGCGAAATACCGCACGCGTGGATTGTTTTTCGCCCTCTCGGTCTTGACACTTCTCGCCGCGCATCTTAGAGTCACGCCCACGGGCCTCGCTCTTTAGTCCAAACGATCCCCAGAGGTGAGTGATGTCTCGTCGCTACGCTGGAATTCTGCTTGTGCCGTCAATTTTGTTCAGTTTGAGCGCGTTCGCGCAGGGTCCGCCCAGGGCATACGGTCCTGCGATTGGCCTAGAGAACGCGAAGAAGATCGCCGCGGTTGCACTGGCTGAGGCGAAGAAAAACAGCTGGTATATGGCGGTGGCCGTGGTCGATCCAAGTGGCACTCTCGTTTACTACGAAAAAATGGACAACACCCAGACTGGCAGTGCCACCGTAGGCATCGAAAAAGCGCGCACTGCGGCCATGTTCAAACGTCCAACCAAGGTATTCGAGGATGCTGTGGCCGGCGGCGGAGCCGGTTTGCGTGCGCTGCGTGTGCCGGGAGTGATTCCAGTCGAAGGCGGGATCCCCCTGATCATCGATGACAAGATCGTGGGTGCAGTCGGTGTCTCCGGTGACAGCAGCGATCATGATGGAATATGTGCTAAGGCCGCTGCCGATGCTTTGAAGTAAGCGTGCCTTCGGCACCCCCCCATCAGCCGAGTGCGACCGCACTCCGACGCGAGACTATTTCTGATCCCTCCCGGCCACGGCTGTGTCAGTCTTCGGGAGAGGCAGCACTTCTTTGGCGGATAATTCCGCAGGGAATGCCACGTTGAAAAAGCACACCATCATCTCATCGAAACTCTGCTGCCCCCAGATTACGGTCTTCGTGGGATCCGGATTCTCCGGATTGTCGGCCGAATTGTCGAAGTGCGCCGTGCACTCGATTTTGGTCCCTTTGGGCAGTTCGATCGGATTCTCCAGGTTGTACCAAAGCTGCCAGTGCCAGTTGTAGTGAGGCACATTCAAGATCGTCCGTGTCTCTCCATTGGGAAACACCAACCGGTATTGCATATCCTTGCCACGCGTGTGCATATGCGGATGCATACCCAACAGCGTTACCTCGTGGCGCAGGGTGAAGGAAGTATCGACGCGGTAGTTCGGATCGCCAGGAGGAATCTGGAAGTTTTCATTGTCCGCGGTCAACGTCATGACCCGTTCTTTGGGAGGATCCTTGGCAAACACCAGTCCCACGCTCGACTGGTCCGTCGTTGCTTTGCCTTCCGGCATGTAGTGCACTTCCAGCACAAGATCCGAGCCGGCGGGAACAAGCTTCGCCTGTCCGTGTTCAAAGATGTCAGGCGGTTGCCCCGGCGCGTACCCGACCAGCCAATCACTGGGGACGTCGTCAGGATCCGCCTTAGCACCGGTCTTAGAGGGTGGAGCTTCGAAGAATACTCCCTTCGGTTGATTCTTGAAGTAGTTCGAACCCGGCCGGCGGACATAGGCGACAATGTGATGCACGACGGAGCGATCCGACGGCGCCGCTTCTACATATTGAACCCAGGTATCTTTTGTGAAGCCCGTGGGCAGAATGACGTACTGATACTCGAGAACGCCGCTATCCGGCACCGGGAAAGGCTTGGGTAGCTGAAATATGACGTCGGGCTTGGGAATGCTCCATCCCTCGACGAACTGCCGCGGCGGCGGAAGATCCTTTGGATCGCCTTTCGGAGCGCCCGCGTTCACCCAGGCAACGATGGTATCGATCTGCGCCTGCGTCAGCGAGCGATTGTTCGCAAACTTCTCGGTATGCCCATCCTCGAACCACGGTGGCATGGCCCGCTCCAGCACCATGCGCTTCATCGCTTTTGCCCAGGGCCGGGCGCTTTCGTAAGTCAGAAACGAGAAGGGCGTACCCTCGCCCGGACGATGGCATGTCTGGCAATGCTCCTGCACAATGGGCGCGATGTCTTTCGTAAAGGTCACTTTGGAGGGATTCGAGGCGCGGTTCGTCGCATTTGAGTCCTCCGGTTGCTGCTCCGGATGACTTGTCATACCCGGCATCTGACACCACACCAGCGTTGTCATGCACAAGTGCAGAGCGAAGACTGAAATCGACTTCATCGGTGTACCATTTTCCTTCTGACTTCGAATATCCATTCCGCGGCTACTGCGGCGTGGTTCCGTGCGTCAATTTTCAGTGCTCAAGGTACGCCACATAGCCCTGAGTTTTCATTTCGAGTCGATAGACCGACGTGGTGGCCGTGATGTAAAGCGTGCGATAGTCCTTATCGCCCCAGTTCAGATTTGCTGGTTGTTCCGGCGTGACAATGGTTCCGAGATGATTTCCCCGGGCGTCCCAGACCCAGATGCCCCGCGGCCCAGTGACGAACAGGTTTCCGCTTTTATCCACCTTGATTCCGTCCGGGACGCCGTCGTCCTTCCCGCCTGGTTCCTCGCCGAAGATGCGACCGTGGGTGAGTGACCCATCAGCGGCAACGTCGTACACCCGGATGTTTCTCTGTTCACTGTCGTCGACGTAGAAGTGCTTGCCGTCCGGCGAAAAGGCGAGACCGTTTGGCTGCGTCAGGTCTTTGGTGAGCAACTGGAGGTGGCCTCCGACGTCCAGGCGATAAACGCCCTGAAAGGGGATTTCCTGCTTTTCTCCGGCCACCAGATCCATCGTCGGATCCGTGAAATAGAGAGCGCCATCCGGGCCGACGATCACGTCGTTCGGGCTGTTGAGTTTCTTCCCGTAGTAGCGATCCGCCAGGATTTTGTATTTTCCGTCAGGAGTCACTTCGATGATTGCGCGCAAGACACTGGCACAGTCAATCAGCCGATGCTTGCGGTCGAAGGTGTTGCCGTCGGGATCGCCGAGTGCAATCACTCCTTGTTTCTTGCCATCGGGATACAGCCGGAAAATCTTGTTAATGGTTTCGTCGCTCACGTAAAGGAACCCGGCTTCATCCCACACTGGGCCCTCCGTGAATCCAAAGCCCGTGCCCATTACGCCGAGTTTGGCGTCATGATCCACCAGACTCCAGAACTGCGGCGACAAGGCTTGCAACTGAAACTCTCGGGGCGCGGTTGCGGCATTCCGAAAACCTGACGCTCCGACCGCAAATACGACCGAGGAGGCAACGATGAAAGTGAGCAGGACTTTCCTGATTCGATTCATGAGAGAGAACCTTTCGCCCGGGATCAACTCTTGAGTAACCCGCCGGCCTTCAAGCCATTTCGGCATAATCGCATGTATCGCGGCCAAAAACGAACGTCGCCCAATGCAGAGCTTAATTAGGAACTTTCCTCCAGTGAAAGCTGCTTTTGGAATGGTGTAATCATTCCGCAACGGCATCAAGGTTTATCGCAATCGTAGCGCCGTTCTGTCAACTGTTTTGTAAGGCTTTATTGCACATCCTGGACTTTCATCAGATAATTGTGAACTTTCATTTTATGAGTGCTTGAATTCTTGCTTTCCAATCGTTTGCGTCTGGGCGGGGAGGTAGTACTTGCGAAAATGGTCCAAACAGAGCCGCGCGAGATTGAGCGGCGAACCCTTCCCCGGCTTTTTGCTTTGGGAGCAAGGGAATCGGCGATGACCGGAGCGGGAGCGAGCCGTGTGCGCTGGTTTCTGGTTTTCTGGCTGTTCATTCTCAGCGCCGTCTCCTATCTGGACCGGGTCAACATTTCCATCGCCGGCGGAGCCATCGCCGAAGCCTATCACCTCAGCGATGTGCAATTGGGCAAAGTGTTCAGCGCCATGCTGGTCGGCTATGCGCTCTTCCAGACCGTCGGCGGCGGCCTTGCGGACCGCTTCGGACCACGCCGTGTGTTGGCGGGCGGTGTCGCATGGTGGGGAATCTTTACCGCTCTGACAGCGATGGTGCCCGCCAATATTGGCGGTGCGATCTTCGTTTTCGTTGCTGTCCGCTTTCTTCTGGGCGCTGGGGAAGCTGTTATTTATCCGTCTGCGAATCAGTTCATCGCGCACTGGATTCCGACCGCCGAGCGCGGGATGGCCAACGGATGGATCTTTGCCGGCGTCGGAGCAGGCGCTGGCCTTACTCCATTGCTGATTACGCAGATCATGATTCATTACGGCTGGCGGTCGTCGTTCTGGGTGTGCTCCTTGATCGGATTCGCTGCCGGGGCGGTGTGGTTCCTCAAGGCTCGCGACACGCCCGCCGAACATCCCGGTGTGTCTGCCTCCGAGTTAGCCGTGATTCGCTCGGGGCTCGCGCAAACGCAATCGAAATCGAAGCATGATCCGAAGGCGCTTGTACCTTGGGCGCGAGTCCTGCAAAGCAAGGAAGTTTGGGCGGTCACTCTCAGCTACTTCTGCTACGGCTACGTGGCCTGGATCTTCTTTAGCTGGTTTTATCGTTACTTGGCCAAGGTGCGCGGCCTGGATTTAAAGGCGAGCGCCTTTTACACCATGTTGCCGTTTCTCGCCATGCTCGTGGGTTGCTTGCTCGGAGGAGCGATCAACGATCGGCTCACGAAATGGCTCGGTCCGCGTGCTGGACGCTGCGGCGTTGCTGCTTTCGCGCTCGTTGGTGCAGGGATATTCATCGCGTTCGGATCGCAAGTTCAAAGCGCGCGGCTGGCCAGCGTCGTTCTCGCTGGTGGGGCAGGCGCTCTGTATCTCTCCCAGAGCTCTTTCTGGTCGGTCACCGCCGACATTGCCGGCGGGTCTTCAGGTTCTGTATCAGGCTTCATGAACATGGGCAATCAGATTGGCGCAGCTCTCACCGCCTCTCTCACTCCGTGGATCGCAGTACGCTTCGGTTGGACGACGTCATTCCTGGTGGCGGCCGGTTTGTGCGTGGTGGGTGCGGCGAGTTGGCTGGTAGTGGACCCAACGCGAAGCCTTACCGTCCCGGCTGGCGACCATGCAGGACCACTTCCGAATGTTTGAACGCATTTGTGAGATGGAGTTGGTGAAACCAGATCATGGCAAAGCTGAATGTTAAATCCAAGAATGGTTGTATGTGGGACGCAGTCAACCTGGGAGAAGTGATGCTGCGCCTCGACCCGGAGGATGAACGGATCTCCACCACGCGTGATTTTCGCGCGTGGGAGGGCGGTGGTGAATACTACGTGGCCCGCGGCCTTAGGCGCTGTTTTGGGATGGACACCGCCATCGTAACCGCACTGGCGGACAATCCGGTTGGGTGCCTGGTCGAAGACCTGATGCTGCAAGGTGGCGTCGGTCAGAAGTATGTTCGCGGGGTGCAGTTTGACGGAGTCGGCCGGACCGTCCGCAACGGGCTGAAGTGTACCGAAAGAGGCTTCGGCCTCCGCGCAGCGCTCGGGTGTTTGGATCGCGGACACACTGCGATTTCACAACTCAAGCCGGGCGAAATCGATTGGGAGCAGATTTTCCGCAAAGACGGTGCACGCTGGCTGCACGTTGGCGGAATCTATTGCGCGCTTTCCGAGACCGCGCCGCTTGTGGCTCAGGAAGCCATGACAACGGCGAAGAACGCCGGCGTGATGGTTTCCTATGATCTGAACTACCGAGCGTCGCTGTGGAAGTCGATCGGGGGAAAGGCCAAGGCGCAGGAGACCAACCGATTGTTGGCGCCGCTAGTGGATGTGATGCTGGGCAATGAAGAAGACTTCACGTCGGCGCTGGGCTTTGAGGTCGCCGGTCTCGATGAACACCATTCCAAGCTCGAAACGACCAGTTTCCAGGCAATGCTCAAGAAAGTAGTGCCGGAATTTCCCACGCTGGCGGTCATCGCCACAACGCTTCGAAACGCCAAGACCCCGACCGGAACGATTGGGGAGCGGCCTGCTACTACGACGGGGAGTTCTACCAGGCGCGGGTGCGGGAAAATCTTGAGATTTACGACAGGGTTGGCGAGCGATTCTTTTGCCTCCGGACTGATTTACGGATTTCTTGCAGGGAAGGATCCACAGTGGGCCGTTGACTGTGGTGCAGCCCATGGAGCGCTCGCAATGGCCACCCCGGGCGACACGACGATGGCAACACGCGAAGAGTTGCTGCAGGCTATGAAGTCGCAAACGGCGCGCATTCAAGGCTAAGAATCGAAGTCGACAGACTGGCGCGAGAGAACGATATGAACATCGATGACGTGATTCGCAGAATCGGAGAGATCGGTATCGTGCCCGTAGTGCGGGCCGCAACCGTCGAAGACGCAACCCGGGCCGTGGAGGCCATTTGTGCCGGGGGGATTTCGATTATTGAAATCACCATGACGGTTCCCAACGCGCCGGCGGTGATTCGCCACGTTGTGCGGGAACTCGGAAGCACGGGGCTGCTGATCGGGGCGGGTACGATCACGACCGCCGAGCAAGCCGACCGTTGCATCGAAGCAGGCGCGCAGTTTCTTGTGAGTCCGGGACTCTCGATCCCGGCGCTGTCGGTGGCTCGGGCCGCTTCCATGCTGGCGATTCCCGGCGCACTGACGCCTACCGAACTCATGTATGCACAGGAGAATGGCGCGAAGGTGGTCAAGATTTTCCCTTGTGGAAACGTGGGCGGCGCGAAGTATTTGAAGTCTTTGAAGGGTCCATTCCCCAACGCCACCCTGATTCCAACCGGTGGGGTCAACGCGTCTAATGCTGCCGAATACATTGCCGCTGACGCATTTGCTCTGGGCGTGGGCGGGGAACTGGTGGATGCGGCTGCCCTGCGCGCCGGAAATCTAGCGAAGATCACGCAAGCCGCTCGCGAATTGGTGCAGGCAGTGCAGTCGGCACGCCAGGTGGCGACCGAAAAAGCTGGTCCGATGCGCTAGATGGCAGCGTTGCACCTGCAGCACCGTAGAGCAGGGAATTTTCTGTTCGGTTGAACCTTTCTCAAGAAACGGAGATTCATGGCCAAGAATGGACGCGTAAAGGTAGGCATCATCGGATCGCAATTCGCAGCAGATATTCATGCGTCTGCGTTCCGTCAGGCCGGGAACGAAGCGGAAATGGTGGCAGTCGCTTCGCCCACTCCGGGCAATGCTGCTGCTCTTGCCGCGAAGTACGGCATCCCGCGCGTGTTCGCCGACTATCGCGAGATGCTGAAAGAGAGCAACATCGAGATGGTAACGATTACCGCCCCCAACCATCTGCACGCCCAGATGGCACTCGATTGCGCTCATGCTGGTAAGCACATCGTGTGCGAGAAGCCCTTAGCGATGACTATCGAAGAAGGCCAGGAGATGCTGGAGGGCGCCAAGCGGCACGGCGTCCTGCTCATGTATGCCGAGGAGCTTTTCTTCGCGCCCAAGTACGTGAGAGCCAAGGAAATGGCCGAGGCTGGCGCCTTCGGGAAAGTTTATCTCGTCAAGCAAAGTGAAAAGCACTTTGGGCCGCACAGCCCCTGGTTTTGGGACGTGGAACGCTCAGGGGGCGGTGCGTTCATGGATCTTGGCTGTCATGGGATCGCGTTTTGCCACTGGTTTCTGGGGCGATCGCCGATCAAGTCTGTTTATTGCCAGATGGACACTTCGGTTCACGGAGACAAGAGTCGGGCCGAGGACAATGTGCTGTGCATTCTCGAGTTCGCCAACGGAGCGGTCGGGCTGGTCGAGAACAGCTGGGCAAAACGCGGCGGAATGGATGATCGAATTGAAGTCTACGGCGACGCGGGCCTCACCTCCGCCAACCTTCTGATGGGAAATGCTCTGCTCACCTATAGCGAGAACGGATATGGGTATGCCGTCGAAAAGGCCCCCGACACCAGGGGATGGAGTTTCCCTGTCTTCGAGGAACTCTGGAATTACGGCTTCCCGCAGGAGATGGCGCATTTTGCGCGCTGTGTCCGCGGCAAAGAGGAGTCCCGTGCTACGGGTGAAGACGGGTTGCTTGTGCTGGAAACTCTATACGCCGGGTACGCCTCGGCTGGCGAAGGACGCAAAGTGGCCATGCCGTTTCGAGCCAAGGGAGTGAGTCGTCCGATTGACCTCTGGTTGAAACGTTCCGCGCGGGTGTAGCCGGTCATGCCGAGGGAATGACAAATGTCCGCGTGATGTCGCGGATCGATGGCGTTCCCGCCTGCCGCATGATTTTCTCAAGTTCCCGGCGCAGGATGGTCAGCACGGCTTCGACTCCAGATTGTCCGAACGCTGCCAGTCCCCAAGCCTGCGGACGGCCAAAGCCAACCGCGGTGGCCCCGAGGGCCAGCGCTTTGAAAACATCAGTTCCGCGTCGGATGCCGCCATCGACCAGCACTGGAATTTTCCCGTTGACCGCCGCAACGACCTCCGGGAGGCACTCGATGGTTGGCCGCAGGGTATCCTCCCCGCGCCCTCCGTGGTTGGATACGACAATGCCATCCACTCCGTGTTCGACCGCGATCTCAGCGTCCTCGCGGGTCACGATCCCCTTCAGCACCAGCTTCATCTTGGTCGCATCTTTCAGCCGCTTGACGTAGTCCCACGTAAAGCTCGGGTCGTAGAGCGCCGTAACCTTCGATACGTCCAACCCGTCAAACGCGGGCTTGCCGCGAACATACCCGGAAAAGCCCTTTTCATGGCAGGCCGAACAATCGCGATCGTCGAATCTGCGTCCGCGGGATTGGGTCTCATTGTTAGCGTTGTCCATGTGGTCCACCGTAAACACCAGCACAGGACTGCCCACCGCCTCCGCCCGCTTGATCATTGCGCGCGTTACGGCCCAGTCGTTGGTCGGATACAGTTGCTGCCACACCGAGGCCCCGCGTGCCTTGGTTACGTCTTCAATGGACGTACCGGCGACAGTCGAGAGCATCTGCAGATGGTGTTTGTTCGCCGCCGCGCGTGCCACCGCCACTTCGCCCTCGGGATCAAACACTCTCATGGAGCTGACCGGACAGAGAAAGATCGGGGTTTCCCACTTCGTACCGAACAGTTCGACCGAAGAATCGAGCTTCTCCACATCAATCAAGCGGCGGGAACGAATTTCAATATGCTGGTAGGCTTCGTGGTTCAACCGGACCGTTGCGTCGTCGTCAACACCGGTTGCCAGATACGCAAAATGCGCCGGAGGCAGCGCCTTGCGGGCCAGTTCCTCGAATTCCATCACATTAAGAGCCTGATCGGCGCTCTTAATGGATTCCACACCTGAGTCAGATCCATCGAGTGCGCGAGCAGCCCAGTTCGAGGCAAATGCTTTCCCCAGAGAGCTTCCGATCAGGAGCGGGCTTGCCAGTGCGGGACTGAGAGCGAGGTAGCGCAGAAACCTTCTGCGGCTGTCCACTAAACTAGAAGGTGACCGTACAAGGCTCATCCCGAGTTTCCCTCTTTACCACCAAAAAAATGGGGGCTAAGTATATCACCTGTCAGTCGATGTGATGTGGACCGAAAAGGCCACTACATTTGCGAGGCGGGACATTCCCGCTGTTTTCTCGCGGTCTTAGATCAGTTGGAAAACGGCGAGCGCGTTGGGACCCATCTTTTTTCAATCAGCTGTTTGCTTTCACCGATACTTCCATAACCCTGGCCAAGCCCCATTCAGGTCGTCTTGGCTTGCCAGTTCGTTCACCTGCGGCTACGCGAGCACCGGCTCATTTCTGGGCCAATAGCGAGCGTGCGTCTTGAAGTTCGGGCCGGTCTCCATCGGCATGCTGGCAGAT
>JBARBI010000070.1:0-2435 GCA_049792875.1 Candidatus Sulfotelmatobacter sp.
ACCCCGCGAATTCTGCCAGATTGCGCCGCCACACCATCCACGTGTGCATCCCCGGCGTCTCGATGTCGGTGTGCTGAACACCTTTCGTCTTGAGCCATTCCCGCAGGTTGCGGTTCACGGTGATCAGGCGGTCCTCGGTACCGCAGGCAATCCACAGCAAGTGGATTTGCGGATTCGCCTTGGCGTCGAGTCCCGGAAAATCCGTTGCAAAATCATCGGGAATCCCACCCGAACTGAACGCACCGATCCAGGCGAACTTGTCGAGATTGTTCAGCCCAGTCAGCAGCGATTCTGCTCCGCCCATCGAGAGCCCGGCAATCGCCCGCAAATTGCGGTCGCTGGCCACGCGATATTCGCTCTCGACCTTCGGAATGACTTCCGTCAGAAGCGCCTCGCGAAACTTTGTGAAGTTACGATCTCGCACATCGGTATGGGTCCACGCGCCCCAGCCCAGGGTAATCATTTCCATGGTGCCGTAGCCCAGTGGCATCACGACGATCATCGGCTTTGCCTTCCCCTGCGCAATGAGGTTGTCGAGTATCACGTTCGCGCGTCCCACCGCCGTCCATCCACTCGCGTCGTCGCTGAATCCGTGCAGCAGGTACAGGACGGGATAGGACGTTTTCGACCTGGGGTCGTAGCCCGGCGGCGTGTAGACATAAAAGTCCCGCTGATCGTTGGCCGCTGCCGACCTGTAGAAATGATGATGGATCTCTCCGCGCGGCACATCGTTCAGCTCCCAGGGTAGCGAAGGTGGACCTTGAACGTGCACCATGTTTTCCGTGGAGAGCAAATTCGGCTTCAGCAGGTGGTTGTAAGGGTCGATCGAGCGCACACCATCGACAATAATGGAATATCCGTAATAGTCCGGAGGCAAAGGCGAGGTATTGACGTTCCACACGCCCTTGTCGTCTTTCTGCATGGCCACCGGCTCTGTGCCCTCGCGCGAGAGCTTCACTTCCTGCGCGTTGGGAGCGAGGAAGCGGAAGGTCACGCTGTTATCGGAGTGCACCTCCGGGGTGTCGAGCCACGGCGGCCTTTGCGGAGCCAGGGCCTGAGCAGGCTTGGCTTGCTGCGCGGTCGCCAGACTAGCGAGAACGAAGAGCGAGAGAACCAAGGAATGGAGTTTCACGGTGCCGTCTCCTCAGATGAGTAAGCGGCCCAATTGTATAAGGAGAAAAGCGGCCGGCACCAGAGAGGGAATCGTGCAACGATCGAGATGCCAAAACCACTAAGACTTAATTGCCTCGGGCAGCAACATCCAGGCGTGCTTCAGCGCGGTGCAACGCGTCTAGGGCGCGCTCGACGTCGACTGTGGTGTCGCCGCTCGCCAACCGCTGCTCGGCACGCTCTTTGGCTTTGCGTGCCCGCTCCACATCAATTTCCGAGGGACGCTCGGCAGACTCTGCCAGAATCGTCACCTTGTTCGGCAGCACTTCCGCAAATCCCCAGGCCACGGCCAGACGAACTTCGGCGGAATTCTCGCGGTAAGTAATCTCACCGACCGCCAATTCGGTGATCAGCGGCGCGTGTCCCGGCAGAACGCCCAGATACCCGTTCTTCCCTGGAATCTGGACCTCTTCGGCCGCCGTGTCGACAACTTTCTTTTCCGGCGTGACGATCTCGAGTTTGAATGTGTCAGGCATGAACAAGCTGTGAGCTGTCAGCTTCTCTTACGCTGCCGCCTTCATCTTCTCTGCCGCTTCCAGGACTTCCTCGATCGGGCCCTTCATATAGAACGCCTGTTCGGGGATGTCGTCGTACTTACCTTCCACGATCGCCTTGAAGCCCTTGACCGTGTCGGCGATCTTCACGTAGCGTCCGGCCGCTCCGGTGAACTGTTCGGCTACGTGGAACGGCTGCGACAGGAAACGCTGAATCTTGCGGGCCCGCGCCACAGTCACCTTCTGGTCTTCGGTCAACTCATCGATACCGAGAATCGCAATAATGTCCTGTAGATCTTTGTAGGTTTGCAGAGTACGCTTTACGGTTTGCGCCACGTCGTAGTGCTCCTGGCCAACGATGCGCGGATCGAGAATGCGCGAAGTCGAGGCCAGCGGATCGACCGCGGGGTAGATTCCGATTTCCGTCAACGCGCGCGAAAGCACGGTGGTCGCGTCCAGGTGAGCGAAAGTGGTCGCCGGAGCTGGATCGGTCAAATCGTCGGCGGGCACGTAAATCGCTTGCACCGACGTGACCGAGCCTTTCTTCGTGGACGTAATGCGCTCCTGCAGTTCGCCCATTTCCGTCGCCAGGTTGGGCTGGTAGCCGACGGCGCTGGGCATGCGGCCCAGCAGTGCGGACACTTCCGAGCCTGCCTGCGTGAAGCGGAAAATGTTGTCTATGAAGAGCAGAGTGTCGGCGCCTTCGGCGTCACGGAAGTATTCCGCGACCGTCAGCCCGGTCAGCGCCACGCGCAGACGCGCCCCCGGGGG